>JBAVFZ010000039.1:0-16314 GCA_049684495.1 Anaerolineales bacterium | reverse complement strand
TCCGAACGAATTCAAGATCGAGAGCACCACCACATCGAGTTCGGGAAATTTTATTTTTCCTTCGGCAATGATTGCGAATTGGCTCGTTCCGCATTTGAGCCCTCCCACCCCAATCTTTTCCATTTCCATATCCCTGAGGGTGCGGATATTCGATGTGGTTAAGCGGCAGCTTTGGGAATCGGCACCGTTCTCCACTCCCACCCTGTCGATCACTATCTCCACCCTGCTTATTCTGGGCACATCGTGGAATCTCGGAGTGATCACTTTGCGCAGGCTGGATGTGCGCGGATGGCGAGTCACCAACATGACCGGGTTGCATCATTACCTTTCCAATTCCAACCGCGTCAGGCTGGAAATTGACGCGGTGGACGCCTGGCACGAACTGGAAATCGATCTTTTGCGGGCGACCTCCAACGTATACCTGCAGCTTTTTTATTACGATATCGAACACGTTTTCCTCAGGTTCGACCCCGATCCGCCGCCGGTCATCCCTCCCAGCGGGACGGGAATTCCCACCATTGGGATCCGGCTGGAGGATTTGCTCCTGACCCTCAACCGAAGGCCGGCAAGCGTGGTTGTCAGGTTATTAATCCGCGATGCCACGGTTCCCGGCAGCAGCATACCACTCCCATATCCCGTGGTAACCGCGGGGCCGGTGCAAAATTATTTCACCAGCCGGACCGGTCACACCATCGAGGTCCGGCGGTATCCCACGGATATCCGCATTCCCATGCACGCCAAGTGCGTGGTCGTGGATTCACTGGCGGCGCACATCATCGGCTCGCCGTTGCTCCAGGAGTATTTTGACGGACCGGATCACAAGATCAACGATCCGCGGCGGGGGCCGATGGTGCATACGCTGCTGCCCTCCGTCTCTTTCACGGTCCATGGACCCATGGGGTTGACATGGACATCCACCAACAATTTTACGCGTGCGGGAGATATTCGAGTGCCCATCCACGATGTGGGTCTGGCGATCGAGGGTCCGGCGGTTGACTTTATAAAAGAAGTGTTCCTCATGCATTGGAACAGGGTTGGAACGGCGCCCCCGAGCACCACGCCGGCCGCGCCGGCCGCGAGTCCGAACGCGCCCGTCCAGATCGTGCGTACTCTTCCGGCGGATACGTTTACGGGCCTCCCCAATGGAGAAACGGGAGTTCTGGAGGCATACCAGCGGGCATTTGCCGAGGCCACGCGTTCCCCGGCGGCAAATCCCTTTGTGTATCTGGAAAATCAATACTTCACTGAACCGGCGATCGCGGATGCCATAAAGCTTGCCATGGCAGCCAAACCCAATCTCGAAGTTATTATGCTCATCAACTGCAAGGTGGATCTGCCCGGGTATAGTATCTGGCAAGCCCACAGAATAAATGAAATTCGTCGTTCTCTTCAAGAGATCGGCGCGCAAAATCGCTTCGGCGTCTTCACCCGCTGGACCCACGACACTTTGGTGTCCCCCTCCCGCATCATCCGGAATTATATCCATTCCAAGGTGGCGATTGTCAATAATGAATGGGCGACCGTTGGGAGCGCGAACCTGGACGGCGTCTCACTTGTCCGCGGCGAGTTTTTGGCGCCATGGGAGACGGAAAAGCAAAGATCCACCGAGGTTAATGCCCTGATATTTAATGGGGTGGACGGTTTGCCGCCCAGCACGCTGCCCGACGAACTTCGCCGGAGATTGTGGGCGGAACACCTTGGATTCTCCAGCATCACGGATCCCGCGCTCACCACGCCGACCACCGGCGGCCGGCGTACCTGGCTGGATTTATGGAATGCGAAAGCCGATGAATTGCTGAATGCCCTAAAGGCCTCACCGCCGGCCGCGTCCCCATCCCGAATCCTCAAATGGATAAATGAAAGCGATGCGGACGCCTACCTGCGCGCGTTGGGCGTCGATACCAATCCCGCACGGTTGGGAGTCGTCGGACATTCCGGATCCTTCGATTTCACCACCAGCAAGTGGATCGCTAAGGAGTACTAGGATGCCGAGAGATGCCCTGCAATCCCTCCTGCTGGAACTCGGCCTGGTCATTGAACCCTTAGAATCCGCCTTCACCAGCCCGCAGAGAGTCGCCCTGCTGCTCAAAGATCTGGGCTTCGGTCTGCCGACGGGTGTGGCGGATATCGGGCTGGCGGGGGCGGATGTGGCGACGGTCATCCACCGGCTGGAAGCCATTTTCAATTCCTCCCCAGCCGACCAGGACAACTTGTCGGTCATGGCGCCGCGTTATGTGGAACTTGGCCAATCCGTGGTTGATTGCGTCGGACAAATCATGGACATCGCCGCGTTGCTGCCCAGCCTTCCCGGCCTGACAAGCGACTACATCGCACGCACCCGCATTGATACGGAACTCCTGCCCCGCCTGCTGAGCTACCTGGTCATTTCTTATGTGCGTGATCGTCATTTCTTCCTCTACACCCTTCTGGTCTTTGGCGGACTGTTCGACATTGAATCCAAGCCCGCGGACAGCGCCAACTACCAGCCGGCGCATACCCGCCTAACACTGCGCTTCGACCTTCTGGGTGATTTGCTCTCCGGAAGCGGCAACTGGGGAGGGGAGGTATATGGATGGGGGACTTCCACGGCCGATATCGGAAAGTTGTTGAAAAACCTTTCCGCCATTCTGGCGATCCTGTCTTACCCGCCGCGTTATGGGCCCTTGCCGCGGGTGATCGAGGAACGAATCGAAGGCCATCCGGTTCCGGCCGCCGACTCCGATCCGATGCCGATGCTCAACGTGCCGCTGCTGATGGGGCTCGGATGGGATAACCTCGCGGTCGGGCTGGTGCTGGTCGGGCTGCGCGCCTCCGGCGCCGGGAACGACGCCGGGATCGGAATGTATCCGTATGCCGAGGGAGCCGTGGTCTTCACCTTCCCGCTCCCCTTCGGCGACAAGTGGAATCTGGTGATTGAAGCGGATCTGAAACTGGAACGCGGGGTCATCCTGAAAATCCGGCCGCGCCAGCCGATGGATCTGCAGGCCAATCTACTCTCCGGCGACGGTTCCGCCCTCCAGGGCAGCGTAAAACTCCGGCTGCGCTACGGCGATCCAAGCGGCGCACCCACCCGGGTCTTTTCCCTCCCGGGCGGCGGGGGTTTTGAACTGCAGGAGTTCTCGATGGGCGGCGGCGCCGGCCTGGTGGGCAGGGGGGAAGTGGATTTCCTGCTCGAAGCCGCGGTCAAGGGAGGAAGATTCTTCTTCGACGTATCCGAGGGGGATTCCTTTATCGGTAGATTGACGGGCGGCGAAGGCTTCTCGGTCGACTTCGATTTCGAGATGCTCTGGTCGCGGCTGCATGGCCTGACCTTCACGGGCAGCGCCGGGCTGGAGGTTCTGCTTCCAACCCATATCGTCGTGGGGCCGATCAGCATCAACGGGTTGCACATCGGCCTGCTGCTGGACAGCGGGGGGACGCTGAACGGGGAAATCTCAAGCACCTTCACCGGAGTGCTCGGCCCGCTCGCCGTGGCGGTCGAGCGCATGGGCATCCAAGCTGTCCTCTCCTTTCCCTCGGACGGATCGGGCAACCTCGGACCGGCCAACCTGGCGTTCAAGTTCAAACCGCCCAACGGGGTCGGGCTGGCGATCAACGCCGGCGTCGTTCAGGGCGGGGGCTACCTGTATTTCGATTTCGACAAGGGCGAGTACGCCGGCGCGCTGGAACTGACCGTCGCAAAGTTCCTCTCGCTCAAGGCGATCGGCCTGATCAACACGCAACTGCCCGGCGGGCAGCCCGGGTTTTCGCTCCTGGTGATCATCACGGCGGAGTTCAATCCCGGCCTGCAACTCGGGTTCGGGTTCTCCCTCATCGGAGTCGGGGGGTTGCTCGGGTTGAACCGGGCGGTGCTGCTGGATCCGCTGGTGCAGGGTGTGCGCACCGGCGCGCTCAACAGCATCCTCTTCCCCACCAACATCATCGCCAACGCCCCGAAGATTCTAAGCGACCTGCGCGCCATCTTCCCGCCCGAGGAGGGCAAATTCCTCATCGGGCCGATGGCCAAGATCGCCTGGGGTTCGCCGGCGCTGGTGACCGTGTCGCTCGGGGTGATCATCGAGATCCCGGGCAACGTCGTGATCCTCGGGCGTCTGCGGCTCGCATTGCCCACCGACGATGAGAAGGCCGTCCTGGTCATTCAAATTTCCTTTATGGGCGCGCTGGAGTTCGACAAGCGCCGCTTCTGGTTCTTCGCCACCATGTATGATTCGCGGGTGTTGTTCATCACCATCGAGGGCGAGATGGGGCTCCTGATGGACTTCAGCGACAACCCCAACTTCATCCTCTCGGTGGGCGGCTTCCACCCGCGCTTTACCGCTCCGCCGCTGCCCTTCCCTTCGCCGGCGCGGATCGCACTCGTCATTGTTAATGAGAGCTGGGCGCGGGTGCGCGCGGAGGCGTATTTCGCGATTACATCGAACACGGTCCAGATGGGCGTCCGCGCCGACGCCTTCTTCGGGTTCGACGCTTTCAGCGTGGAAGGCTTCTTCAGCTTCGACGCCCTGCTGCAGTTCTCGCCGTTTTACCTGATCGTGGAAATCTCCGTCGGGTTCAGCGTGAAGGTGTTCGGGATCGGCATGTTCAGCGTGCACCTGCGCGCCTCCCTCGAGGGACCCACGCCGTGGCACATCAACGGATCGGCGGAAATCCAGCTGCTCTTCTTCTCCTTCTCGGTGGATGTGGAAGTCACCTTCGGTGAACACCGGGCGGACGTGCTTCCGCCGATCGAAGCGTTGCCGCAACTGCAGGCCGAACTGGACAAACTCGAGAACTGGCGCGTCGTCGCGCCGGGCGGCGGCGCCATGGGAGTCAGTTTGCGCGACTTGGGGGAGAGCGGGGGATTGGTCCTGCACCCGCTTGGAACGCTGCAGATTTCTCAACGCTTCGCGCCGCTCAACCTGACCTGGCAGAAGATCGGCAACCAGAAACCCTCCGACATCACGAAAGCGACGCTGAGCGCGCCGGGCGGCGCCCTCGCGGTCAAGGGCCCGACCCGCGAGAAATTCGCCGCGGCGCAATTCCGTGAGATGAGCGACGCGGATAAACTCTCGGCGCCGGCTTTTGAGCCCTTCGAAAGCGGCATCGAACTCGCCCCCGCGGGCGACGGATGGACGACCGGCCCCATGGCGCTGCGCAATGTGCGTTACGAGGTCATCCTGCTGGAAACCGCGTATGAACGGTACCGCACACGCTTCTTCAAATTCTGGGACGGGCTGTTTGTGCACTTCCGCGCCGGCGCCGCCGTGGCGCGATCGGATGTCTCCCGGGCGAGCAAGGCACGGATGCAGCCGTTCGCCCAGAAGGTGGCCGTCCGGGACGATGAATTCACCGTTGCGTTCCAGGCCGACAACCGCGCCTACTCGAGCACGGCCGTGTTCCGGACTTATTCAGAGGCACAAGCCCACCTGACGGCATCCGTGAAAGCCGACCCCGACCTCTCGGATGCCATCCATGTGATCCCCAGCGCGGAGGTGAATACGACCGTATGAGCCCGCAATCACTGGCCGCCTATTCCTTCCTCCCTTGGGCCCGTCAAGGGCTGGGAACGCACATCAATGAAAGCGATCTGGATGGCGGAACCGCCATCCGCGGATCGTTCGATGTCACCCTCGGACTGAATGTGGACCGCATCGACGGCGGAGCCGCCCCGCCGCCTATTTTGCACACCGTCGGATTATATGGACCAGGCGACATCATTGGCATCGATCCCAAGGTCATCATCCGCACCGAACCGCGGCACTGGATCACGAATTTTGAAACCAATTACATGCCATTCGTCGAGTTCTACGACGAGGACTTCCCATGGCGCTATACACCCGCCAAGCCCTCCTCGGATGGAAAGCGGCTGCGCCCGTGGCTGACGCTTGCGGTCCTGGAGGCGGATACCGAATTTCAAGAGGGAGGCAACCTGCAAGGCAGGCCGCTGCCCTTTATCACCATCGCCAACCCCGGCCAGGTGCTGCCGCCGGCCGACCAGCTGTGGGCCTGGGCGCACGTGCACGTGAACGGCGCGCTGGCGGGAGATCCGGACAATGCGGCGGTCATGGCTACCGGACTTACCACCACGCTGCAGCAAGACCAGGACTTGGCGTATTCGCGGCTACTTTCTCCCCGCATCCTCAAGCCCAACACCGGCTACCATGCCTTTCTCATCCCCACTTTCGAAACCGGGAGGCTGGCGGGGCTCGGAAAAAATCCCGGCGGGTCACCGAGCCGGACCCAAAGTGCATGGGAGGTGTACTCCGGCCGCGAGGAACCCTTGCTCTTCCCGTTTTACCACCGCTGGTATTTCCGGACGGGAGATGTGGGCGATTTCGAATCGCTCGTGCGTTTGCTGCAACCGAAGAAGGTCGATCCCCAGGTGGGGCGGCGCGACATGGATGTGCAGGTGCCGGATGCCAATCTCCCCGCCATCATGAATCTCGGAGGGATCCTGCGTCTGGGTGGAGCGTTGCGGGCGCCGCTCTCGACACTCAGCTCGGACGGTTTGGCGGAATACAGGCGGTTTGAGGCGTGGGGCAGCCCGTATCCGCACCCCTTCCAAACAGGCCTGGCGGCGCTGGTCAATCTGGCCGCGGACTACAGCGAGCAAACCCCGACTTCGGCGAATGCCGGCACGCATATCGCCGGCGTGGAGGATGACGAGGATCCGATGATCGTCCCGCCGCTCTATGGGCGCTGGCATGCCCAAACGTCGCGCCTCACGGGTGCGGATGGAGATCCGAGCCGGGAGCGGTGGGTGCAAGAGATGAACCTCGATCCCCGCCATCGGGTCACGGCCGGCATCGGGACAAGCGTGGTGCAGACGAACCAGGAAGCCTATATGGAGGCTGCCTGGCAGCAGGTCGGGACTGTCCTCGAGGGCAACCGCAGAATTCGCTACGGATACATGGCGAAGGCGGCCTCCAAAGTCTGGCATGCGCGCGAGATGACCGCTTTGCAGGCGCGTGCACCGGAACAATTCCTGGCCATCGCGGCGCCGGTCCAGAGCCGCATTCTCCTGAAGGGTCTGACCGTCCGTGAGCGGATCAAGACGAGCACGCTGCCCAACGCGCTTACTTCCAAAGTCATGCGCCAGGCTCTGCGGCCGCGCGGCCGGATAAGCCGGCGGGTGGGGTTCACGCCCCGGCACAGCCGCGCCAATTTATTGGATCGGGTGAACCGCGAGCAGGTCTCGGCGGCGCCGCCGAAAACCGTTTCGGCGACCCTGCCCACAGAAGAAAAGCTCTCTGAAAAATTGAGACCGTGGTTCCTCCCGCACGGATTGCAGCAAGCGCTTGAGCGTTTCACCTGGCTGCGCTATCTGCTCCTTCTGCTGGCACTGCTGCCGGTTTTAATCCTGAGGGGGTTCGGCGCAAGTACCGCGGCGATTGCGGCCGTCGGCACCGCGCTGGCGGCGCTGGCGGTTTACCTGATCCGGCGTCTGGTTCCCGCACTGCGCCAGGCGCGCGCCGCGGATGCATTGCATTCGGACGGCCTCACGCCGGACAGTGTCCGCCGGCTGCCGGCCAGCCCGAATTTCGCCGTCGGCTCTCCCAAGTCCGTCCCGGTGCCGGTCCTCGGGTCGACGGACAGCCCGGAGGCGGTTCGATATAAGGAATCGTTGCGCGGTCTGTACGCGATCGACGAAGCGGAACGGGCAATCGATATTCCAGTCCGGGCCGGGCTGGACCTGCCGTTCATTGCCGTCGCGGCACTGCAGAGTCTGCAGCCGGGCATTACCATAACCAACCGCATCTTTGCCGCCATTCAAATTCCCGATCGCATTCGCGCGCAGATGGCGGATACATTCGGCGAGGTCATGGTGTACCCGGTGATCGACCTGCCGATGTACGAACCCCTCTATCACGCCTCCAGCGAACTGTTCCTGCCCAACGTTCAAAAGATCGAGAACAACAGCATCACCCTGGTGGAAACCAACCGCAAGTTCATTGAAGCCTACATGGTTGGACTCAACCACGAATTCTCGCGCGAACTGCTTTGGCGCGAATTCCCCACCGATCAGCGCGGAAGCTACTTCCGGCAATTCTGGGATGTGCGCGGATTCCTGCCCGCGGCCGGGGTCGATCCGGAAACGCTCCGCGAACGGCTTTATGACATCACGAAACTGCATCGGTGGGGAACCGATACGGGGCTTGGAAAGCATAATAACCGGCAAGCCGAAAGCGCCCAGGAGGAGGACGCGGTGATGGTGGTCCGGGGTGAACTATTAAAGAAGTACCCGACCGCGGTTATCTATGCCCATCGGGCCGCCTGGGAGCGGACCGGCGGGGGCGCCATCGACAAAACAAAGCCGCGGAAGCTGGCGCCCCTTTCGACTGCCGAAGAATCCAATCCGCCCAGGACGCTTGTCAAGACGCCGCTCTACGAAGCCAAGGTCGATCCGGATATTTACTTCTTCGGATTTGACCTGACGGTCGGACAAGCGCGCGGGGGCCAGATCGTCGCCGGCGAAGAAGATCCGGGCTGGTTTTTCGTCATCAAAGAGCGGCCGGGCGAGCCGCGTTTCGGCCTCGACATTCCGCAAGCCTCACCCCAGGCGACATTCCATACCTGGAACGATCTGGCTTGGACGGATGTGATGACGACATATACCCCGGGCGCATTCCTGCAGCCCGGCCAGCGGACGGTCGCACTCACCGATCCGGGGAGTACGAGTGAGGCTAAACCGCAGTATGACGACGACCGCCGCTTCCAATGGCGGGCGGATACCCAGGCCGCGGAGTTGGCCTACATCCTCTTCCAAACCCCGGTCTTGATGGCCGTACACGCGACCGAATTGCTCAAGGATACCGAGTGACCTATGACGGATTTTATCCAGCTGCGTGACATCCTGGCGGCTAAACGCCGGGAGCTCGAACAAAAACGCAAAGACGCCTTGCTGGCCGGTGAGGCCGCCAAGCAGGCCGAAGATGCCCTTTCGCAATTCGCCCGTTCGGAGAAGGCAGGGGCACAAGATCAACGCCGGCGACTGGAAGCGGAGGGCCGCGCCGCCCAGGCGCAGGCGCTCCAAGCCGGGGACCAGGTGGCATCCCTGCGCGCGGACGTGGAACGACTGCATTCGGAATTCGAGACCTTCACCGATCCGCGCAGGGAACTCGGACGCTGGCCCGCGGATGTGCCCGTCCTGCTTTTTCCGTTGCGCCTCGAGACCCGGTTCAAGACGGATGGCGGTGGAACCCCGCAATTATGGGTACGAGTGTTTCCGGATTCTTGTCTGATCGATTCTTTTGAGGAGACTCTGACCGGCCACGAAATTGCGGATGGGCGAATATTCTGGTCGGCGATCTGGCGGGCGGATGGCAATGAAACCCTCGAGCGAGCCGCCTGGCGCAATTTGGTGGCGGCTTATGGATCCGGCCGCGCAAGCTGGATCGTGCGAACATACCTGCCGCTTAACCCTTCGGAAAAGCCATCCAAGTCCGATCCGACGGACATTCTCCTGATCATTCCGGCGCCGGGACCTCTTCCTGCGGAAGCCGCAACCTATTGGGAGAAAGTATGGAGGGCGGGGGGCGACGCGACCGAAATACAGGCTGCCTATGCCGATCTCGAACTCGCCCTTGGCGCGGATCCGGCTCGGGAGATTGCCGACCATTCCAGACCCGTGAATCTTGGAGATGCGCCGACGGGTGGAAAAACATACATCACCACGCGCGTTGCGGTGGCCGTACTGCAGCTCGCTCCGGCCGAGAGTCTGCCGACGCGGCGCAGCTCCTGGTCCAGCGCGCCACGCACCGCGCTGCTCCCGGATCGCTTTGTCCTGGTCGGATTCCGCAATCAAGTACAAACGCTTCTGGGAATTGGGCGGACGGTAAGCACGCCGCTCATCGCCGGACCCGATCCCAACGCCCCGCCGGATCAGCAACTCCGGCCGCAGGATGACACGCTCCAGATCCCGGATGATCTGGCCTGGATGTTCGATTTTGAGCGCGCGATTTCCGTGGGCATGGCGCTGCGAATCAATCTCACGCCCGAACAGGCCCGCGACGGGTTTGACCGGGTGGTCGTGCTCGGCGTGCGGCTGGGAGATTCTGCGGCCGAGGGCCTTGCTCATGTGGAAGAATTATTGGAACACCACCTGCGCAGCCGGACCGGATTGGAAATTCTTCCGCAGGGGACGCCCACCAACAATACCGAAAAGGAGGGGGCCGGGTATTCCTTCCGGGAAGACCCGGATGCATCCTTCGACCGCTTCTTCCGCCGATCACCGTCCTATACCCGTACGCCGGATCCGCTCCAGCGGGCCGATGGACAATGGCTGGCCGATCTTTTGGGTTTGCGGGACGAGTTAGTCCAGCAAATCCCGCATGCCGGCGGCTTCGATCAACGCGAGGCGCGCGCGATGCAGATTGCACTCTGGCCGGGGACGGTCGGTTACATGATGAAGACTTTGCTGGCTCCGGTCTTCTCGCCCCGGGATATTGCCGACACACGCCTGTTCTTTACCCGCCAGATCAGCGGACGCGGACCACTCCCCGTTCTGCGCATCGGCCGGCAGCCCTATGGCATCCTCCCCACCACCGCCTTCGGACGGATCAAATGGTTCCAGGGTTCACCGGAAGCGGAATTCGCCGGCAAACTCCATGGCATTCTTATGAAGGCGGAAGCCGATTGGACCGCGTTTGTCGAGCGGGTGAATTACATCGGCAAAGAGGGCGGCGATCCCCACCAGGTTTTACTGGACGTGCTGGGGCTGCATCCCGGCTCGGTGGAATACTACCCGTTGCAGGCCGAAAGCATCGATCATAAGTTTCTCGAGATGGCGCTGATCGATTACCCGAGCGCACAAGCGCTGGTGGCGGAGTTTCCTCCGGTTGTGCCGCTCATGCTCTTGCGCAGTTATGGCTATACGGGAGATGCGATCCCGGATTTGTTAAACAAAATCTACAAAGCCCGGCAGACTCCGCTGGATGGTCCGTTGGTGGACGACCGGCCGCTCTCGGAAACCGATCCTGTCCGTAACTATGCAGGGGCTCGGAACTACATCGAGTGGCTCCATGACGCGGCGACGGTTGGCATTGAACGAATTCAGAGGGAAGAGGGATTCGATGGGGGACAGGCTCCTTCCGCGCTGCTCTATCTCCTCCTGCGAAATGCTTTGCAGCTCGGTTTTCATGCCGTGGGAGCCCAACTGCTTGCGGATGCCGGTCTGGTGGAGAACGCACAAAGCCTCTCGATCGAGCCGGCGTTCGTGCATATCAGCGGGCAAAAAGGAGCGAGCGAAAGCCGGTATATGCCGCTCTACCGGACGGCTGAAAAAATCACCGGCTCACCGGCCATGATCCTCGGCGACTATATCGCCAAAAACCTGCCCGCCCTGGATCCGGATCTGCAGGAGCAAATTGAGGCCATGCGGATGTTATCCCGCCTGCCCACCGCGCGGCTCGAACGCCTCTTCGCCGAACATATCGACACGGTCAGCTACCGGTTGGATGCCTGGAAGACTGGGTTGCTGGCCTGGCGTCTCGGCAATCGCCCCCAGGGAATCGCCCGCCCCGCAGCCGGCTCCACGGCAGGCGCTGTGACTCGCGGCGGACCGACCGGTCTGTTCCTCGGGGCTTATGGATGGCTCGAGCCTCTGCGGCCCGGGGGGAAAGTACTTACCCCCGCCGGACTGCCGCAGGATCTGGGCGATGTGATCAATAAACACGAGTCGGTCCCGCTGTTGCGCGACAGCACGAGCGGAGGATTGATTCACGCGCCGTCACTCAACCATGCCACCACCGCGGCGGTCCTGCGCAACGGGTATATTGCGAACGAAGGGCGGTTGGCGGTGAATCTGACTTCGCGCCGGGTGCGCTTGGCGCTGGGCATCCTGGAGGGCATGCGGGCGGGGCAATCCCTGGGCGCGTTGCTGGGTTACCAGTTTGAACGCTTCGTCCATGATCATGGCCCACTCCAGGTCCATGACCTGATCTATCATCTGCGGCGGGCATTCCCCCTCGCGGCAAATCAAATCACCGCCACCCAAATCCACGACGAAGAGGCCCGTGAGTCCATCGCCGCGATGAATGTCGTCGACGGCCGCAAATTGGTCGAACAGGTGGAGAGCAGCGGGAGGACCTCTTATCCCTTCGGAGTTTCCGCGCTTCCCGGCCGCCCGGCGGACCAGGAAACGGCGATCACGAACGCCGTTGCCTTCCTGCGCGATATCAATGATGCCGTGGCCGATCTGGTGCTGGCCGAAGGCGTGCACCAGGCGGTGCTTGGCAACTACGACCGCTCCGCAGGGACGTTGGACGCCTTTTCCAAAGGCGCGTATCCGCCCGAACCGGATGTCATTCGCACGCCGCGGACCGGGACCGCGCTCACCCTGCGGACCGCAATTCATCTCTCTCCGAATCCTGTCGCCAATCCATTTCCCTCAATCCTGCTTTCGCCGCTGGCGAAGGCCGAACCGGCCCTCAACGCCTGGTTGACAGGACGCCTTCCGGCGCCCACGGTGGTTGGATGCAACGTGACATTCACCAGCCGGTTGACAAACAGCGTGGAGACGTCTTTCGTGAGCCAGGAGCATCTGGGGTTGCAGCCGATCGATCTGGTGTTTATGGCCGGGAAAGGGGAGGAGCAGTCCTGGTCGGATCTGGATGACAGGATCATAAAGTGGATTCACGAAACCGCCACCCCGCGTATGGATAAAGAAATTCGAATCCTCCACACCGATCGTATCGCTGGAAAAATCACCTGGTTCGAGCTGCGCGCTCTCCTGGGCAGCCTGCATGTGTTGATCGCGTCTGCGCGGCCGCTCCAGCCCGCAGATCTGATGCGCCAGAACGACGCAGCCCGGGAGGAACAGGCCGCGATCACGTTACCGAGAGCCGTCATCCAATCCCCTCGGGATGATCTCTTTACTTTCAAACTGCCCGGTTTGGATGCCCTGAAAACCGCGCTGCAGAATCCCGCCACCACCATCGATGCCGGTATCGCGCAATTCGCCGGTGTCTTTGGGACGCTTGCCGCCTACCGGCTGCCGCAAACCGGGACGGGATTCGCATTTGAATGGCGTGCCCGATTGTATTCACGGCTTGTCGCGAAAGTCACCGATCGAATCCGAATCTGGGATGACCATCTCACGCGCTTTGATGCAATCCTTTTGGATTACGACGCGCATGTTCCCGCGATTCCGGAACAAGACAGGATCTCCATCCTGCAGTCGGCTGAAATTCTTGTCCGATCGAATGTCACCAAGCCGGCGCCGGTCTCTTCGGCAGGCTACCGATTGGACTTGGACGCCGCAAGAATTGCCTTTCTCGCCAAACGGAACCAACTCGCGCAAATTGAGGCCGCCGGCCGTCCGACACTTAACCAGCTGTTCGCGGATATCCAGGATCAGCTCACGGCCGGCAGCCGGCCGGCGCTCGCGAGCTTCGATCCCAGTCCCTTCGATCTCGCCGATGAAGAACAGGAACTTATCCGCTTCCGGGCGAAATTGGTCGATGCCGTTTCGATAGTAAAGGAAGACTTGATCAAACGCATCGGCAAGGTGGATGCGTTGCTTGCGGAACACGATACGGCGGATGCCATTGGAAAAGTAAAGAAATTACAGGAGGCGGGAAAACTGCTCTTTGGGGATGATTTTTCCCTTGTCCCGCAAATCGCGCTGCCTGCATCGGCGGCGGACGAGTGCGCCAATGCCTGGAAGCATTCCACAACCGGGGCTTTAACCCGCTTCCTGACCGACACGGCAGGCAGGGATTTCCCGGTGGATGACTGGCTGCACGGAGTTGCGCGCGTGCGGGAGAAGATGCACCACTGGGAAAATGTCGTTCTGCTCGGGGAAGCGTTCGGCGCCGATGATCCCGGCGACCTGATCCCGCTCCAGCTGCCGTTTGACGCCAGCGAGCCCTGGCTCGCGTTGGAAATGCCGGATGGAACCAAGATCAACAGCGATCGTTTGCTGTATACCGCCCACTTTGCGGAACCCTTTGACGCTTCGAAACCCGTCTGCGGCCTGCTGATGGACGAATGGACGGAAGTCATACCGAATGCCGAGGAAACCACCGGGATTGCTTTCCATTACGACCGGCCCAACGCGGAGCCGCCCCAGGCCTGGCTGCTGGCGATGTCGCCGGCACAGGGGGGAACGTGGATGTGGGAGGATCTGCTGGCGGCCGTCCAGGATACGCTCGATTCGGCCAAACGCCGCGCGGTGGAACCGGTGCATCTCGATGCCTCTGCCTATAGCACGTTTTTACCCGCCAGCGTCTCCGCCTATACGTTCCCGGAGATTTCCATCTCCAATAATCTGCTTCAGAATAAGAAAATCTACAAACGCATGGCTAGGGAGTGACCCGGTATGGCTGAAATACAGATTGTTCAAAATATGCGAGAATCGATTGCCGCGCGGGCGGAGCCCGCAATCACCCGCTGGAACCGCCTTGAGGGGCGGCCGCGGACGCATAATTTCGACCGTGCCTTGCGGGCGGAAATCCGGGATGCTATTTGGATGCTGTCACGGCAGTGGCAGATGGGGGAGTTCGAAGGTGATGATGCGGGGTCGCCGGTTCTCGCGCGAGTATGCATCGATGTCTCCGCCATCAATGCATACCAGGCGGGGCGGGGGACTGTTAATCCGCTGAGCCTGGCGGAGCCGCTCGAAGCCCGGGCGGAGCGCCGGCCTCTTCCCCTTCGCATCGGCGGACAAAACCTCTCCCTGGACTTGCGCCTGGTTGTCGGCCGCTATTGGTTGAAGCTCCTGGCGCGCGAAGCGGCAAGACTGGGCGGTCTTTCCGCCGATTATCATTTGATCTATCGAACGTTATATCCGGTGCATGCACCAGACCCCAATCTCAAGACGGATGCCGTAGTCTGTGCGCATCCGGAAGCCTGGCGCGCCGCGAGCGCGGCCGCCGGACGCATGATGGATGGGATTGCCTTCCTCGAATACCTGGCCAATCCCGCCCACCATGCCTATGACGGAGTGGGCGCCGCCTCGTCGGATGAGGTCAAGCTCACGGCACTCGCGGATAAACTCCTAAGGTGGTTTAAGGAGTTGATCCAGCAGCCCACGGGAGAAGGTGAGGATGCCTGGCTCCCGGACCGGCTGGAATATCAATTTGGTGTTTCCGCTCCCAACCTGAACGCGTCGGAATCCGATCACGACCTCGTAATGCGGGCGGAAGCGTACGACCAGGGAAATCTGGATTGGTACGCGCTCGAACGGCGCCCGGATCAGGCCCACCTGGGCGCGACGGTCCCGCCGGCTCCGGCTTTGGCCAGGCATACCCACACCTTCCTGCCCTCCTCGATCATTTTCGAGGGGATGCCGGATACACGGTGGTGGGCTTTTGAAGACCGCCGGACGAACTTTGGCCAAATCCAGCCGGACACTACGGATTTGGGCAAACTGCTCCTGATGGAGTTTGGCCTGGTGTATGCGAACGACTGGTTTGTCCTTCCCTATACATTGCCCATCGGGTGTGTGGCCGAAGTGAAGGGGATTGCCGTTTCCAGCGTTTTCGGAGAACGTTTCTGGGTGGAACCCGTGCGCGAGCAACCCGGCACTTCATGGGAAAAATGGAGTCTCTTTACGCTTGGCACATCGGTTTCCGAGCGGCAAACACCACCCTCGCGCCTGGTGTTGCTGCCGACTTCCACGAAAGTGCAGGAGAGTCCCGCCATCGAGGAGATATCGCTCATCCGGGATGAGGTGGCCAACATGGTGTGGGCTATTGAGCAGCGCATCCTGCTTTCGTCCGGGACGACCAAACCCGGTTCAGATTCGGCGCGTGAATACCACAACTATCTGCAACATCTCATCCGCATTCCGGTCGCACCGCCCGAGTTTCTGGCGCCCATCCGCTACCAGGTCATGAATACGGTCCCGGAAAATTGGATCCCATTCATACCCAGCCACGTGGATGGCGATGTCCGGGAAATCCAGTTGCAGCGCGCCGCGCTACCCAGATTTCTGGACGGAAATCCGGATCCCCCCGAAAAAATCAGACCTCGGACCACGCTCGTGTCCACCAATCTCCCGCATGCCTACCTCCTCCACGAAGAAGAAGTGCCAAGGGCAGGTTCGGTTGTTCGTCAGGCCTATCAACGGACGCGCTGGATCGGCGGAAAGGTCTTCACGTGGTTTGGTGCCCAGAAACAAACCGGGCGAGGAGAGGGATCGAGTGGGTTGAAGTTTGACGGGCTGGTGGATAAGAAAAAATGAGTCTTTCTCAACCTAGGTGCTGGTTATTGGGTTTCAAAACCACTGCCTTCGGCAGTGAGTAGAATGAAAAGGTTCCACCGGTGGAGTAGGTATCATGTGATCCATCCCATCCCGCCTCCCCTTGTCCTTCGCTCCGCTCAGGACATTCC
>JBAVFZ010000038.1:0-9500 GCA_049684495.1 Anaerolineales bacterium | reverse complement strand
GAAACTAACACCCCAACGATTATTGTCATTTATTGAAAAGAGAATCCTAAGACTAGGTGAGATTATATTGGAAATGCAAGAATTGTCAAACAAATTCATATCAATGGGGGTCAGTTCATTGCATGTTACAACTTTTTTTAATAGTAGCTAGAAAAGGTTTAATCAATCCATAATGGAGACAACTGCCTCAAGCAGGCGATTGCAGACTTTTAATATACTGCCCTAATCAATTCCGTTGTTGATTTATAGGCTTTAACAGCGATTTTCTATACGCTTACGCTGAGGGAGAAAAAAATAACCGGGCTGCAGCCCAGAGAATAATGCCGCAATCGATTTGTTGTATCATGATAATTGATCATCATCATGGTAGGTATCCAGCCTGGATTCATGCCGATCGTCCTCGGATATAGAAACAGATCCATGGATGCCGGATAAGTACACTCCGGCATGACGATCGAAGGCTGGATGCCCGCCCCCGCTTCGCAACCATCCCCGCTCATGATGCAAAAACGAGCGGGGATGCTCCGCGAGGGCAGGCTAAGAGCACGCAGGCTTGATCCCCCCGGCGGGTTTAGCCGGGGGACAGGCTCCCTGGTGATGTAGAGCATTTTGTTGACCGTCATCCATGCAAGGTATTGACGGGAAAGGATCCCTCATGTGGCAAATTCATAGCCCCCAGCAGAAGACGAACCCGGGGTTTTCCGCAATGGTGGAAGACCTGCAACGCTCGACGGGACGCTCGATCCTCTTCTCGATTCTGGCCGTCTGCCTGGCCGCCTTCTTCGCCGTGGTCATCACGTCGCCGTTTTCCTGGCATTTCTGGCTGGTGATGGGGATCGCCCTCTTTTCCTGCGCCGCCTCGTATCTCCTCCTGAACCGCTCGATCGGAATTTCCCACTTCATACTCATCGCCGGTTTGCTCACATCGATCGGGCTGGCCGTCTGGTATTTTCCGATACCGGAAATCGTCCTGCTGCTAGCCTTCCTACCGATGCTCTCGGCCGTTACCGTCGGCTGGCGGGCCGCGCTGTTCACCGAAGCGGCGGTCCTCGGCTCGTACTTCTTCCTCTCGCCGCACACCCCCCTTTCCGGCAATCCCGGTTTGTATTTCCTGTACCTCGCGGCGGGCGGGGCGCTGGGCGCGCTGCTCGGATGGTCTTCCATCCGCTCGATGTTTACGGTCGTTTCCTGGTCGACTTATCATTTCGATCAGGCGCAACAGAACATGGAGGAAGCCCGCCGCCACCGGGGCCAGATGGTCCAGGTGTTGAAGGACCTCGACCTCGCCTACTACCGGCTGGAACGGGCCAACGCCGCGCTGGCGGCGGCCTGGAGCGCGGCCGAGGAGGCCGAACGCTTCAAGACCGAGTTCGTAACCAACATCAGCCATGAATTACGCACACCGCTCAATTTGATCGTGGGATTCAGCGAGATGATGCTGACCTCGCCGGAATCGTACGACCGCAGGCCGCTTCCCGGCCCGTACCGGAGCGACCTGCATTCGATCTTCCAAAGCGCCCAGCACCTCCTGGCGCTGGTAGACGACATCCTCGACCTTTCGCGGATCGAAGTGGGCAAGATCATCCTCAACCGGGCGGACGTCGACCTGGTGGCGCTGGTTTCCGAGACGGCCGCGATGGTGACGGATTACATCCAGACCAAGGGGTTGGAATTGCGGATCGAGGCATCGCCGGAGATCCCGGCGCTGTGGATCGACCCGCTGCGGATCCGCCAGGTTATGCTTAATCTTCTGGTGAATGCGGCGCGCTTCACGGAACGGGGCTGGATTCGCGTGGCGATGGCGCGCGAGGGGGAGAACGTGCGCGTAACCGTTACGGATACCGGAAAGGGGATCCCGGCACAGGATCTGCCCAAGGTATTTGAGGCCTTTCGCACGACCGAACAGCCGATTTCCACATGGCACAGCGGTACGGGTCTGGGGCTTCCGATCAGCAAGAAGTTCGTCGAACTGCACCGCGGGCAGATGGGCGTGGAGAGTCCGCCGGAAGGCGGAACGACCTTCTGGTTCAGCCTGCCCTGCGTCCAGACGCGGGTGCCGAAAACCGCCCGGATGGATAGTTCGGGGGCGCCACCGGCGCCCGCCTACGTCCTGGAGCGGATCCTGATCGTGGTCAGCGACGACCCGCACCGGGCGGGGCTGATCCACCGCTACCTGCCGGAATACCGGATTGCGCGCGTCGCCGACTTGGAGGAAGGGATCGCACTGGCGATGGAAAGCCGCGCCGATGCGATCCTGACCGATCGGCCGGTGGGCGATTTTCCGGGCGCCTGCGAAGTTCCGATCCTCTATTGCCCCCTGCCCAACGAGCATCGCGAGGCGATCGCCCTCGGGGCGTCGGACCTGCTGATCAAGCCGGTATCCGCCGCGGAACTCCTGACCTCGGTCGAACGGCTGAAGGGAACCGTCCGCAGGGTGCTGATCGCCGATGAAGACCCCGACCTGGCCCGATTATTCCGCCGGATGCTGCGCGGGCAATTCGAGGACGATCAGATTTTGGAAGCATATCACGGGGAGGAAGTGGAACGTCTGATGGGGGCGGCGCATCCGGATCTGTTGATCCTCAGCGACGCGCTGCCCGGCATGGAGTGGAAAAAATACGCGGGTGAGGGCGCGGAAAAGACGGCGGTGATCCTGGTATCTTCGGGTTTCCCGGTCCGGGCGCCGAGTCCCGAGACCGGCCCCCTGGAGATCTTCAATCCCGGCGGGTTCCTTACGTCGGAGGCGCTTCAGATCGTAGAGGGGATTCTGCGCGTGCTGGCGCCGGGACGGATTCTTCCGCCTTCCAGGGAGTCAGCGCCTGAAGCAGCGCCTGCTGGGTGACCGGCTTGGTAAGGTAGGCCTGCGCCCCAAGCGAGGCCGCCAACTGCGGTTCCGAGAGCACGGAACAGACGATTACCGGGATGTTGCGCGACTCCTCTCGCGATTTCAAGCGCATCAGGACTTCCCACCCGTCCTGGCGCGGCATCATGACATCCAGGATGATGACCGTCGGCCGCTTCCGCCCGATTTCCGCAAAGGCGGCTTCCCCGTCTGCCGCGCCGATCACTTCCCAGCGGTGGACCGCGAGGTACCGGCGGAACAGGTCCGCGAATCCCTGATTGTCGTCGACCACCAAAAGGATGCGCGGCTGGGTCGTATGCCAGGACAGGCGCGCCGTCCACTCGCGCGGCTGCTGGTCTTCCACGTTCATCTCCCCACCCATCTCGCCGATCAACCGCCGCACGACCTCCAACCCCACGCCCGTGCGTGGGCTGGCTTCACTTCCCGTCCGCTGCGCCGAAATGGTAATGCCCCGGCTGTGCGTGGATTGAAATCCCCGGATATTGAGCTCCTCCCCGGCGGCGAAATCCATCGCGAAGGTGATGATATTTAAAACTGCCTGCCGGAGGATGACCCGGTCCGCCCGCGGCAACCGGATCCCTCCGATATCCAGGAAGCGAAGCGTCACCTGCTTTACCTTGGCAAGCGGTTCCACCAGCGGGAGGAGTTCCTCGATCAACCGGTCCAGATCGACCGGTTCCCAGTTGGCGCTTTGGAGCAGGCGATCGGCCTCGGAGTGGGCGAGGGTCGCGCGGCTGGTGGACTCGGAAGCGGACTCCGAATCGGGCCGAGTCTGCTCCCATAACACCTGGGCGACCTGCTTTAGCGCCCGGGCCTGTTCGCGGAAGAACTGGGATTTGCCGACCGCCAACTGGTCCATGGCTTCCGTGGGGCTGAGCCCTTTGATGTAGCGCAACTCCATGATCCGGTAGGAACGCCAATCCGAGGATTGAGACGGCACGCCCGGTTCGGGGCGGATGGAATGGATCGATTCCAGCAACATCCGCCGGACTTCCTGGCTGCGGAGAAGCGGATCGGGGATCTGTCCCGCCAGATAGCGGGTAAGCGGGGTTTCCTGGAGTTCGTGCGTGTCGTACAAATGTCCAAACGCTTCATGGACCCATTCGATCAGAATATCGAGAGAAATGCCTGTGTTTTCCGGGTCCATGGACCAATTCGGGAGCGATAGGGGAGTTCCGGGTATCGGGACGAGTGCTACACTTTTCCTGCGGTTATTATATCACTTCAAAATATCTGTTTTTTCGCGGTTAATCGGTTTCCCGTTGCCTTCTGGATCCCTGTGCTGAAAGGAGGTGGTACGGCGACTCTGTGTAATGATCAGCCAGCAACCGCTCAATGTTATTCCAAATATCAAGGAGGAAGGAACATGTCACAATCTCGACGCAGAATGTTGTTAGTGCTATGCGCCCTGACTATTATCGCGTTGGTGCTCCCGGGCTGCCAGGCCGCCACGCCAAAAAACACCAAGGTGGAGATCTTCTCCTGGTGGACTTCCGGCAGTGAAGCCGCGGGCTTGCAGGCGCTGATCGACAAATTCAACGCCGACAATCCCGGGTGGGAAATCGTCAATACGACGACCGCCGGCGGAGCCGGAACCAACGCCCAGGCCGTATTAAAAACCCGCATGCTCGGCGGCGACCCTCCGGATTCTTTCCAGATCCACATGGGCCACGAGTTGATCGACACCTACGTCACCGCCAACCTGATGGAACCGATGGATGACATCTACAAGGCGAACGGCCTTAACAACGCCTTCCCCCAAGGCGTTCTGGACGCCGTTACCTACAACGGCCATCAGTGGTCGATCCCGGTGAACATCCATCGCTCCAATGTTCTTTGGTACAACAAAACCGTCCTGGCCGCCAACGGCATCAACCCGGACGATCTGGCGACCTTCGCCGGCTGGGAAGCCGCCGCCAAGACGCTGCAGGCGGCAGGGATCATCCCCCTGGCCCTCGGCTCCAACGGCACCTTCGGCGCGGCCCACCTGTTCGAGGACGTGCTCCTCGGCTCGGTCGGCGCGGAAAAGTGGCTGGGCCTGTGGAACGGCACGACCGACTGGAACGGCCCGGAAGTGACCCAGGCGATCGAGAACTACAAGATGATGTTCTCGTACGTCAACACCGATCACTCCTCCCTCAGCTGGGATCAGGCCAACCAGTACGTCATCGACGGCAAGGCCGCGATGACCATCATGGGCGACTGGACCGACGGCGAATATATCAATAAAAAGTTCTCGGATTACGGCTGGGCGCCCCCGCCCGGAACCAAGGGCCTGTATCTCGCGCTCTCCGATTCCTTCGGCCTGCCCAAGGGCGCCAAGAATCCCGACGGCGCGAAGCGCTGGTTTGCCGTGATCGGATCGAAGGAAGGCCAACAGGCCTTCAGCCTCAAGAAGGGCTCGATCTGCGCGCGCACCGATTGCGATTACAGCGCCTTCGACGCCTATCTGCAGTCGGCAGCCGCCGATTGGAAAGTGGACACCATCCTGCCTTCCGTCGTGCACGGTGCGGCGGCCAAGGACGGCTGGAAGACCGCCTTCAATGACGCGGTAGCCCTCTTCCTGAGCAGCCAGGACACGGCCGCAATGCAAGCCAAGCTGGCCCAGGCTTGCGTGGACGCCGGTATCTGCAAGTAGTGCAACACTGCCACAAACGGGGCAGCGAGACACCAAGCTGCCCCGTTTGTGGGTTTTTGGGAGGTGTTCCTTGTCGAGTCATCACCTGGACCGGGACCGGATCATCGCCATTCTGTTAATCACGCCATCCGTTCTCGCCGTCGGCGTCTTCGTGTACGCCTTCATCGGCTGGAGCGGCTGGGCTTCGCTGATTAAATGGAACGACATGTTGCCCCTGCGCTCCGTCGCCCCCCTTCCGGATTCCTGGACGATCTTCCCTCCCTACGTTTCGTTCGCCGGGCTGGACAACTACATCCGCCTGATCGTGAGCGACGAGCGTTTTCAGAAGGACATCCAGAACACGCTGGTCTTCACGGTCCTGTTCCTGGTATCTTGCATCGGCTCGGGTTTGCTGCTGGCCGTGCTCCTCGACCGGAAAATCCGGGCGGAGGCGCTGTTTCGCAATATTTTCCTCTCCCCGTACGCGGTTTCGCTGATCGTCACCGGAGTGGTCTGGCGCTGGGTGCTCAGCCCCGGCACCGCCCAGGGCGGCGCCACCGGGGTGAATTTACTTCTGGAGCAGATCGGGCTGGGCTTCCTGAAAAACGGATGGTATACCGATCCCAACATTGGAATCAAAGCGGTCGTCATCGCGGCCGTGTGGCAGATGGCCGGATACACCATGGCGCTTTACCTGGCCGGATTGCGCAGCATTTCGGAGGAACTGCGCGAAGCCGCCCGGGTGGACGGCGCGAACGAGTGGCAGATCTTCCGCTTCATCGTCCTCCCGCTCCTGCAGCCGGTATCCATCAGCGCCCTGGTCATCCTCGGCCACCAATCGTTGAAAATATTCGATCTGATCTCCTCCATGACCGGCCCCGGGCCGGGGTTTTCGACCGACGTGCCGGCCTATTACATGTTCGACACGGTGTTTCGCGGTAACAACTTCTCGCGCGGCGCGGCGATCGCCATCATCATGTTGATCCTGGCGTCGATCATCGTGATCCCATACATCGTTAATAGCGTGCGCCAGGGGATGAAGACATGACCGTCACGCGGATGGCCTCCCGAATTGCCATTTATGGTGTCTTGATCGTGGCGGCGGCGTTTTTCCTGCTTCCGGTCTACGTCCTGGTGGTCACCAGCCTGAAGAGCTATGTGGAAGTGAACCTGGCGACGATGTGGAATCTGCCCAGAAGCCTGTCCCTGGATTCCTTCCGCGCGGCCTGGCAGGGTTCGGCCGAGACCAGCACCACCGGGCTATCGGGCAATTTCTGGAACAGCGTCAAGTTGGTCATCCCGGCCACGGTCTTCTCGACCTTTATCGGCTCGATCAACGGATACATCCTCACCAAATGGAAGTTCCGCGGATCGAACGCGCTGCTGCCCTTCCTTCTGTTCGGGATGTTCATCCCGTATCAGAGTGTGCTGATCCCGCTGGTCTCGCTGCTGCAGGTGTGGACGCGCTCCGTGGCCGGCGGATGGGTGCAAGGAATCCTCTCCTGGCAATTTCCCGGAATTCTCGCCTGGATCCCGCCGCTCCTGGCGGATTACATCCCCGCCTACGGCACCATCGGCGGATTGATCCTCATCCATACGATATACGGCATTCCCATCTGTACCCTCATCTTCCGGAATTACTACATGTCCATCCCGGACGAGCTGGTGGAGGCGGCGAAGATCGACGGCGGCGGGTTCTTCAGCATCTACCGGCTGGTGCTGTTCCCGCTCTCCATCCCGGCTTTCGTTGTGGTCATGATCTGGCAATTCACATCGATCTGGAATGAATTCCTCTTCGCCGCGACCTTCGCCAACACCGCCTCCGCGCGGGTAATGACCGTCGCGCTCAACAACCTGGCGGGCAGTTACGTCGTGGAGTGGAACGTGCAAATGGCGGGCGCCTTGATCGCGGCGCTGCCGACGCTGGTGGTGTACATCCTACTCAGCCGCTACTTCCTGCGCGGCCTGCTGGCCGGCGCGTTGAAGGGCTAAACGCATCGGCGCGGTTTTTGATGCGGGACATTGGCAACTCGGGGCGGTCTTAACAGGCGTGTAAGGCCGCCTTTCCCAGCACGCGAGACTCTCTCTCCAAGGGGCGGCCCAGGATTGGCCGCCCCTGCTTTTTTCCCGGGGAGACTCATACTCCCGGCAGTAAAAAAATGGCGCTATCGAAATAAACCGGCGTGGTTAAAAAAAATTCACCTCAACGACCGATTCGATCCTATATAAATGCCTTCGTTCGATTCTGCGGATCCATCGGAATTCATTTTCGAGATGCTATAATCCGCACCAATAATTTTCCAAGGAGGAAAACATGAGAGGCAGGGATTTGGGATTTCTTTTGCTCGCGATCTGGCTGATTGCCACCGGCCTGATCACCATTCTGAACCTGAGCTTTACGGGGATGGGCGTCGTGATGGCGGTCATCGCCATCGCCGCGGGGGTATTGATCCTGATTCGACGGTGAGGGAAAACCTTTTTCGCCACCAGGGTTCTGCCTGTAAAGACCGGTAGAACAACCGAGTGATCGTCATGCCCGCGTGCTCGTAGCCTGCCCTCGCGAAGCATCCCCGCTTGTTCTTGCTCCATGAGCGGGGATGGTTGCGAAGCGGGGGCGGGCATCCACTCCTGCCAATCCCTGGATTCCCGCTGAGAACACCCCCGCTACGCGAGGGCAGGCGCGGGAATGACGACCCATATTAAATAAAAAATCCGTCCCGTGAATAAACACGGGACGGATTTTTATTCCGTGATCCCGAAGGAAGATGCGGAGCCGTCGGCCATGGCCAGCGTCAGATCCCGGCGCTTATCCTCCGACGCGAGCAACCGGGCAAACGTCATGGTGTCGCAGATGAGCGCCGCCCGGATCGGGGCGACGTGGGCGTGGATCGCTTCGCAAATGGCGGCGAGATCCCTCGGGCTCGACGGCAGGCCCGCGACGGGAACATCGAACCGCGCCAGAAAATCGATCGTGGTGATCAGCCGTATCTTTTTCTCCACCACGCGCAGGATGAGCGTCGTCCACGGCGCGGAATCCCGGGTGATCCCCAAAAAATACGCGCTTGGATCCGGACCGGATCCGAACCAGGCGCGGATGGAATCCAGCGGGAAGCCGTTCCATTTCCAGCTGAATGGCGGGAAGAAGGCCAGACCGGCGGGATCCTGCTCGGCGAGCAAGTATGCCTTGAATAAGAAATCTTCGAGGTCGTTGGAGATCCAGTCCGCGCGCTGGGCGCGGTCCGAGAAAAGGACCAGGCTGTCTTTCTCCAATATCTGGACGCTGTCCAAACCGGGGAGTTGATAGTACAGCTTCTTGGCCAGTTCCTGCGGGTCGTCAACCTGCTCGATCGCCGGAACCCGGAAGCCTGCCGGGGCATACACCCGCAGCACCTTCCCGCCGTGATGCAGGATCGAGAGCTGATTGGGATAAATGGGCCGGACGTCGGCGGTCCGCGAGGTTTCGATAAGGGATATCAGGTTATTCCAGGCCTCGGGGCGCAGGTCGGTGATTTCCACATCGCGGGCGATCATTTCAGAACCTCCCATACCTGCACGGAAAACGGGGCCACCTCGGTCGTCACCGATCCGGCTTGTGTCTCGCCCGGGGCGTTCCACGCCCCGCGCAACGGCCAGGATGAAATCATCAGCGAGCGCTGCGGCGCATTGGTCGGATTGGCCAAGTACACCAGGATGGTCGACCCGCCGCGAATCGTCAGGCGGAGATTGGGATTATCGAGCAGGACGACGTTCGGCATATCCGGGGTGATCAGATCCTTGGCCAGGTCGAACGACGGCAGGTAAGTAACCTTCCCCGATTCGCGGGCCTGGGTGCCGGGCGCCTGGACGAAGCCGCCGAAAACCGACGCCGGGTTCATTCCTTCATCGAGCGTCGGCAGCGCCGGTCCGAAGACCAGATGCCCGCCGCGGTCCGCAAACCCGAGGAGTTTTTCCTGTTCCTTCGGATCCATGAAATCGGCGGTGGGGACGAACACCATATCGTACTTGGTTAGTTCATCGAGC
>JBAVFZ010000037.1:0-3242 GCA_049684495.1 Anaerolineales bacterium | reverse complement strand
GTTCTTCTTCTTCAACTAACCACCCAAATGGATGATGGCATAGAGCAATTCGTAAGTCTCCTTTTATCTCCCCTTTAGCTATATTTCCTACCTGATATTCCGCGCCTATCCAAATTCTCCCCTTTTCTTTATCCTTTGATGATGACCATACAGTATTAAACCCACTTATTGCCACCTTAAAAGATGGGAATAATTCAACCGATAACGTATATATTCCATGATCAACATCTTGATCATCAAGTAAATGATGATAACCTTCTGCCTTTAAGAATAATTGATATTGTTTTATTCTATCCATCTGTCTACTCCATTGATAATCGTTATTTGCCATTAATTTATTAATGTCATCAACCTTCGCCTCATCTAAATATCTTGATTGATCATCACCCGATTTATTACGGTTTACATCATGATTACCAGGGACAATAAAGACTCTAGATTTCGGAATTTCCTTTCTATAGGTTTTTCTAATTATGTCAAGAAATAACGCAGCATCTTTAAATTGTTTATCCATTATTTTATCCTGGTCACCCTTATTTATTCCCATTGCACAATCCCCGGTAAAACAAATAAAATCGGGCTTTAATGAGTGTTCTTTTTCTAAATATGCCAAATCAAGTGGTAATAACCGCAATATTTTATTCATTCTCCAACCATTTTTAGGTTTAGAGGTATGTAAATCTGATAAATGTAACCATGTGATAAAATGCGGCATTATTTCCTCCTGAATTACATTCGTTATTCGACCAAACGCCCGACTAGTGGATAACCGGACCTTATTCCCGGAATATCTCCTAGGATTTCATTTATTACATCTATAACCCCTCTTGGAGGTCTAGTAGGAATATTCTCTATCTAATCCCTTCACCTAGCATTATTCTCAGTTTAATTTTTCCAATCACTTATTTGGATTATACAGGGCTTAATTATTCCGCGCAAATTGGTTTTAGAGCCCAACGTCCTGCGGTTGAGCCGCCTGGCCGGCTGTGCACTCATAGGTTCAGTATACAATAAGCGCCATCGAAGACGCTATGCGCCTTACCTCCTGGCCGAAGGCCAGGTCGGTTCCAACCGCGGGTTGGGCGAATTTAATTATTTACTATTAGCTACCTCGATATTAATTCTGTGACGCAGCTCCATAGGCTTAGCAATATTTTTAAATATTTGTCTGGTACCGCCAGAGCCAATTACTATAATATTGCCATAATTAAATATCCTTCCCATAATAGTTCTATTTACCGAAATACTTTCAATTTTATTAATAACTATCTCGAGAGAATGTTGATTTAGTATTCCTTTTTTAGCAATTATTCGTTTGTTTGTAAGCGCAAATTCAGTTGTTAGATAGACAAGAGTCCCTAAAATGATGAAAATTATTCCAATTATTGGCCACGACCAAATGCATAATAATGAAGTTAATAGGGTGTCATTCCCGGTCGGAGAACTTACATGCGTTATCAAGGCGTAAAGTAGACCAAAAGCAAGAAAGATTATGGGATACACAAAAATGAACCAATGGACTTTTGCTTTTAGTAATATATTTTCGTCCGGTAGAAGGTTATCCTCTACATATCCCATTTTTCCTCCACATATACGTTGAATTCTTTCCGCCCAACGGCCTGCGGTTGAGCCGCTTGGCCGGCTGTGCAGACCCCTAATTGTCTATACTGTTTGATACAACTCCCCCTCCGAAATTAGTGTATAACGAGGAGCAGAGAGCATGATCAGACCGGATTCTACAACGGAACTAGAACGACCGGGAGTCTTCCCGGTAGTATCGACGGAGATCGCAGTGAAACCGACACGCAGGAAATTCACAGCCGAATACAAGCTCAAAATCCTCCAGGAAACCGATCAGTGCAAGCCGGGCGACGTTGGGGCAGTGCTCCGCCGGGAGGGATTGTTTTCCTCCCACCTGGGCGCATGGCGCCGGGAAAGGGAAGATGACCAGCTGAAGGCGTTGGCGCCGCGGCGTCGAGGACGCAAACCAAATCCATTTGAAGCGGAAAATGAAAAGTTACGGAAGCAACTAGCGCGGACGGAGAAGCGGCTAGAACAAGCCGAAATCATCCTCGACACCCAAAAAAAGCTTTGTCAATTGCTTGGGGTGAACCCGATCCCCGAAGTCGACGAATGGATCTCTTCCCGCTCGTCCAAGAAGTCATCCCAAGAGTGAGCCTCTCGAAGATCCTGTTCGGGCTAAGTCTACCGCGCAGCTTGTGGTACCGGCGGCGGGCGGCTTCCGCGCCAGCCTGCGCAAAGGAGCGACGACCGCGCCAACCTCATCCGCGGGCGCTAACCCAGGAAGAGAAAAACAGGGTGCTGACCGTGTTGATCTCACCGGAGTATCAGAACCTTGCGGTTCCGCAGGTGTATGCCTCTTTACTGGACCGGGGAAAATATCTGTGCTCGATCTCCACCCAATACCGGATTCTTCGAGAAAACAGGCTGGTTCGTGAGCGTCGAAACCAACTACGGCATCCGAACTATCCTAAACCGGTGCTGAGGGCGACCGGTCCAAATCAGGTGTGGACTTGGGATATCACAAAGCTGCTGGGGCCATACCGGGGAGATTGTTTCTACTTGTATACGGTGCTGGATATGTACAGCCGGTACGTGGTGGGCTGGATGGTGGCGGAACGGGAAACGGGCGACCTGGCGAGGGTGCTGGTAGAGAGGACTTGCGAACAGCAGATGGTGAAACCCCATCAGCTGGTCCTGCACGCGGATCGGGGCGATGCGATGACGGCGAAAACGCTGCTGGAGAAGATGGAGGATCTAAACGTCCGCCCGAGTTATTCGCGGCCGCGTATCTCCGACGACAATCCGTATTCGGAAGCGCAGTTCAAGACGATGAAGTACCGGCCGGACTACCCGTTGCATTTTGGAAGCGTTGAGGATGCCCGTTGTTGGGCGCGGGGATTCTTCCGCTGGTACAACCATGAGCATTACCATTCCGGGATCGGTTTGATGCAGCCGGCGGTGATCCATCATGGCTTGGGAGAGGAACGTTGGGAGGAACGGCAGGGTGTGATGGCGGACTTCTACCGGGTTCATCCGGAGCGTTTTGTGAGGGGCGAACCACACCCCCCGTTTTTGCCGAGGGCTGTTTGGATTAATCCACCTAAAGATATGACCGCTTATCAATCCCCGGAGAAAGGAGCATTATTGAGCCATTTGGAACCTGTGTTGGTACAGTAATATCCGTCGGGAGTTGTATCAAAATGATTGACAAGTTCCGG
>JBAVFZ010000036.1:0-4308 GCA_049684495.1 Anaerolineales bacterium | reverse complement strand
CCAATGTGCAACCCGAGGGACCGATCCAATTTTGGTCCTGGCGGAATTCCCCGGGCTTTGCCCTTCCGCCGCGAACGCCTTCCAGAAGCCGCTCATGCAGCTCGCAGATAAGGCGAAGGCTTACCGGAAGCGAATGCAACCTTTCGATGCCGTATTCTAGGGCATGGACGTAGTTCATAACCTCGCGTACGTCTGACTCTCTGGGTTTTACCGTTTCGGTGAACATGGAAAGTTGGCGGGCTTCGTAATTGAAAAGTGTCGCAATTCCCGCTTCCGTGCCTTCGATCCGTGAGGAAAGGACGGCTTCGCGGCGAATAAACGGACGCATTAATAAATTTGGATTAACCAGTGATCGCCCCAATCCGGCAAGTTCACCGAGGGAACGGTCCGCTTCGGACAGCGCGAGCCATGTTTCTTTGTCTTTGGGAATGTCCGGTGGCAGTGGGTTGGGAAGAAATGCTTTAAATGCCTTGCCGCCGTATATCGTTTGGACGATGCGCCCCGACGTACTTTTATTAAATCGTTCTGGATTCATGCGTTTAACTGGAATGCCCTCTGATTATTTTCGAAGGAATCTTACAATATCACCAGATCGTTCCTGTGGATCACTTCATCTCCGAAGTTGAAGCCAAGCAGGCTTTCAATTTCCTCGGACCGGCGTCCGATGATGCGCGCCAGTTCGTTCGAGCCGTAGTTGGCGATGCCGCGGGCGATTTCCTTGCCCGAAGGATCCAGGACACGGATTGAATCGCCGCGTTCGAAGGTTCCTTCCGCGGATTTGACCCCCACCGGGAGGAGCGAGCTGCCGCGGGCAAGCGCCTGGACCGCGCCGGGGTCGATCCGCACGGCACCGGAAGCGCGCCCGCCGGACAGGATGTAACGCTTGCGGCTTTCCACGGAGGTCGCCACTGGAAGGAAACGGGTGCCGACCGTTTCTCCGGCGGCGGCGCGCAGAAGCACGTCCGGCGTTTCCCCCGAGGCGATGATCACCGTCGTCCCTGACCGCCGCGCCAGATCCGCCGCCTGGAGCTTGGTCAGCATGCCCCCGGTTCCCAGCCCGCTATCCGTGCCGCCGGCGGCCTTCCACAGCGCTTCCGGGATTTCCGGTTCGCTGACTTCGTTGACCAGGATCGCATCCGGATCGGAGCGCGGATCGGCGGTGTAGAGGCCGATCTGGTCGGTGAGCAGCAGGAGCAGGTCCGCATCAATCAGGTTGGCCACCAGCGCCGAGAGGTTGTCGTTATCGCCGACGCGGATCTCCTCGGTGGCGACGGTGTCGTTTTCGTTGATGACCGGAACGGCGCCGTGATCCAGGAGCGCGGTGAGAGTGTTGCGGGAGTTGAGGTAGCGGCGGCGGTCGGCCAGGTCGGCGCGGGTGAGCAGGATTTGCGCGAGGGTGAGGTTGTACATCCCGAAGACCTGATCGTAGAGCGCCATCAGGCGGGGTTGGCCGATCGCGGCGAGCATTTGTTTGGCGGGCAGCCCCTTGGGGAGCGAGGGAAACCCGAGCCGTTCGCGGCCGGCCGCCATCGCGCCGGAGGTGACCAGGATGATGCCGGTCCCCTTGGCGCGCAGCGCGGCCAGTTGGCGCGCGATCTCGACCATGTGGGGCATGGAGAGGTGCGGGGTGCCGGCCGTCAGGGTGGACGTGCCGAGCTTGACGACGATGCGATGAAACGCCATTCCGGGTTTCCTTCGAGGCCGCTTTCCCCAGCGGTTATACCACAGATGCGGAGCCGGGATTGAGCTCTAAAAGGAAGTACGTATCTCCTCCCTGACGGTGTGTGATGCAAAAACCGCGCTTCTGATAAAACGCAACGGCGTCTTTCCAGTCCGAGGTGGTCTCGAGGATGATCCTCCGGCAGCCGGAGGCGCATGCGTCCTCGATCAGCCGGCGGAGGATCGCGCCGCCGATCCCGCGCCGGCGCAGATCGCGCCGGACGGACATCCGGCGGACTTCCATTTCACCCTCCGCGCGCGGGACAAGCGCGCCGGTCCCGACGATCCGGCCGCCGAGCACCGCCACCCGGAACCGTCCGCCGGAATACGAGGCGGCAATGTCGTCCAGATCCGGGTTTTTAGAGGGATCCAGATTCTTCCAGCGCTCGCGCAATCCGTCGAGGATCAGGTTTTTGGCCGCGGCTTGATCTTCCGCTTGGAAAGGGCGGATTGTCAACTCGTTTGGTTGGGGCATTTCCCTGTGGAGTGTCCTTTTTTTCAGATTGGAAACCCTAGTCAGAATTACCGACGATTCCACTCCAATATGCGCAAAGAGCTTCAATATTATTCCGTCATAAGCCGATGGTCAAGGATACATGCTCACTGCACGATTTGGGGAACCCCGGCCTTTGCCAGAAATAGGCTTAAGACCGAGGCGGTCTTAAGACCGCCTCGGTCTTAAGCCTATGCGAAATGCGAAAACAACCGGCCCCCCGCTCTTCGACGCAGAAATCCGCGCTTGACGGGAACAGGCAAATATAATAATATCTGAACATATATTCAGTAATAAAAGTATTCCCGGCGGGTGGCAGATTGGCATCTTGCGGATGAAGACCGGAATCCGCTGCGAAAAGACCCGGTAATAAGTGGAATTGGAGGCGGAATGGGGACTGTAATTTTATGGGCGCTTGGGATACTCCTGGCGTTTATCCTTTTATTCGAGATTGGATTAAAAATTACCGCCCGGATCGCCCACGCGCGCGGCCAAACGGCCGCGTGCCCGCCGTCCTTTTCTTGGTATTTCACGAGTGATTTCCGAAAACGGTATATGCAGCCGGCCGTCGAGCGGGTCGGAATTAAACCCGGTGACCGCGTTCTCGAACTGGGTCCAGGCCCCGGCGCCTTCTCCGTGAATGCGGCGCGCCGCGCCGGCCCCGAAGGGCGGCTGATCGCCATCGATATCCAGGCGGCGATGATCGCCAAGGCGGAGGCCCGGCTGCTCGCCGCGAATATCACCAATGCGGAAACCCGAGTGGCCGGCGCGTATGAACTGCCGCTAACGGATTCCAGCATCGACCGCGCTTTTCTGGTTGGCGTACTTGGGGAAATCGCGGATCAAAACCGCGCGCTTGCGGAACTGCACCGCGTTCTGCGGCCGGGCGGCGTTCTCTCAATCACCGAGGAATTTTCCGATCCGGATTACCCCTTCGCGGGCGAAACCATCCAAAAGGCCGAGGCGGCGGGGTTCCGTCTGCGCGCCCGGTTCGGTAACTTTCTGGTCTATACGTTGAATTTCGAAAAGATCGAGGGCCTGTGGCCGGGAACGCTCGAACTGCTGGCGTGCCCCGATTGTCGCGCCAAACTCACCCTGAAGACCGTTTCATCCCCAAAAACCAAAACCGGCGCCAAAGGATATTTCCTGCATTGTGAATATTGCCGGAAGGATTTTCCCATCCGGGATGGAATTGTTCTTTTCCTCGAACCCAAATCGCTGACCGGGCTCAACCGGCGCTTCGCGGCAATGTACGACTGGATGTCCTGGTTTTACCGGCCCTTATCGCCGATCCTGTTTCTGTTCATCGGCATGAACGAGCGCCGGGCGCGGAAGGAGATCCTCGACCGGCTGGAACCCCGCGGCGGGCGCGTGCTGGAGATTTCAATCGGGCCAGGAGTCAATTTGCCGTACCTGCGGGAACGCAAAGACGTCGGGGAAATCCATGGGCTGGATATTTCCCTCGGCCAATTGGAGCGCTGCCGCTCCTACATGCTTGCCAAAGGCTGGCCGGTCGAGCTGTACCTGGGGAACGGAGAAACGCTCCCCTACCGCGATTGTTCCTTTGAGTCCGTTTTTCATATCGGCGGCATCAACTTCTTCAACGACAAGCGCAAAGCGATCGAGGAGATGATCCGGGTCGCCAAGCCCGGCGCGCGGATTCTGATCGCCGACGAAACGGAAAAAGGCGTGCGCGCATACGACAAAGCCGCGCCCGGGTTTTCCCGCAGCGTGGGAGCGGATAAAAGGAAGGTGAACGCACCGGTCGATTTGATCCCGCCGGAGATGCGGGAGATCAAGGTGTCGGAGGTTTGGAACGGCTTCATGTATCTGGTGGAGTTCCAAAAGCCGCTGACCTAACCCCCTACCCCGAGAAGATAATTAATATTGTAGGTATGCGTTTCCCCATCCCCCTTCCCCCTTCCCATTATGGGAAGGGGGATGGGGGATGGGGTAGGGGGTTAGGACGGGTAAAAGATAGGAAAGCGGGAAAAAATTCCAGTGAATGAGGAGGAGGCATGTGGGCTTTTCGAATCATCTTGTTGGTGATCCTGGGCGGCGGGGTGGCGGCGTTTAGTTATTACTTGGCGCGTCGC
>JBAVFZ010000035.1:0-3460 GCA_049684495.1 Anaerolineales bacterium | reverse complement strand
GGCATCTCTTTCCCAACTGTTCAAAAAAAATGTATTTACTCAGCCTGATTTCTCTTTCGTGTACACCGAAACACCGAATTATTTTTTTTTAAGAATCTGTGTAATCGGCTCTTCTCCGTGCCCGCCCCGTGAGCGGTATATGCGAACGGGGTAATCCGTGTACGCTTTTCCAAGCCTGAGGAGATACGAGATTGAATTTTTAAAAAGTTTAACACCCATTGTTTTGGATAAAGCAGTTGGAAAACCAGCTTCGAAATTCCCGGATTTTCTTAACATTGCCATGCAAATTAAAAATCCGGCATTGAAATCAAACAAGATACTCCAAGTAAATCTCCTCAATACTTTAATTTGACATAATCCCTTCATAATTTACAATGTTAGCGCTAACATTATCGGTAATATGGATATTTCAGACAAAATTTGGTGTTTTGGCGAAGGAAAAAGCATGCGGATCCGGTCGACCAACCGAGTAACGGTCAAGCATGTGGCCAAATCCGCCGGGGTATCCACCCAGACGGTATCGCGAGTTGTTAACAATACCCCCGGGGTCCTCCCCGACACCCGCCAACGCGTCCAGGACGCCATAGACAAACTCGGTTACCGTCCGAACGTCATCGCCCGCAGCCTGACCCAGCGTAGAAGTTACACGATCGGCGTGGTTGCCAGCGGCATCGATTATTACGGCCCCAGCCGGACCCTTATCGGAATCGAACTGGGCGCGAACGAAGCCGGATATTCCCTCAACCTCAGCCTTCTGCATCAACCCGAAAACGACGATGTCCAGCCGGTGATCGACGGTTTCCTCTCCCGTCAGGTGGATGGCATCATCTGGGCGACCCAGGAAATCGGCGGGAACCTGGGCTGGCTCGAGCAGGAACACATCCCCGTTCCGGTGGTCTTCCTCGAAACCCGTCCGCGGCGGAATGTATCGGTCGTGAACGTCGACGGCCGGTACGGCAGCCAGCTTGCCGTGGAGCATCTCCTCTCGCGCGGCTATAAAAAAATCGGAGTGATCACCGGCCCGCTGACTTGGTGGAGCGCACGCGAACGCCTGCAGGGCTGGCGGGAGACGATGACCGCGGCCGGCCTGAAGGCCGAGGACCGGCAGGTCACCGAGGGGAATTGGTCCACTTCCAGCGGGGCGACCGGCCTCGAAAGCCTCCTGGAATGTTTTCCGGAGATGGACGCGGTTTTCGTCTGCAATGACCAGATGGCGTTGGGGGTGCTCCAGACCAGCCGCAGGCTCGGGCGCCGGATCCCGGAGGATCTGGCGATGGTGGGGTACGACGACATTCCGGAAGCGGCGTATTTCTGGCCGCCCCTGACCACCGTCCGGCAGGACCTGATGAATTTCGGCAGTAAGGCGGTGGGGTTGCTCAGCCAATTGATCGCCGCCCGGCGGGAGGAGAACGATCCGCCCGTGAAATCGGAATCGATCTGGCTGCGACCGGAATTGGTCATCCGCGGCAGTTCGGGCGGGTCCATTCCGCCCAACTCATAAAACGGAGGGGTATATCGGGAGAAAATGGTTTCTTTCAGCGTGCGAAGTGCTGCTTTCCGCTTGGATGCTTCGCTTCCGCTTGGAAAAAGTAATTCCGTGGAAACGGGCTGGCAACGTCTTTTCACGAATTACGCGGTCGACATCACTCCGCATTTGAATCGAAGGGCGCGGGAAATATCCGCCGGCCGGGGCGCGCTCTTTCGAGGCGGGTGAAGTTCGTACGGGCTCAGCCGGGCATTGGAAATTCGGGACGCTCCCCTGTGCGCGTTCCGCACAGGTTATCCCGCACAACGTAAGGGGGATCCCAGTAGAATCGGCGGAGCCCGAATCCCCGGGCTGCCGTTCCGCGCGCGATGCGGAATCCCGGCCTGGCCCGGGCTCCGGAGAGGCGCATGATGGAAGGTGAGGATTGAGGATGATCGACCTAAAGGAATATGAAGTCTGGTTCGTCACCGGCAGCCAGCATTTGTACGGTGATGCCGTTCTCCGGAAGGTGGCGGAGCACTCGCAGGAAATGGCCGGGGCGCTTTCGCGCTCGCGCAGCATTCCCGTCCGCGTCGAATGCAAGGGGGTCGTCACCACCCCGGATGCCATCCGGGATGTCTGCCAGCAGGCGGACCGCGAGCCGAAGTGCGTCGGGGTGATCACTTGGATGCACACCTTCTCCCCCGCCAAGATGTGGATCGCAGGGCTCTCCTCCCTGCGCAAACCCTTCCTCCATCTGCACACCCAATACAACAAGGAGTTGCCCTGGTCCGAGATCGATATGGATTTTATGAATCTCAACCAGTCCGCCCACGGCGACCGTGAATTCGGCTTCATTGGTTCGCGGATGCGCCTGAACCGCAAGATCGTCGTCGGCCACTGGAAGGACGAGGATGTTCAGGCGGGTGTTGGAACCTGGACGCGCGCGGCCTGCGCCTGGCACGACGCGCAGGGCGGGAAGGTCGCCCGGTTCGGGGACAACATGCGCGACGTCGCCGTCACCGAAGGCGATAAGGTCGAGGCGCAGATCCGCCTGGGGTATTCTGTCAACGGGTACGGGGTGGGGGAATTGGTGAAGTATGTGGAGGCGGTCAAGCCGGCGGAGATCGACGCCCAGATCGGCTTGTATCTGGATGAATATACCGTCGGCGCCGCGCTGCGCAAGGAAGGGAAGCAGAACCCGGCGCTGCGCGAGGCGGCCAAGATCGAACTCGGGATGCGCGCCTTCTTAAAGGAAGGCGGATTTATTGCCTTCACCACCACATTCGAAGATCTCACCGGCCTGGTCCAGCTGCCCGGCCTGGCGGTCCAGCGCCTGATGGCCGACGGGTACGGATTTGGCGCGGAGGGCGACTGGAAAACCGCGGCGCTGGTGCGGGCGATGAAGGTGATGGGCGCCGGACTCACCGGCGGCACTTCCTTCATGGAAGATTACACCTACCATTTCGGCGGGAACGGCATGAAAGTCCTCGGCGCGCACATGCTGGAAGTCTGCGCGTCGATTGCCGACGCCAAACCCTCGCTGGAAGTGCACCCGCTTTCCATCGGCGGCAAGGCGGATCCGGCGCGGTTGGTCTTCAACGTCGGAAGCGGGCCGGCGGTCAATGCCACGCTGCTGGATATGGGCAACCGCTTCCGGATGGTCGTGAACGAAGTGGACGTGGTCCCGCCCGATCAACCGATGGGCAAACTTCCGGTGGCGCGGGTGGTGTGGATCCCGCGTCCGGATCTGAAGGTCGCGGCCGGGGCGTGGATCGCGGCCGGCGGCGCGCACCATACCGGCTTCAGCCAGGGGGTGACGCGGGAACACCTGGAGGATTTCGCCGAAATCGCCGGGATCGAATTCCTCACGATCGGCAAGGAAACGACCCTGTCCGAATTCCGAAAAGAACTGCGCTGGAACGACATGTATTATGCGCTGGCCAAAGGGTTGTGACATGCCTCCTCACCCCCCTTGCCCCCTCTCCTGCGATC
>JBAVFZ010000034.1:0-11759 GCA_049684495.1 Anaerolineales bacterium | reverse complement strand
CGCTTAAGGCCGTCGTGGAAGACATGACCGCCAAGAAGGCCGAGCTGGGAATCGAGGGCGTGTTCTCCTCCACCTCGCTCAAGCCCGGCGAAGACTGGCGCTGGCAGACTCACCTGGCCGATGTCCCGGTGTACTACGAGTTCCGCGACAACAACACCGATATGAAAAATCCCGCGTCCACCGCGCGGATCCAGTTCAAGTACGCGGACAATTTCAAGAACATCTTCGACCTATACCTGAACAACTCCACCACCGACCCCAAACTGCTGGGCAGCAAGAGCGTGGATGATTCCATGGCGGAGTTCGCGCTGGGCAAATCCGCGATGGTCCAGAACGGCAACTGGGCCTGGGGCCAGATCTCGGGCGTGACTGGCAACACGGTCAAGGCCGAAGACGTGAAATTCCTGCCGATCTACACGGGCGTTAACAGCGAGGAAAAACAGTCGATCAACGTGGGCACCGAGAACTTCTTCGCCATTAATGCGAAGGCCTCATCGGCAAAGCAGAAACTCGCGGCCGATTTCATCTGGTGGCTGTACAGCAGCCCGACGGGCAAGGCCTTCGTCACCAACGATCTGAAGTTCATCGCCCCGTTCGACACGTTCGCCGAAAACGAGAAACCGACGGACCCGCTGGCCAAGGAAGTGATCCGCTATATGAGCGATACGAGCCTGTACAACGTGGCCTGGTACTTCGTCGTGTTCCCGAACCAGACCTTCAAGAACAATTTCGGCGCCGCGCTCCTGGAGTATGCGCAGGGCACCAAGGCATGGCCGGATGTGAAGCAGCTGTTCATCGATGATTGGGCCACCGAAAAAGCCGCGGGCGCCTGACCTTGCCACATTACCGCATCACCCCGCCCCTCAACGGGGCGGGGTGATGCGGTAACCCCGGCAGCCGAAACCTTGGCAACGCAGGAGAATTGCCGTGCGAAAAATGCCGATAAAATATTATCTGTTTTTCATCCTGCCGACGATCTTCGCATTCGTCATCTCCTTTTTAATCCCGTTTCTGCTTGGCATTTACCTTTCCTTTACCGAATTCACAACGGTGACCGATTCGCACTGGGTGGGCGCGGGCAACTACGCCCGCGCGTTTTCCGAAGACAACAACTTCCTGAACGCGCTGGTCTTCACCGCGAAGTTCGCCGTGGTCTCCGTCGTGCTGATCAACCTTTTTGCGTTTGCGTTCGCCTATATGCTTACCCGGAAAATCCGGGGGACGAATCTCTTCCGCACCGTGTTCTTCATGCCCAACCTCATCGGCGGCATCGTCCTGGGGTACATCTGGCAGTTGTTGATCAACGGCGTGCTGATCCGCTTCGGCGTGGACATCACCTACAGCGCCGATTACGGATTCTGGGGATTGGTCGTCCTGATGAACTGGCAGATGGCGGGTTACATGATGATCATCTACATCGCCGCGATCCAGAATGTCCCGCCGGAGCTTATGGAAGCGGCCGAGATTGACGGAGCCAACGCATGGCAGGCGCTGCGCAGCATCATCCTCCCGATGGTCATGCCGGCCGTCACCATCTGCACCTTCCTGACCGTGACCAACTCCTTCAAACTCTTCGACCAGAACCTGGCCCTCACCGCGGGCGCGCCGGGCCGGGCATCCTCCATGCTGGCCCTCGACATTTACACCACATTTTACGGCCGGAACGGATACGAGGGAGTGGGGCAGGCGAAGGCCGTGATCTTCTTCGTCCTCGTCGCCGCCATCGTGCTGATGCAGCTTTATTTTTCCAGGAGCCGGGAGGTGGAACGCTGATGAAGATCAAGAGACCCGTTTGGGAAAGCGCCGCGTTTGTTTTTTTACTGATCCTGGCTGTTCTCTACCTGGCCCCGATCTACATCGTCCTGATGAATTCCTTCAAGGGCCGGTTTTTCATATCCGACACGCCGTTCGCCCTGCCCGACAGCCGGACTTTTGTGGGAATCGAAAACTATATTTCCGGAATTGCGAAGACCGGATTTATCTCGGCCTTCGGTTATTCCCTATTCATCACCGTTTTCTCCGTCGGCGCGATCGTGCTGTTTACCGCGATGACGGCCTGGTGCATCACCCGGGTGAAATCCCGGGCCAGTTCGTTCCTGTATTATCTGCTGGTATTTTCGATGATCGTCCCGTTCCAGATGGTGATGTTCACCATGTCGAAAATGGCGAACCTCCTCGGTTTGGATAATCCGGTCGGGATCATCGTGCTGTATCTCGGGTTTGGCGCCGGGCTGTCCGTCTTTATCTACAGCGGTTTCGTTAAAAGCATCCCGCTCGAAATCGAGGAAGCCGCGACGATGGACGGCTGCACCCCGATCCAGACGTTCTTTTTGATTGTCATGCCCATCCTTCAGCCGGTCAGCATCACCGTCGCCATTCTGAACACCATGTGGATCTGGAACGATTATCTCCTGCCGTACCTCGTGATCGGCAGCAGCTATAAAACGATCCCGATCGCCGTCCAGTACCTGCAGGGCGGCTACGGCAGCCGCGATATGGGCGCGATGATGGCGATGCTGGTCCTGGCGATCATCCCGATCGTCATCTTCTATCTGACGTGCCAGCAGTACATTATCAAGGGCGTGGTGGCCGGCGCGGTTAAGGGATGACAGCCCGGTGCGCCATGAAGGGAAACGGACGGTTGAAAATCCTCTTCGATGGCGAAGGGGATTTCCTTTTTATAGGGAGTAAATCCTATTGCCTCGGCAATGAGTTGAATAAAAAGGATCTACCGTGATAATAAAAAGAGGAGTGAGAATTATTTTCCATCCCATCTCTCCTCCCCCGGCCCGAGCCATGCTCGGGCTGTCCCCCTCCTCCCTTCCCGTGATACGGGAAGGGAGGAGGGGATAGCATGCCCTTGAGCGGAGCGAAAGGGGGGAGGTGGGATAGGATTGCAAATGGAGAGCACTGATTTCAAAGGAAATGGAATGGAGCAATAGTAAACACGGAGGCCGCATGCGGCGGCGCATTTTCTTCCCCGCTTGGAATTCGGATAAAATGCTTGTGCGCGGCCGCCTCGGCGCGGATGCCCGGCGGGCATTTCACGGCGGGGTTCGGATTCGCTGGCGAAGGGAAGCGTCCATGCTGCTGATCGCGAACCATGAAGGAAGATCCGGCGTCCCCCGGGCGGTGGAGTTGTTGAAATCCGGCGCCGACGGCCTGCCGGCCATCGTCGAAGGGATCAAACTGGTGGAAGCGGATTTGGATATCCATTCCGTCGGGCAATCCTCCTGGCCCAATATCCTCGGAGAACTTCAACTGGATGCGGCGGTGATGGACGGGAATACCCGCCGGACCGGGGCGGTGGGAGCCGTCCGCGGATTCAAGCATCCCGTGGCGATCGCGTATGAAGTAATGCGGCGGCTGGATCATGAAATTCTGGTGGGGGAGGGCGCGGAGCGGTTTGCGGCGGAAACCGGGGCGGAGAAAAATAAGAATGAGACGGATACTTCGGTGCGGGCATGGAAAAAACATCTTGACCAAATCCTCACCGAAGAACAGAAAAAGCGCTTTCCCGATGTCAGGCTTCTGGATATCAAGGGCGTCTCCCGGGATCCCCAACGGCCGTTTGATACGACCGTCTACCTATGCGTCGATAAACGGGGCGGATTATCGACGGCGGTGAGCACTTCCGGATGGGCGTGGAAATACCCGGGGCGGCTCGGGGACAGCCCGATCATCGGCGCGGGGAGTTACGCGGACAGCCGGTACGGAGCCTGCGCCTGTACCGGCCTTGGAGAAATGACCATCCGCGCGGGAACGGCCCGGACCGTAGTGACGCATATGAAGCTGGGATACGGATTGCGGGAGGCGGTGGCGGAAGCGGCGCGGGATCTGGCCGAACTGAAGACGGGTTTCCTGGACGAGGTCTACATCCACGCGATCAACCCGCGGGGGGAATTTCATGTCCTGGGCGTCAATTCCAGCCGGGCGGTGAAATTCCTGGTGTGGAACGACCCGATGCCGTCGGCCGAGATCCGCGAAGCGGAAATATTCGCCCCGTAATGAAAACCGCCTCCCGGGAAAAATGGAGCCGGGCATTTCCATCACGATCAGGTTCTTCCTCACCCCGTCGGGGGCGAGGTGGAGGATGCCATGTCCGAAGCCGGCGGCTTCCAGTTTGCCCCAATCGAATCTTCCACCGCGCCCGTTTCCGATAAAAAATCCAAGTTGGGACAGGCATCCGTCACGCTTGGCGGATTGGCGGTCCTTGCCTTCGCCCTGGCGATGCTGCTGTTGAATATGGAGAGCATATAATTTTCCTGGCAGCTCCGGTATTCGATTCGCGAATACATCGATGGGATCACGTTCGCGGCGTACGCATTCCTTTGCCTCGCGCCCCCGATCGGTCTGGCGGGTCTGGGTCTGGGAATGGCCGCCGTCGTCCGGAAGCAGGCCGATAGGAAAGCGGGCGTGATCGGTCTGTTGATAAATGCCTTCGCGCGGGTGGCGCCGGTTTGTGTAATGGCATTTAATTTACTGGCCGGTTGAAGAAATCCATTCTCTCGAAATAATTGGAGGGTGATCGAATATGATGAACCAAGCCGCCAATTCCGCAACTCCCGATTCCGCCTATCGGCGCCTTTTTGCCGTCGGCGGCGCGGCGGCGCTGGCCGCGGCTGCGCTGACGCTGGGCGAGGTTGTTGCGCTCGCCGTCTTCCCGCAACCCGGCCCGATCCGCGGCTGGTTTGATTTGTTCCAAGCCAATCCGGCCGTCGGGCTTTTGGATTTTTGGGGATTGGAAATCCCGATGTATGGGATGTTCGCCTTGACGTTCCTCGCCGTCTATGCCGTCCTTAAAAAATTCGATGAAAGCCGGATGGCTATTGTTATTACCCTGGCCTTGCTCGGGGTGGGGATCTTCCTTGCCACCAACAATCCATTTTCCATGCTTTCGCTCAGCAACCAGCATGCGGCGGCGGCGGGCGATGCGGAAAAGTCTGTGTTCCTCGCGGCGGGGCAGACGATGCTGACCAACACCGGCCAGCGCGCCGTCGGCGGTTTCAATCCGGGCCTCTTTCTGCTTTCTGTGGCCGGGCTGCTCGCGTCGAGCGTAATGCTCCGGACGGCGCCCTTCAGCCGGGCGACCGCCTGGGTCGGCATCTTTGCGCATGCGCTTTCGCTGGCCGATTACCTCCGGCAAGCCCTGACGTCCTCGGAAATTATCGTCCTGCTCGTGGTTCTTCCGAATGCGCTGCTTTTGATCATTTGGTACGTCCTGGTCGGGCGCGGGCTTCTCCGGCTGGGAGGCATTAATGCAGCGCCGCCTCCCGGACAGTTGCCATCCGAAGCGCCCCGGTGAAAATCGCGATGAAAGGAGCAACCACGCCGGCATCCATCCTTGTCGGATATGCAACCGTTTACGGCTCCCCCGGGACGTTTCCGAAGCGATTGCGGATGCTCTGCGCAAGAGCGGGCGGGAGGTGGTTGTGCAACCGGTCCGGGAAGTGCGCGCCCTCGGCCCGTACCGCGCGGTGGTGCTGGGCGCGCCGCTGGTCATGTACCGCTGGCATGCGGATGCGCGCCGATTCCTCGCGCGGCATCGCAAGGTCCTTGCGGAAATGCCGGTGGCGGTTTTCGCGCTCGGCCCGACCCATGTCCCATATGATCCGGAGGAGTGGCGTGATTCGCGCACCCGGCTCGACAAAGCGCTGGCGGAGTACGCCTGGTTAATGCCGGTTGCGCTGGAACTCTTCGGCGGCAAGTTCGACCCGAAGGATCTGCGCTTCCCGATCAATTGGATGGCCGGCAGCGAACCGGCGACCGACATCCGGGATTGGAAGGCGATCCAGGCCTGGGCCGCGGCGCTCAAACCCCTGCTGGCCGAATAATCGGATGTTAATACTTTGGATACGATGTCCCGAGTAAAATATTGATAGAAGAATCCGGTTTGGCCGCCTGAGGAGCAGTCCTCCGGGACGCCGCCGGTCTTGGGAGAAATCCATATGGCGCAAAAAACCGAATACATTCCAGGGGTGTGCAACATTGGACCGGCCGAAATCCGGATGCGCCGGATGTCCGGATGGATTGGGTTGGGCGCGACGATTCTCCTCTGGGTCCTGTTCTTTCTCTTCCGGGTTCCCGCTCCGTGGAGGCTGACACTCTTCATCCCGGCGACGATGTCCGCAGTCGGTTTTCTCCAGGCGGCGATGCATTTTTGCGCCGCGTTCGGGGTGATGGGGGTTTTCAATTTCGGACCGAACGTCGGTAAAACCGACACGGTGGAGCAGGCGGAATTCAGGCGGAAAGACCGGCTGAAGGCGCTTGAGATTCTCCTGTATTCGAGCCTGATCGGAATGGCCGTTGCGATTGCGGGATATTTTCTGGTGCTGCCTGTATAAACCGGCAGGGGTTCCCGCCGGGCGCAGCGGATATGGCCGGTCTCGTCCGGCTATCCTTTAATAATCTCCATCCGCCCGTTCCCCAATTGGCGCCTTTCCAACGCGCGAGGTATCCGGCCTACCCGACGATCCGGAATGTCGGCTAAAATATCCGCCGGATACGGCCCGTTCAAACGCCTTAACCCCGGCCGCCGGCGGCGTCCCGCAGGCAATTATCTTCCATCCGGAGTGGCGATGCATATGAATCAGCTGATGGACAACGACGAAGAAAAAATCCTTCTGGAAATGGAACAAATCCGCATCAAGGCCTATATCGATTTTAACCGGCAGGCGCTGGAAGAAATATTGACGGACGACTTCGACTATATTACTTCCCGGGGAAGGATTATCACCCGGGCGCAATTGACATCGGCGCTGGAAAACCGCGAAGTCGTGTTCTCAGCGATCGATTTGGATGAGGTCCGCATCCGGGTGTATGGAGGCGCGGCGGTCATGACCGGAAAATTGCACGAGGTGGGAAAATCCGGATCGGAGCCGTTCGATGAACGGTTCCGTTTTACGCGGGTCTTCATAAAGCAGGCGGACGGTAATTGGCGTTCCACGGCGTACCATTCATCGAAAATTACGGACGATTGACGAAGGGGATTTTCCGAAAAAAGGAAACCTGCCGGGCTTGAACCAACGAGGCTAACTTGGGATTGCCATGAAGACTCCTCCGTCCACAACACCTCGCCCGCCGCGGTTTCCGAAACGCCTGCCCGCGGGTTCCATATCCGCCCTTCAGGACGACGGTGAATATGCGGCGCTGGAATTGTCCGGGTGCCATCTGGCCGGTCAATCGGCGGCACGCGCCGTGTTCGACACCCTGCTGTTCCGGAAAGCCGTTCTGGGGCCCTCCCGGCTCTCCAAAATCCGGATGACGGATTGCCGGCTGGAAACCTCCGACCTGTCCGGGATCGACTGGGAGAAAGCGCGTTTCCGGAGGGTGGAATTTGTGGGGTGCCGGATCATCGGTGCGCAACTCCTGGAATCGGAGGTAGAGGATGCGTTATTCAAGGACTGTAATTTGGAACGGGCCATCCTCGCGTCGGCAAAATTGCGATCGGTGCGTTTTTTGCATTGCTCGTTGAGGGAAGCGTCGTTCGAATATTCGGATGTGTCCGGAGCGGTATTTGAGGATTGCGATTTGACCCGGGCCGACCTGCGGCGCGCCCGGATGCGCGGAGCCGACCTTCGCGGGTCGACCATCGACGGCGTGCAGGCCGGGCCGGAGGAGTTCTCCGGGGTGATTGTGGACTCTGCGCAGGCGCTGCAAATCACGGGATTGTTGGGACTTATTATCAAAGAGAAGGGGGAGGATCCGTTCGACTGATCGGGGCGTGCCCGGCCCGGCCGGAAACTTCGCGGGCCGGTCCTCTCATGCGCGGGGTAATCGGAGGAGCAAGAAAATCGCGGTGGAACGGCAAAGGCGTTTTCCGGACTCATGGACATATTTTCTGTTGTGCGCCCTCCTTTGGGTGATCGTCGACTGGGGGACCGCAGGAGGGTTTCGCCCGGCCTACTTCGAAAAATTCGGATTCTCCCTTCTGGTCTTCTATATCGGGTATCCGGCGGTCTTCTCGATTCTGATTTTTATATTTCATTGGGGGGAAGGGCTTTTGTTCGCAGCCACCCTGGCGGCGATCTTCATCATCGAGGTGGTGTTCACCGGGAATCCGCTGCTGACGTCTTTCCCGCGGCTCTTGTTCGGAATTCCATTGTCGATCATGGTTTACGCGCCGCTGACGTTTTTCCCCTTATGGATCGTTCGAGGGCAGGTCGGCCGCCGCAAACGGATCATGCTGTTTCTAGCCGGCGTGGAAATGACCGTCATGATGCTGACCGTGCTCGGCGCGCAGGCCTGAAGCCATTTCTGAACCGGCGGCGGCGGGCTCCACTTCTTGTTGATGCGGGAATTGCCTGCAGAGTAAAAACGAATGTGGACGGGAACCGAATTCCGGTTAAAATGTGCGTTGGATTACGGCGATCAATCTGCCAGACGGAGTAGATCCCGCGCCCGCCATTAATCGAATTTTCCACGGGCAGGGAGTATCCGGAATTGAAAAGGATATCGGACCATGGAAGAAATCGACAAGGGATTGAAAGAATTCCTGGATTATTGGTTCGCGGGATTTACGCGCGGGCTCGAGGAATTGGATCCGCCGTCCCGCGAGAAGGTGCTCTCCGAATGCGGGAAGGCCTGCGCCCAGTCCTATACCATCCAGGTGTTCCGTGAAGTCAGGGAAAAAAGCCCGGATCCGGATTCGTTTTGGCGGAATTTGTCCGCAAGATTTACCGGTTCCAAATTTGAAAAATTGGATGAGCGCACCGTCCGGGCGACATACGGCGCCTGTGGTTGCGATCTGGTGCGTCTGGGCATGGTCAAATCGCCCGCGCTCTGCGAATGTTCCGCCGCCAATCTGCGTGAAAATATCGAACAATCGCTGGGGATACCGGCATCCGTCATGGTCGAGTCTTCCATCCTCCGCGGCGGGAAGAACTGCGTTTTGATCGTTACATTGATACCGGAACCCTAAAGTTCTGCGACCTGAAGGGCCCGCACCGCCCGATCCACGTAGTCTTATGCGCCACGGCAGCCACCGTTCCAGTTAAAGATTGTTCAACGATGTGAAAATTAAAAGCCAAATAGGGTGAGGCGTCTTAAATAATCGTACTCAAGGCCGTCTCCGGTATGAGAAGGGTCCTCCGGCTTCCGTTTCGTAAGGAATGAGCGAAATGCCGAAAAAAAGCAAACGCAGTGCCATCGTTATGGGGTGCCTGTTCGTGATTCCTGCTGTTACCGTCGCATTCATTGCGGGCGAAATTCGATATTATTGGATACCTCCGGCGGAACGCAATCCGGTCGTGACCGGCGGTTTCGCCGGAACCGGCCCCGCCTTGATCGCCGCGGCGATTCTGGCCGTAAGTATAGTGCTGGCATCCCTGATCATCTGCCGATTGGATGAATCACACTTCGGGCGCGGCGGCGCGATCCGCTGGACCGCCGCGGGGGCGCTTTATGGGCTGCTGCAGCAGCTGGTGCTGACGCCGATACCATTAAATTTTGATTATACGGCCGTCTCCATCCTGAAGCAGATCGGCGGCGATGTGGCGTGGAAGGTAGCGGCGCTTGTTCTGGCATACGCCATTGTATTCCCAATCGGATCGTTTATTGGTAAGCGGTTTTGGCGATCGTCCCGCGATATCCCATTCTCTCATTAATCACATCACAACCGGTATTTCTGGTGAAGATACACCATGATTTTTTAAGAGAAATAATGTGTGCTTTATGTTCCTTTTGCGGTTAACAATTAACCGCAGAGAGCGATAAATGATCAATTAATTTTCCAGAGAAATCACCCCGTATATTACTCCGCTACCCTTCCCTTCCTCCCGTTTTTGTTTCGGGTAAAATGAAGGAAACCAGGCGATGCTTTCGCGAAGCAATGTCCGCCGCTCATCTCCGCCGCAAGGGAAGGTGAAATAAACATGACCTCCGCAAATAAAAATCCCCAGGGAATGATTTGGCAGCACGATCCGACCCGCAACAAGGGCACCGCCTTTACCGAAGCGGAACGCGACGCGCTGGGTTTGCGCGGCCTGCTTCCGCCCCGGGTGTGTTCCCTGGATCAGCAGAAGCAGCGGGTCCTGGAAAACCTGCGCCGCAAACCCAACGATCTCGAAAAATACATTTTCGTGATGGGCCTTCTGGACCGCAACGAGACCCTGTTCTACCGCGTCGTCCTCGATAATCTTGCAGAACTGATGCCGATTATCTACACCCCGACCGTCGGGCAGGCCTGCCAGGAGTACGGTCACATCTTCCGCCGCGCGCGCGGGCTCTATATCTCGGCCAACGACCGCGGGCGGGTTGCGCAAATCCTCGGGAATTGGCCGTCGGATGACGTACGCGTGATCGTGGTCACCGACGGCGAACGCATCCTCGGGCTGGGGGACCTGGGCGCGAACGGGATGGGCATTCCGGTCGGCAAGCTGGCGCTTTACACCGCCAATGCCGGTGTTCACCCCGCGCTGTGCCTCCCGGTCACCTTGGACGTCGGCACCGAGAATGAAACTCTGCTTCCGGATCCCCTGTACATCGGCCTGCCGCAACGCAGGGTGCGCGGCGCCGTCTACGACGAGCTCTTCGAGGAATTTATCGCCGCGGTTACGGCACGCTACCCGCAGGCGCTGGTGCAGATGGAAGATTTCGGCAACGCCAACGCCTTCCGCCTGCTGCGCGCCTACCGCAACCGGTTGTGCCTGTTCAACGACGATATCCAGGGCACGGGCGCGGTCGCCCTGGCGGGATTGTTCTCGGCATTGGGCGCGACGGGGGGAAAGCTGGCCGAGCAAACGGTCGTGTTTCTCGGCGCGGGCGAAGCCGCGCTCGGCATTGCGGATTTGACCGCGGCTGCGATGGCCGAAGAAGGCCTTCCCCTGGAGGCGGCGCGGCGGCGCTGCTGGTTTTTGGATTCCAAGGGGCTGGTGGTCCGGAGTCGGACCGACCTCAACGAGAATAAACGGGTATACGCCCACGACCATCCGTTCATCCCGGATCTGCTCGCGGTGGTCGAATCCCTGCGCCCGACCGCGCTCATCGGCGTCGCCGGGCAGCGCGGCATGTTCACCCGTCCGGTGCTCGAGGCGATGGCCCGCCTGAACCGGCGCCCGATCGTTTTCGCCCTATCCAACCCAACCTCCAAGCAGGAGTGCACCGCCGAAGAAGCATACGCGGCCACCGGCGGACGGGTGCTCTTCGCGTCCGGCAGCCCGTCCGCGCCGCTAACCGTTGACGGCAAAACGATCGTGCCCGGCCAGGGCAACAATGCCTATATCTTCCCGGGCGTCGGGCTCGCCGTTGTCGCGTTCGGCATCACCCGCGTGACCGACGAAATGTTCCTGGCGGCGGCGCGCACGCTCCCGGCGCAGCTCTCGGACGAAGACCGGGTGCGCGGAAGCTTGTATCCGCCGCTGGATCGGATCCGGGATGTTTCCGTGGCGATTGCCGCCTCCGTGGCGGACACCGCCTATCGCCAGGGGCTGGCCTCCCAGCCGCGCCCGGCGGATTTAAATGCGCACATACGCTCGCACATGTACGATCCGGTGTACCAGAGTTACGTTTGATGTAGGCGGGTCTGGAGATTATCTCGCCAGACCCATCTCCCGCGACCTGCAGGGAGAATCGGGACAACCGTCGGCATCGGCTGTTCGTCATTCCCGTGCCCGCCCTCGCGGAGTTTCCCGGCTTGTTTATTGATTTATAAGCCGGGATGACTGCGAAGCGAGGGTAATCGCAGCGGGAATCCATGACCTTCTTCTGAAAGGATGGAAAATTACAATTCCCGCACCGTGAAAGAAGCTGAAGTTCATGGC
>JBAVFZ010000033.1:0-7142 GCA_049684495.1 Anaerolineales bacterium | reverse complement strand
CTTCATTTCTTAGTGTCTTGGTGTCTTCGTGGTGAATAGATTTTATTCCGTGTTTCTGGAATTTAAGACTCTCAGTAAAACCACAAAGACACCAAGGCACAAGAGAAAATTTTAGTGTCTTGGTGTCTTTGTGGCGAAAAGGTTATCTTCCTTGGAGCGGATCCGATTTTACAGTAATCAACTTCCGGTATATCGGTAAACGAGGATTTTCGAAGTTGCCGTATCCTGCCTACGCCACCCACATATTGAACGCGTAGAGCATCGCCAGTAAGCCCATCAACAGCGTGCTGAAAATCGTCCACACCCGGTCAAACACGCGGTTCCTGCCCCAATAGGCGAGCATGTAGAAAACCGCCGGCGCACCGAGGATGTAGCGCTGGATGCCTTGCGCCGGTCCGCTGCCCCAGGAGATAAGCAACACAGCGAGGCTGAACCAGGCGATTTCCGGTTTGCGCTTCAGGCAGGCGATGCAGGCGACCGTGCCGACGATCAGGCCGATGATCTCCGTCAGGAAATACGCCGCGCGGGCGGGGATCCCGGCGGATAGGTTCTTGAAGGCGTCCGACCAGAGGTAGAAAGCGGTTCCGAAATCCAGGAATCCGCGTCCGAAATACCGCGCTTCGACGAAATCGAAATTAATCCCGAGCCAGGATAATTTCCAGATCAGGAAGGCGATCAGTGGCGCGAAGGCCAGGATCATCTTTCCGAACGAGATCAGCACCTTGCGGTTGGGGGATTTGAAAAAATAGAAAATCTGCTTCCATTCCAGGTCGAGGTCGAGCCAGTCGCCGGTGCGGAACCAGGTAATTGCCATCGGGATGATCAAGGCCACTCCCACGGCTCTGGTCAACGTGGCTGCCGCGCCGAGGATTGCCGCGGGGACAAGGTACCAGCCGCGGCGCCGCAGCATCGCCAGGCAGCCGAAGGCCAGCCCGACGAATAATCCCTCGGTGTACACCTGAACGAGGAAGAATCCGGTGGGGAAGATGATCAGGTAAAACAACGCGCGCATCGCGCCGTCGTCGCCGAGGGTATCCTGAGTCATGTCATAAAGAGCCAGCATGGCGCCCAAGGCACCCAGCGCCGAGACCACCACCCCCGCGAGTGTCGCCGTCGCGACGGCATTCAACCCGAGGATGGAAAGCGGGATGGAAAACAGCCACATCAGCCACGGGTACATCGGGAAGAAGGCATACGCCAGCGAGGTGGACTCACCGAAATACTCGTTTCCCTGGACCAAAACGTGATAGTCGAAGGTGGTAGTCCCGAAGGGAGTGAGATGCGGGATTTTCGGGTCGTCGTACCCGCCGACGGCGATCCCGATGTAATATTCCGAATCCCAGGCTACCTGGTTGTTCATGAAGGGTTCCAACAGATACGGCCGGCCCACCTGGTAGACGTCCGGCATGGTGTACGTTTCGGTCCAGGTCTGGGAGCGGTCCGGCCACTGCGGCTGGAACCGGGCGGTGGCAAGACCCTGGAAACCGATGACGATCAACACCCAGGCCAGCCAGATCAGAACGATGTTGCGGAAGGTTATTCTGGTCATAAGGGCTCACTTTTCTATTCCGGTGACGATCATATCCTGCATGAAGAAGCGCTGGGCCACGAACAGGACCACAACCGGGACGATGATCAGAATGAGAGCGCTGGCCTGCAGCATCTCCGCCGTGAATCCGAAGGTGATGAACGCCTGGGCGGTGTACGGCATCGTCCAAAGGTCCTGGCGGGCGCTCAGGTAGAGGGAGGACATGCGCATTTCGTTCCACATGTTGAAGAACTGCAGGAGCGCCACAGTGACGACGACCGGGACCGCCTGCGGCAGGATGATCGAGATCAGAGTCCGCAGCGGGCCGGCGCCGTCGAGCATCGCGGCCTCGTCCATCTCGCGGGGAATGGTTTTAAAGTTCTGCCGCAGCAGGAAGATGTAGATCGCGCTGCCGAAGAATTGCGGAACGATCAGCGGCAGGAAGCTGCCGTTCCAATTCAGGACGCGGGTGTAGATTACGAAGCTGGGAACCAGGGTGATGCTGTCCGGGATCATGATTGTGGCGATGCACAGGAAGAACAGATACTTGCTGCCCGGGATGCGGAAGCGGGCAAATCCGTAGGCCACGAGGATCGACGAGCACAGCACGCCGAGTTCCGCCAGGCCGACCACGATCAGGGAATTCCGAAGGCGGAGCGGGTAATCGATGGAATTCCAGAGCGTGACGAAATTGTTAAAGGTAACCGAGGGCGTGTAGGCTTTCGCCAGGCTGCGCCAGGAACCCTCCCAGTGGATAAGGCCGGCATCCGGATTGGCCGGATCGATGAATTCGCTGTACTTGCGGAAGTAATTCACCAGCGCCCACTGCTTGACTCCATTCTCCGTCGGAACCTCGTATACCGAATACTCTGTTCCCTGATACGTGAAGGTTATGGCTTTCGAAGGCAGTATCGGAGCCGAGCTGTCGCCGAGCTGCGCGCTGGTCTTGAGCGCGGTGGCGACCATATACGAGAGCGGCGAAAGGTAGGCCAGGACGGCGACCCAGAGGAGCAGGTTCAGCAGCGCCGTGCCGGTGAAATTCCACAGCCGGAAGGTCAGGGTGGAGACGTTAAAAAGGCGCCGGAACTCCTGCATTCTAGAATTCAACATTATCTTCCTCCTCGGGGAAATGCACCCAATACTTCGCCGAACGGAAAACCGCCAGTGTGATCACCATCACCACGATGAACATGACCCATGCCAATGCGCTGGCATACCCCAGTTTCATGTAGGAAAACATCTGCGTGTTGATATAGGATTCCATGGGTGAGAGGCTGCCGCTGAAAGGCAGCCCGCGGTCCAGAAGCGCCACGCCGCCGAACGCGCTGATCATGTTGATAACCAGGCTGAAGAAGATGGCGGGCGAGATCATCGGAAGGGTGATCGAAAAGAAGCGGTTGATCGGCCCCGCGCCGTCGACGCGCGCCGCCTCGTATATCTCCGGCGGGACGCTCTGCATGGCGCCATACATGATTAAAAAACCGGGGCCAATCGTCCACAAGGCCAGGAGGACGGGAAAAATGCTGAAAAGATTGGCGATCGGCGGAAGGTTGAGCGGGTCGAGGATCAGCCGTTCGATCCATCCGCTTCCGGGCGAGACCAGGCCGAAGACAATTACGAACAGCGCGATGGCCGGGATGATGCTCGGCATGAAGAAGAGAGTCCGAAGGATGGTTTTACTGCGCAGGCGCGCGCTGGAAAACACTGCCGCCAGACCGAGCGCCACTGTCATTTCGATCGGGACCGCCTGCACGAACACCGCGATCGAGCCGAACAGGCTGGCGCCGGCGAACGTGTCTTTGAGGATATTCACGTAGTTCGTCAGTCCAACGAACTGCGTGTTCTCGGGATCCAACATCTTGAAATTCGTAAACGAGAACCCCAGAGCAACCAGGATGGGAATGGCCTTCAGCAGAAGGAAGCCGAGGATCCAGGGCAGGAGGAACAGAAATCCGACCAGCCCCTCCCGCTGCCGCATAGTGAGATGCCGGCGCGGCCTTCGCAGCCATTCCCGGATGTTGAATCCGCTTTTCGTGATTTCCATGAAATACCACCTCCCGGCGTCAGGCATCCGGATCCGGATGCCACACGGATATTGGGTGCCACAATCCAACCCGACGCAAAACGAATAGGAAAGAGAAGAAAATCGGAGCGAGGGCCGTGAATGTTTTCCTGATGCGGTCCTGTTTTACTTCTCAAGGGTCAACCGTTCGATGCCGGTACCTTTCTGTCCTTCACCGGTTCCAGCCAACATCCCACCGGCTGGGCTCCCCATCCGAATCCTGCGCTCACGGAGCCGGCGATACCGTCGGGATGTTCTCTTCCACCGATGCCACCCTTATCAACACCACGCCGTGTGAGGGCACACGCACCGTGTACCCGGATGGAAACGTCCCCCGGTCGGCTCGCAGCCACAAATCCCGCACCGTTGCCGGACCGTCGGGCAGGCCGAGATCCGCCCATGTCACGCTGATGTCCGCCGTCTGGCTGGAACGGTTCAGGAGGGCCACCGCCTGCACGTTGTCGCCCGACAGAATTTTCGACCAGACTTCCGGTTTCGTCGTGCCTTCGATATTCCCGACCAGCATCCCTTGCCGACCGAGCGGATCCTGGTTGACGGCGATGACTTCCGGGGCCGTCAGGATGTCGATCGTCGCCTGGGACATATCCCGCAGGTCGTTGCCCGCTATCAGCGGCGCGGCCATCAGCGCCCACATCGTGAAATGCGAGCGGTACTCCGTGTCGGTCAGACCGCCGTTCCCGACCTCGAGCATGTCCGGATCGTTCCAGTGGCCCGGTCCGGCGAACGTCGCGGGCACGCTGTTGGCATCCATGATCTTCATGATGCTTTCCCAGGAGTCCTGGATGTCGCTGGTCGTGCGCCAAAGATGGGCGACCTTCTGGCCGGCCACCCAGGAGCCGGGGAAACCCCAGCTGCACATGCTGAAGACGATCGGGCGGCCGGTGGCCTTGAGCGCATTGCTCATATTTATGTAGTCCGTCACCATGCTGCTGCCGGGTGCCGGAGCGCAATTGTCGTATTTCAGGTAATCGATACCCCAGGACGCGATCCGATTGGCATCCTGGACCTCGTAGCCGTAACTTCCGGGGAAGTGGCTGCAGGTTTCCGTTCCGCGATCCAGGTAAATGCCCAGTTTCAAACCCTTGCCGTGGACGTAATCCGCGAGGGCGGCCATCCCGCCCGGGAACTTTTTTGGATCGGGGGAGAGGGATCCGTCCGCGTTCCGCTCCGCTGCCATCCAGCAATCGTCGATGTTCACATATTGGTATCCGGCGGCCCGCAAGCCGCTCGCGACCATCGCATCGGCGGTCTCCCGGATCAGGGTTTCGCTGATGCTGCAACTGAAATGGTTCCAGCTGTTCCAGCCCATCGGCGGCGTCAGCGCCAGATCATCCCAGGTCAGCGGCTGGGGGGTGAACGTCGGCGAGGGCGGAGGCGTATCGGTCGGTGCGCTTGCCGGGCGAACCAGGGATCCGCAACTGCCCAGCACTCCGGCGAGTACCAACACTCCAAAGATTTTTAAGGTCTGTATGCGCATGTTTTTTTTCCCGCGAGAAACGATGATCCAGGGACCGGATGGATCATCCTATGGAAGATTGTACAGTCAGAGAAACGGGGCCCGCCTGAGAGAATGCTGTGAAGTGGATTCTACCCGAACATCGCGACAGTCAACAAGGGCGGGGGAGGGTGATACGGTGCGAAGTTTCGGATGGGGGAGACTGCGGCAGAATCAGAAGCGCGGTAGCTTGGACCGCCGCATGGTTACGGGCGGGTGGTCCCGCCGGCATTGCGGGTTCTTGTGTAATGGCGTTTGGCTTTTGCGCGGTTGCCGCAGACGGCCATCGTGCACCAGCGCCGGGAACGGTTCCGTGTGCCGTCAAAGAAAAGCCACCCGCAGCCGTCACATTCCCGGATACGATCGGTCTGATTTGAAAGCAGGAGTTCCAACGCCGACTGGAGGATTGCGCATTCAATCTGTTCCAGCGGATCCTTCGACTTGCATACCGGACGATAGCCATCGGGCGAGGCTACCAGCGCCATTTCGGGCATGATGGCCTGAAGGCGTGAGAAGAAAGCGTTAACGACCGCTGGCTTGGGGGCGGAAGATCGCGTGAATGGCGCGAACAAATCGAAAATCAGATTGCGGGTTTGGACACTTTTTTTAAAGGAACGCGCGTCCGGGATGGGTTTATATAGGTGTTTCGAGGAAAGAATCCCGGCCCTCCTTCCCCATCGCACCAGCGTTTCACGGTCTGCAAGAAAATCATATTCCGGAGCCGTATGGCGATGGTCGAAGGTGTTGCAGAAATCCAGGCACGCAAAACCGGCAGAAAAGCAATATGGAGACTCGAAGTCCATAATATTCCTCGCGGAAATTTCAAATACTGTGAATTTGATTATAACCTTTAAAGATCAATTGACAAGTTAGTTATCGGATGCTATAACCATCTATAAATAAATTGTTGGTTATAACGGTTTCTCCCGCGCGGAGAGTCGCCATCCGCGCCCGGCCGGGGAGGCAGGCGTTTCCTCCCAAAAATGCAAGGATGGAATCCCGAGTGCGCATCGCAGCGGAATTATTTTCGAAGAATACCTTAATCCATGGATAAGGAGAAATAAAATGAAAAAGATCCTCTTCCCGATTTTCGTGATCGGAGCGACCGCCCTCCTGGTTGCAGGATGCGCGGCACCGCCCTCGACCGAGACCTCCGCGACGCCCCTTGCATCGAGCGCCGTGCAGGAAACCGCGGCTCCCGTGTCGGACCTGCCCGCGGCGGTGGGCAAACTGCACTGGTTCGGCACGTCGGCGATCCTGTATCACGGCTCGAAGAATATCTATTTTGATCCGGTGACCCTCGATGGAGAACTTCCGAAGGCTGATTTTATCTTCATCAGCCATGCGCATCCCGACCATGCGGATCTGGAGAGTCTCCAACAAATCATCGGCCCCGGAACCATCCTGATCATCAGCCCGAACGTGCAGGGCTTTTACCAGGCGCATCCGCACGAGATCGGAGTAGTCCCGCTGATCATGAAAGAAGGGGATACGGAAAAATTCGGTGATATCCAGGTAGAGGCGGTTCCCGCTTATGACGATCAGATACACCTTCGGAGTTCCGAAGGGGCGGGATTTGTCGTCAGCATCGACGGAGAACGGATTTATTTCGCGGGTGGTACGCGCGTGTTCCCCGAGATGGCGCAGATTGTAAGTGATGTGGCGCTGTATCCATGGTACCGGAATGCCGATATCCTCGCGGCGGCCGAAATACTTCAGACCAAAGTGCTTATTCCGGTCCACGCGGGCGCATCGGGCGTTAAGGCCTTTGTGGACGTGTATGGAAAGGAAATCACGCGCTTGAAAGTCATCGCCCTCGAACCGGGACCCTACAACCCGTAATCCATGCCATCCGGTTTCGACTTTGCGAATTTTTCAACCGTGAGGAGCGCCGTCTATATAAAAAGGCTTTGGATTTATTAAAGCTTCTCGCCTCCAAAGGGCGCACAGCACATTCGCTTTACCTTAAAAGCTGTGCGCCCTTTGTGAGTCTTCAGCCGTTTTTTGAATTTTAAAGGGGCGGGCAGGGTACAAGC
>JBAVFZ010000032.1:0-9037 GCA_049684495.1 Anaerolineales bacterium | reverse complement strand
ACCCACCCCCTACCCTATGTCTAATCCAATAATTTATGGATACTTCCCCAACGGGTAAAAAACCTATCACAATAAATAATCGACTATGGTCCATGGTCCATCGTCCATCGTCTAATGTCGGCTTGTTCGGCGATGGTCCATCGTCCATGGTCGATGGTCGATGGTCGATGGTCTATTCCCCCTTCCGCCTGACAATTTCACCGGTTTGCGCAAATACGCGGATCCATTCCTCCGCCAGGAGATCCGCGCCGGTCGGGCCCGGATGCATCACGTCGGAATACATCCAATCCGTGTACCAATGGACGGTATATACGTTCCACGCATCCATGAGGAAAACGCTTTTCCCCGCCGCCGTAAAACCATCCACCAGCGTTCGTTGCGCGCCCGCCAGCTGTTTCAATCCGAGGTTGTAATCGCACCAATACCCGGCTTCCCACACCACCCGGCCGTTTTCGTCGAAGTGCGACCAGGGCAGTCCGCCGTGCACCGGAATGACCGTGATGACGATAACCGGAATATTCCTTTCCACCAGGACATCGATCTGCTTCTGAAGATACTGGATGTGCCGCTCGGCGAGATAATCCATTTTTTCGGGGATTATCGCGTTCGTCGTCCGGTCGAAGAACCCGGGGCAGCCCAGCAGATCGTTGAAGCCCCACCATAAAGCGACCACATCGGGCTGAAAAACCAGCACGTTTGGTTCCAGGTTTTCAAACGCCCACTTCGCCATGCGTCCGCCGTAGTTGGCCGTGATCAGGTTGTAACCGGGATCGAGCTTCTCCCGGAGATCATCGACAAAGGAATAACCGGATTTCCCCTGCCGGCCGACCTCTCCGACCTTCAACAGACTGTCGCCGTAGAAGACGACCGTCAGCGGCCACTTCCGCGTGACGGTGGGGGTTTGGCTGATGGTGGCGGTGTGGGACCGGGTGAATGTCGGGGGTAGCGGCGTTGCGGTCGGGGTGGCAGAAGGATTGGGGGTGACGGATGGAAACAGAGTCGGAGCGGCCCGGTCAGGGTTCGCGCAACCCGCCGCCAGGCAGAGGGCAAGCGCGGCCGCTGCCATTCTCAAGTCCGGATTCCCACAGGTTGGTTTATTCATCATTGGATTGCCGCCGGTTGACGATCGGAAAACCTGCAGCATTATACCCATCCCCCGCCCGCCGGCGGATGCACTCCGTTCCCCGCGCGCGCCGAAAACGCAACCCTGCCCCGCTCCGAACCCGGGCACCGGGTGCCGGAAAAACAATCAGGGCACGAAGACCGATCATCCTCTTCGTGCCCTGCAGGTTTTCTTAACGCGCGTTTTTCGATCAAACCCCGCTTCGTTTCCGCCGCACCCACATGCTGATCGCCTTGCCGATCTCGACGGTGGCGAGCAAAAAGACGGCAATGCCCGCGACCAGCGCCCACTCCCCAAGACTCAACGGAACGATGCCGAGCAGGTTGCGGATGCCGGGGAAGATGAAGGCGATGGCAACCATCGCCAATCCGCCCAACACAGCCCAAACGAGCGGCTTGTTCCGGCTGAGCGGTCCGCTTCGGTAGACGGGCCGGCGCATACTGCGGTAGGCGAAGATGTAGATCATCGAGTTGACCGCAAAACTGGCGAAGACGATGCTCCGGCCTTCGACCGGATTGCCGTGGATGTTGTAGAAGTGGCCGAACAAGGCCAGCGCGAAAATCGAGCTGGCGACGCTGATGATGCCGATCAGCGACATGCCCAACCCGGTCAGCACGGGCTCCTTCAACGATTTGGGCTTTTCCTTCATGATCCCCTCTTCGACGGGCTCAAACCCCAGCACGATGTCGGAGGGGCCGTCGCAAATCAGGTGGATCCAGAGGATCTGCGCCACCGCCAGCGGCGCCGGCCAGCGGAACATCATCGCCGTGAAAATGGTCAGGACTTCGGCGAAGGAATTGGAGAGCGTATAGGCAACCACCTTGCGGATATTTTCAAAGATCGTCCGCCCTTCTTCGATCGCGGCGACCACGGTCCGGAAATTGTTGTCCATCAGGATGAGATCGGCGGTTTCTTTGGCCACGTCGGTCGCGCTGCCGACCACCACGCCGATGTTGGCGCGCTGGAGGGCGGGCGCGTCGTTCACGCCGTCGCCGATCATGGCGGTCACCTCGCCGTTGGCCTGCAGCGCCTTGACGATGCGGAGTTTATCCTGCGGACGGATGCGGGAAAAAATGGCCGCGCCGGCCGCTTTCTCGCGGAGTTGCTCGTCGGTCAGTGCCGCCAGTTCCTCCCCCTCCAGAATGACTTCGTTCGATTCCATCAATCCGATGCTGCGGGCGATCTTTTCCGCCGTCTTGCGGTAATCACCGGTGATCATCTTGACTTTGATCCCGGCTTCATGCGCCACCCGGATGGATTCGACCACGCCCTCGCGGACCGGATCCTCCATCCCGAGCAGGCCCAGCCAGGTATACCCGGAATGGTTTTCAAGCGCCCCCAGCGGGCGGTAGGCCAACCCGAGTAGGCGCAGCCCCTCGCCGGCCCAGGAATCCACTTTCGCCAGGATCTCCGACCGCTCCGCATCCGATACCGCGCACATCGTCAGCACGATCTCGGGAGCGCCCTTCAGAAAATTGAACTTCTCCTCGTCGATGCGGTTGGCGGTGATCATGAACTTGGTCTCGCTGGTGAACATTTCTTCCGCCAAGCGATCGGCATGATCGGCCAGGTTGTGGGCCCCGGTCGGATTTTGCGCCAGGGCGTATTCCCAAAGCGCCACATCCACCGGGCCTTCGAGATCGTTGCAGAGGGTCATCACCTGCCCCGCCCGGAGCGGATCGGTCACCTCGGCCCGGGTGATCCGCATCCGTCCTTCGGTAAGCGTTCCGGTTTTATCGGTGCAGATCACCGTGACCGAACCGAGGGTTTCCACCGCCAGGAGCCGTTTCACCAGGCCGTTGCGCTTGAGGATCTTGCGCATCCCCACAACCAGGATCACCGTGACGGCGATGAGCAGGCCTTCGGGAACGGCGGCAATCGCCAGGATGATGGACGTCCGCAGCATATCCAGGAATTTTCCGCCCATCAAGATGCCGGCCGTCATGATCAGCAGCGTGAAGCCGATGACGATTAACGTCAGCGACTGGCTGAATTTTTTCAGCCGGATCTGAAGCGGGGTTTCCTCCTCGGTGTATTCCTGGAGGCTCAGCGCGATCTTCCCCAGTTCGGTTTTCGAACCAGTTTGGGTGACCTTCATCAATCCCCGGCCGGCGATGACCGTGGTGCCCATATAGGCTTGGTTGCGATCCGCCTCGATGCTCTTGGTGACCGATTCGCTTTCGCCGGTCAGGATCGCCTCGTTGACGGCAAGTTTGTTGCTCTCGATCAGTTCTCCATCACCGGGGACGTGCTCGCCCATGTTCAGGAGGACGACGTCGCCCGGAACCAGTTCCCACACTTCCACTTCCTGCCGCTTTCCCCCGCGGATGACCGTGGTCGTCGGTTTGAGCAATCCCTTGAGCGCGGTGTAGGTCCGGTTGGCCTGGTATTCCTGGACAAAGCCCAGAATGACGTCGATCACCACCACGGCCATGATGATGCCAAAATCCCCCAGCTCGCCGACGATCAGCGAGACCAGCGCCGCGACGAGGATGATATAGACCAAAGGGCTTTTCACCTGCGCCAGAAGGATGGACCAGATCGAAATCCCCTTCTCGGCTGGAAGCCGGTTTTCTCCATATTGCTTCCGGCGTTCGAGGACTTCGGCGGGGGCTAATCCCGAAAAGCGTTCCGGCGCAAGCGGGAGAACTGGTATCGGGGAACCGGGAACTGAGGGCATGTGAAGAATATCTCCTTGGGAAGCCGAGATGGCTGCGGCCATGCGGAAACGGCGGGGCCGCAAAAAACGCTCCGGTTGTTCCGGAAGCGCCGCCCCCCGGGCGGATTGATCTCATATGTGAATAACTGTTCAGCTATCAAGTATAACAGCCGCGGCCGATGTGTCAATCCAATGCCGGGCCGCCTAAGGCAGGCGGCGGATTTTTTATCCGGGGTTTATCCATGGCCGGAACGCTGCGAAGCATAGGAACATGATAGTGCTATACTCCCCGCCGGAGGGTATACGATGATTCCATACGCCAAATTCAGCCGCTGGATGCTTGTGCCGGTCGTCAGTCTTGCCTGCGTCGTTTCCACTCCGACCGCATCCATGGGAGATCCCGTCGGTTCGGCCGTCGCGGCGACTCAGTCGGCGCAAAGCGGCCCGGCTCCGGTGGAAACTCCTTCCGGACCGACCGCCGACCCCACCAGCACTCCGGCGACTCCGGAATCCGCGTGCGCGCCCATTCATCCGGGGCGTCAAATCCTCCCCCTGCCCGCGAGTGTGGCCGCCGGATTGGATGAAATCATCACCTTCAAGGATGTCCGGGACCACGGGCTGGGAATCCGCCCGGTGGACGGAATGACCTTCATGCAGAAAGACTTTATGCATCTGGCGGGGAATTTGGCGATGGGAGCGGAGGCGCTCCCGATCGTCTACTTCAGCCTGGAAGGCGGCGGAAAGCTGAGGTCGAACGTCCATAACGTCCTGAGTGATCTGGCGCCGGCGCCCAACCTGACCTCCCTCCTGGGAGCGGAGGGCAGTTCTTTCCTCGTTTTCGCCACCGTCGATATGATGAACCAATCCATTAATCGGGTTTACGCGGGCCATCTCGCGGAGATCGCCTCCCTCTCGCCGGTGCTGACGTGGACTCCCGATCCGGCGGCGCATATCGGCAACGCAATCCATCCCCTCGCCGTCCACTCCGTCGCCGGGACGGCGGATGGTTTTTGGTACACCTACACCATGGAGGGAATCGGCGACGTAAATTATCCCCCCTACAATGGATTGTATTTCTTCGACCTCGAGACTTCCGTATCGGCCGAATTTCTTCCCGCCGCGGATGCTTTCGGGGGAATATCGCCGGACCAGACTATGATCGCCTATGGAGCCGGACAAGGCGGGACGCCCGGTTTGATCACCGGAGGCCTTACCGTGCGCAATTTGATTACCTGCCAGGAGACGTTCATCCCGTATAACGCCGGGAGCAACCTGGGCGGCGGGTGGATGGTCTTCTCGCCCGACAATCGGTTCGTAGCCTGGAGCGAAGCCGGCGGGCCGAACAATATGGAAGCCACCTTTCGGATGCGAGTCGCGCGCACCGACGGGGAAAGCCTGTTCGACGCGCCGACGGCCAACATGACCAGCCTGCTGGGCGGAGAAGCACCGGATAGCCTGCGGCCGGTCGGCTGGATAGCCAATCACCTTTTGGTGCTGGAGGCGTATTTGGATGTCATCCACCGCAATGTGGTCATCGTCTGGGCGCCGGACCGCACCCAGCCGTTGGACCCGGTCCTGGGCGCCAACCAGTCCGCACCCATTGCGGACGGGTCGTTTATGGGGTTTGTGTATCCCTGACGAAACGGAGAACCTTATCCAATTGTTGTAAAAAAATAATTAAAAATATCCCGCGGAAATGCCAAAAAAAAGCCATTTTTCGGGTGAAAACCGTCTATACGGTCTTTAGATGGAACCGTTTTTAACTGAAATTCCTTGCATATAGGCATGGTATTTCATATAATAGCCTCATTCCCGACCTATTTTCTCCGTTTTTCAGATGCGGGATTTTTTTATCCCTGGTCAAGGGCGAATCATGATTTCAACTGTTACAACTTCGACAGTATCCTCGATTACCAGCGTTACCTTGATTGGAACGCTGGGCGCGATTTCCGTTGTCGTTCTCTTCGCATTGCTAATCAATAAAGAGCTTATCAGCGCATCCAATGACGGAAGGATGTTGCGTCTTCAACGAGCATTGAACATCGCGCTTTGGCCGCTGATCGTAGTCTTTTTTTTCACGGTTGCCGTAAAAATAATGGAAATCTTGTCCTAATTCACCGGTAAAAACAAACACCGCAATACCGTTCCTGCCCCTCCTCGACACAATCGAATAAATCCCACGGGATCTTCGCCATAGATTTCCATTTTCGGATTTTCTTGGCAGATTGTCGTCGCCCACGCCGGTCTCAAGAAGGCGGAGGCGAACTCCATCCTGTTATGGCTTATTCGGTGTCAGATTCTGCGCCACTTTAACGCGGATGGCATCCATATTTGGGTACAGCACTCCGCCGGCTCCGAACGTTACGTCCTCGGGAGCGACTTCGGCAAAGACGGTTTGTTCCTTGGTAATTTGCTGGGAGATGCATAACAGGTTCAGCATCTCCTGCAAACTGAGGTCGACGGTTGCCACTTGGAGGAATTGCGGTATGAGAGTCGGTAGTTTGGGGAGTGTTTCCGGAGAAAGGATCTTCTGGAACAAGGCATACAGAACCAGTGTTTGGCGGTCGAAGCCATTCCATTGATCGGAAGCCGTCGGGGCAATCGCATACTCCAAGGCGAGTAAGCCGTTCATCGTATAGCGTCCGGCAGGGAAATAATGGAATCCATAAGGGGTGGCATCGTGGACGACGGGGACATTCAGGGTGATGCCCCCGACGGTATCAATGATTACGGCCAAGGTCGACATTTTTCCTGTGATGTAACGGTCGCTCCAAGCGCCGAAAATCTGGTAGAGGTTTTGCGCCACCAGGTTTGTCGCCGCGGCATCGCTCAGCCCGGCGTTGCTTCGTGCGATCAGGTATAACTCCCCAAGCCGCGCTTGGGTGATCCCATAGCTTTCCAACCCCTTGACGGGGATCCACAAGTCTCTCGGGAAGGAAAAGACATTTGCCGTCTTGCGGCTGAAATCGACCTTTACCAGACGAATGGCCAGCGGGCCTTTCAAGCCGTCTCCAAACGGGGAATCCACACCCATGACCAGTATGTTCAGCGACCCCTTGACCCCGCAATTCGCGACCTCTTCAACAGTTGATATCGGCAGAGGCGAAGCCCCGTATTCCACCGGCCTTGATGTCGGCTCCGGTTTGGCAGTCGGAATCTGCGTCTCGATCTTAAGCGCCGGACCAAGCGGGATATTCATCGCCGCGTAACCGATTGCGGCGACGCAGACACAAAGCAGGATAATCCCAATAATGACCGCAACCCCTAGGATAATGCGTTTCCGGGACATGGAATCCTCCTGTCGGCGTGAAACCGGGTTGCCGCTCCGGGTTCATCCACGATTGTACAATGGAAACGTTTCATCGGATCGGGAATGCCGCCGCGGCGGAACAATCGGATTGAAACGTCCAGCGGATGGCGTCGAAAGCGACCCAGCGAAGCAATTTCGGATCATCTCCAGTCCCATTGGATAATTGAATATTCGCCGAGGTCCCCGGCGCAAACTCGAAAAATCCAAGCGCTATCCATGTTCCGTTCACGGAAGTCTGGTTGACAACCACGGCCGTCGTCCCCGAACGATGGTTTACGGTATACGCCGCCGACGGGGTCAATCCTGTTCCGGTCGGAATGAATGCTTCCGCAAAATATCCTCCGCACCGCGAAAGCGGAGGAACCCAGGTAGCGACGACGTTGGGAGCGGATTGGGCGGCGTACGTCCACCGGAATTTACCGTTGTACCCCCGGGTAAGGTCAAGCCATAAATTCGTGCCGGTGTAAACAAATCCAGGATCGCCGTCATCGACGGTGATGACGTCCTGCCAAGCCACAGTACCCGTCGCGGGGGTAATCGCCATGAGCGGAGCCGGTGTCGCCTCCGGTATCGGCGTCGGCTCGAGGGAAGCCACCGGAAGCGAGCCGGAACTGATCAGCACGGGGAAAATGACATACAGGCTGATATTCGCAATTCCATGCGCGAGGGATACTCCCAGGAGGGATTGGGTTTTCCAGACCAGCCAACCGAACAGCAACCCGACCATCAAAACGAAAAGGACGTCGATGAGGGAGTGGTAGCCAAGGTGCAACACGGCGAACAACAGCGCAACGTAAATCAAACCGAACCTTCCCATCATTTGCATTGTCGCCGATTGCATTAATCCCCGGAAGATGTATTCCTCCAGCACCCCGGTGAATACCATCAGGATCAAAGCGGCGGTCACGACATCCACCCACGTGACGTAGGCGGCCAGCGGCCCGGGTTTTAGGATCATGAATTCCATGTACCCCAATCCAAAACCGATCAGGCCGATTCCCAATTGCTGCGGCCATACTCCCCAGGTCCAGCTGATTCGGCTCCCCCTCAGATCGGTGACCCGGCTGGCGATAAACGCCGCGAGGAAGAGCAACACGCCGATTACCAGGTACCAATAAATCAGGGGCAGACCGATTTTTTGCAGCGGCAGGGACAGGCTGACGATGCGGATAAGCGGCGAGATCGACAGGAGGATGAGGAACCGGCGCAAAACCCCGCGATGGGTCAGCGAACCATGGAGGAGCAACATCACCAAAACCAGACCATGGAGAACCATCCCAAGTTGCGGCTCCACCAGGGTGGTGATCGCCTCGGCGATGGAGATCATGGCCAGGTACGATAAACCAACAATCAGATCCGATCCGGCCGGAGTACCCAAAAAGCTCCGGAGGCGGTCCATAATGCCGCTTCGAAATCGAATCCACTTATTCACAACGACACTCTATCAGCAGCCAAAAGTACCCAAAGGGCAACGGGCGGCAGGCTGCGCGCCAACTCTTCCTCGCCGGGGAACCAACTTCCATCGGCGGGAAGCCGACTTGCCGATTCTCCCGGAGTGGGTTCCTCCCCGGAATTCACGTTCATCCAAATCCGCAGGGTCCGATACGGCCAGGGCGATCCGATCCGTTCCAGGAAGAATTCCACTTTCTGCCCGTCTCCCGCCTGTGCCAATACGATGGTCAGGTAGCCCTGCCAGGTTTCTCCGTCCATCAGGGAAATCGGTTCGGAAGTCGACAGCGCCTGATTCCCTCCCCCCACAGCCACGATCCGGTAATCACTTGGCTGCCCTTCATGATTGATGATTCCAAGCATGCAGAAAACCTGGGTGCCTGCCGTCACTTCCCTGGGATAATCCATGGAAAGACCTTGGGCATCCAGGAGATAAAATTCCGTAAACGGTTCGGCCGGCGCTTCCTGCGAGACGAGGATTCCGGAGACGACGGCC
>JBAVFZ010000031.1:0-6934 GCA_049684495.1 Anaerolineales bacterium | reverse complement strand
ATCCTGATCGCATCCTTCAGCATGGTGCTTTCCATCAATTACAAACGCTTCCTGGCCTACTCCAGCATCGAGCACACCGGCCTGACCTGCCTGGGATTGGCGCTCGGGCCGCTGGGCATTTTCGCCGCGCTGCTGCACATGATCAACCACGGCCTCGCCAAATCCATGCTGTTCCTGCTGTCCGGGCGGATCCTGCATCGCTATCAAACAACGGAGATCGCCAAGGTCACAAATCTTCTCGCCGTCATGCCCTGGACGGGAGGATTGTTCGCGGTCGGCGTGCTGGCGATCATCGGCCTGCCCCCCTTCGGCCTTTTCATTTCCGAGTTCGCCCTCATCCGCGCCGGGTTTGATGCGGGGTATCCGTGGCTGATGGGCGCCGTTCTGGTCCTGCTGGCCGTCGCTTTCATCGCGATGATCCGCGTGCTGCACGGCATGCTGTACGGTATGGCGCAAGCGGAGATGGAGGTGGAGCGGGGAGAACCGGATGCGTGGCGGGTCCGGCCGCTGCTCCTGTGCGCGGGCTTGTTGTTGATCCTTGGGCTGACGCTGCCGGCTCCGCTCATGACCCTGCTGGAACAAAGCGCCGCCATAATCGCAAAATAGGATGAACGATGACTGATTTATCGCAGCTTCAAGCCGCGCTGACGGATGAATTCCAGGGCCGGATTTCCCGGGTCCGGATTCTGCGCGGAAACGAACTGCACTTCCAGATCGCCCGCGGCGAAGCCATGCGGCTTGCGGAAATCCTCCGCGGGCGTTATCAGGCCGAGCTGGTGCTCATGCCGGCCAATGACCGCCGCGCGGACCGCGGGTTGTTTGAGGTGCATTATCTGTTTGCGAACGACGCGGAGAACTGGTTTGTGCACGCGACCAAAGAGATCCCCGCGGACGACGCGCGGTTCGACTCGATGGCGACCTTCTATTTTCCCGCGGCGCGGATGGAACGCGAAATCCGCGACCTGTTCGGTATCGAAGCCGCGGGGCATCCGAATCCGATCCGGCTGGTCCGCCATTCCTTCTGGCCGGAAACCTTTTACCCCCTGCGGAAGGATGCCGTGGTTCCGGAAGTGTTCCAAGGGGAAGGGATGCCCCACCCGTTTCTGCACGTCGGGGGAGAGGGCGTGTATGAAATCCCGGTCGGCCCCGTGCACGCAGGAATCATCGAACCCGGACACTTCCGCTTCAGCGTGGTAGGCGAAACGGTGATCGATCTACAGATGCACCTGTACTTTACGCATAAGGGCGTGGAGAAGCTGTTTGAGGGGCGCACGCCGGCCGGGGGAGTCGACCTGGCGGAACGCATTTCGGGCGATACGACCGTCGGGCACGCGCTGGCCTACTGCCAGGCGTTGGAATCGATGGCGGGCTGCGCCGTTCCCGATCGCGCGAAATTCATCCGGGTGATCCTGCTCGAGATGGAACGGTTGTACAACCACATCGCCGATTTCGGGGCGATCTGCAACGACACCGGGTTCGCCGTCGCCCATTCGCATTGTTTCCGGATCCGGGAACGGCTGCTGCGGCTGAACAAACGCCTGACCGGCAGCCGGCTGCTGCGCGGAGGGATCATTCCCGGCGGCGTCGGGAGAAATTTGCCGTCCGGAATAAATTTGGCTGACGAACTTCGCTCGATCCTTGATGATTTTAACCAGGTGGTCGAGATCAGCCTGGGGAATACGATGCTGATGGACCGCCTGGAAGGAACCGGCCGGTTGACCCGCAAGACCGCCGCGGATCACGGGGTGGTGGGGTTTGTCGCCCGCGCGTCCGGATTGGATGCCGACGTCCGGCGGGATCATCCCCATGCCGCATACCCGCGATTGAAGTTTAAAGTTCCGGTTTTGGAAAGCGGCGACGTCTTTGCCAGGACGATGGTGCGCGTCGAAGAGGTTCGGGAATCGACCGGGTTGATTCAACAGGCATTGGAGATGATTCCGGATGGATCGATTGCCTCGCCGCTCGGCAGACTGCCGGCCTGGGAAGGCGCGTTTGGGGCGGTCGAAGGCTGGCGCGGGGCCCTATATCACTGGATTATGGCGGACGAGGCGGGGAAACTATACCGCGTGAAGGTCAAGGATCCTTCGTTCGTCAACTGGCCGGCGCTGCCCTTCGCGCTCCTGAAGAATATTGTCCCCGATTTCCCGCTGTGCAATAAATCGTTCAACCAATCCTATTCGGGGAACGATTTGTAACCAGGATGCCCTTTTTCAAAGGTTTCAATTATCCAATCCTGTAAATCCTTCAAGAAATCCTGCAAATCCTGTCCATTGTTTTTGCCCTATCTCAATACCAGTACCGTCACTCCCGCCGCCGCGGTGGTCACCGCCGCCAGAAGCAGCAGGAACGCCGCGGTTTGCAGGCATCCGCTGAGCGCCACCCGGCGCGCGAGGTCTTCGTGTTCGGCGGTGCCGGCGTCGAGCGCCTTCCGGTTTTCAGACTCCATCCCCTGCGTGCGCAGCCACCAGGCCCGTTTGCAGAAAAGGTATTCGCCGATTTCACTGGCGCGTATGACCCGCGGCGGCATGGGGCTTCCTATTTTTTCTCTTTCTTGAGTGTCAGTTCCAGCGCGGCCGCCGCCCGCTCCGCCGCTTCCATCCGCAGGCTGAGGGTCAGGTCGCCGCGCGTGCGTTCCGTCACGCCGCGCACCATATCCGTGGTGCGGCGCAGCCCGCCGGTCAGCGCATCGGGGTAATCCAGGGTGACCAGCAGCGAATAAATGTCATCCATCATCGCCAGAGCCCGTTCCGCGTCGGCCGTTTTTCCGCGGCGTAGAAGGTCCAGCGACCAGCGCCGGAGTTCGCCGGCCGCCTCGCCGAGGCCGTTCAAGTAGGCCGCGGCTTCCACCCCCAATTCAGAGGCGCCCGGAAGCGGCAGATCGCCGACGAGCGCGAAGACGATGCTGGCTTCGGCCAGTTCCTTTAAGGCGTCCTGGGTGTATCCGGCGAAATTCAGGTCCGGATATTTCGCAAGGCCTTTTCCCAGTTCCGCCGCCTGCGCCCGCGCCAGGCGGAGGTTCTCCGCCGCGACGTCCCGCTCCTCGCGGTGTACGGCGCGAATAGCCAGCGACGCATACCGGATCAGCGTGCGGGATTGCTCGAGCGCCTTGTCGCGGGCGGAATTTTTTTCGCGCAGCAGCGCGTGCATCTGTTCGCCGATTGCATCCAGTCCCTGCATGCCGTTATCCTTCCTTCGGGGTGTCCGTCGGGGTGTCTGTGTCGCCGGTCGGCTTGCCGAACAACTGCTCCGCCAGCGACGGGCCTTCGGGCACATGGATCTCGCCGAACTGTTTTTCGAATTTGGCGATGTTTTCCCCAAGCGCGCGTAAAAGCGCCTTGGTGCACAGCGGGGTCAGGATCACGCGTGAGACTACGCGTGCTTTCGGCATCCCCGGCAGCATACGCGCGAAATCGATTACGATTTCGGCCGGGGAATGGGCGATCAGCGCCAGGTTGGAATACACCGGCTCGAGTGCCGCCGGCAATTCCAGCGGGATGGGGCGCGGGGCGGAGGCGGGGGGTTTTATCGGTTCGCTCATGATCACCTCTTAAAAAGGAAGGGCGGGGCATCGCCCCGCCCGGATCACCCTAGAAGGGAATTTCCTCTTCGGTTCCCGGTGCCGCGGCCGGGCCGGGTTCGCCGCCCTCGGCTACGCCTTCACCGCGCTGGCCAAGGAACCGTACGGTTTCCGCGTTGATTTCGAATGATGTGCCCATCTCGCCGTTCTGGCGCTTATAGGTCCGCGGTCCGCCGGTCTGACGGTCGCACACCAGGCGGCCTTCCACCAGCACCTGCCGTCCTTTGGCGAGGTATTGCTTGCAGGCTTCGGCCTGCTTGCCCCAGACCGAGATCCGGAACCAGATGGTCTCTTCCACCTGTTGACCGCCGGAATCCGTATACTTGCGGTTGCTGGCGACCGAAAAGGAGGTTACCGGCTGACCGCCGGGCGTGTAGCGCATTTCGGGATCTTTTCCGAGATTGCCGACCAGGATGATTTTATGAAACATGACTCCTCCCCTTGAATGTTTTTCGGCGCCCACCGACGGAAGCCGATGAAATGGATTCTACCCTTTTAAAGTGGATTCTCAAAGACGAACCCGGACTCCCGTGTACTCGGAAAAAGCCGGGGAAAAAACCGTTTCACCGCAAAGGCGCAAAGATCGCAAAGGAATTCTTTGAATATTTTGTTTTCTTCGTGTCTTTGTGGCGTAGTGGTTTACTATTATCACGGGACACTGGATATGAGAAAATAATTATCATCATCATCCTGTAAATCCTGTAAAAATGCTCTTTCGAACTGGAGGAAGAGAATGGCCTACGATGAAATCCTGCGGGAAATGAAGCAGCATGCCAACAAGACCAACGTCGAGGGGATGGCGCGGTTCGGGATCAATCCAAAGGGGACACTGGGCCTTTCCATGCCGTACTTGCGCGCGCTGGCCAAGCGAATCGGGACGGATCACAATCTGGCGCAGCGCCTGTGGCGGAGCGGGATCCATGAGGCGCGGATCCTCGCCGCGCTCATCGATGATCCCCTGCTTGTGACCCCGGCTCAGATGGAAAGCTGGATCAAGGATTTCGATTCGTGGGATGTGTGCGATCAGGTGTGCGGGAACCTGTTCGACCGCACCCGTTACGCGCGGCGAAAGGCCGCCGCCTGGGCCAAGAAGAACCCGGAGTACGAGCGGCGCGCCGGCTTTGCGTTGATGGCCGCGCTGGCATGGCACGATAAAACGGCCAAGGACGAAGTGTTCCTCGGCTACCTTCCGGTGATCGAGCGCTACGCTTTCGACGAACGGAATTTCGTACGGAAGGCGGTCAATTGGGCGCTGCGCAACATCGGAAAACGAACCCTCGCGTTGAACAAGGCCGCCGTGGGGTGCGCCCGCCGGATCGCAAAGCAGGATTCGCGCGCCGCGCGCTGGATCGCGAAGGATGCGATCCGGGAATTAACGAATCCAAAGATAATTCAAAGGATTAAGGATTAAAACCTCTTCATCGCAAAGACGCAAAGAGCGCGAAGGTTTTTAAAAAAATCTTTGCGTCCTTTGCGTCCCTGGCCCAGCCCGACCAGGGCGGGCTTTGCGGTGAAAAGGTTTTTTTATTCTTTCGATTCCACCGCCTGCTTGACCATTTCCACGAACTTCTCCACCGGCATCGCGCCCTTGTCCTCGCCGCTGCGCAGGCGCACGGCCACCGCGCCGGCCGCGGCTTCCTTGTCGCCCATCACCAGCATGTAGGGGATCTTCTGCATCTGCGCGTGGCGGATCTTGGCGTTCATCCGCTCGGTGCGCACGTCGACCTTAACCCGGATTCCCGCCGCCAGCAGCTGTTCTTCCACCTTGCGGGCGTATTCGGTGTGGCGGTCGGCGATCGGGATCAGCATCGCCTGAACCGGCATCAGCCAGACCGGGAACGCGCCGGCGTAGTGTTCGATCATCACCCCGAAGAAGCGCTCCATGGAACCGAGCAGCGCCCGGTGGATCATGTAGGGCTGCTCCTCCTGGCCGCCTTCGTTGACGTAATGCAGGTTGAAGCGGGCCGCCTCGTTGAAATCAAATTGGATCGTGCTGCATTGCCATTCGCGGCCGATCGCATCCTGGATCTTCAGGTCGATCTTCGGACCGTAAAAAGCGCCGCCGCCCTCGTCGATCGCGTATTCGAGGCCGGAGCGGTCGAGCGACGCGCGCAGGGCTTCGGTCGCCGCGTCCCATTGCGCCTGTTCGCCCACGGATTTCTCCTTGGGGCGCGTGGCCAGGTAAGCGTGGAACTCGGTGAAGCCGAAGGAGCGCAGGATGTGCAGGCAGAATTTCAACGTACGGTCTATCTCGGCCGGCATCTGGTCCGGCCGGCAGAAGATATGCGCGTCGTCCTGGGTGAACCCGCGCACGCGCATCAACCCGTGCAGCACGCCCGGCTTTTCATAACGGTAGACGCTGCCCCATTCGGCGTAGCGGATCGGAAGCTCGCGGTACGAGCGCAGCCCGGAATTGTAGATCATGATGTGGAACGGGCAGTTCATCGGTTTGGCATAGTAGGTCTCGTTGTCCATTTCCATGCCGGCATACATGCTCTCGCGGTAGAAATCCAGGTGCCCGCTCGTTTCCCACAGATGGCCGCGGCCGACATGCGGGCTGTCCACCAGATCGTAGCCGTTGGCGAGGTGTTCCCGCTTGCAGAAATCCTCCATCAGGAAGCGAACGAGCGCCCCTTTCGGATGCCAAAGCACCAGGCCGGGACCGACCTCCGGGTTGAGCGAGAACAGATCGAGGTCCTTGCCGAGCTTGCGGTGGTCGCGCTTCTTGGCTTCCTCCACCTTCCACAGGTATTCCTCGAGCTCCGGAGCCGTGTTCCAGGCGGTGGCGTAGATGCGCTGCAGCATCGGCCGCTTCTCGTCCCCGCGCCAGTAGGCGCCCGAGACGTTGAGCAGCTTGACCGCATCCGGGTTGATCTGGCCGGTGTGTTCGACGTGCGGCCCGCGGCACAGGTCGGTGAAGGCGTCGCTGGTATAGGTCGAGATCACCGGCGGCGCGGTCAGCGGATTGCCGTTTTCATCCTCGGCGCCGCGCTCGAGCCCTTCGATCAGTTCGATTTTGTACGGCTGGTCCGTGAACAACTTTTTCGCCTCCGCGGCGGAGAGCTCCTTGCGGGTGAATGGGTGGTTGCCGCGGATGATCTCGCGCATCCTCGCTTCGATTTTCGTCAGATCTTCCGGCGTGAGCGCGCGCGGCAGATCGAAATCGTAGTAAAAACCGTCCTCGATCGCCGGCCCGATGGCGAACTTCGCCTGGCCGGGGAACAGCTCCATCACCGCCTGGGCCATCACGTGCGCGGCGGAATGCCGCACCCGGTAGACCGGCGTTTCTTCGTACTTCTCAGTTTTGCGTATCGGCATGGTTGACCTCCAATGACTTCCCCGCGCCCGGACCTGACA
>JBAVFZ010000030.1:0-18274 GCA_049684495.1 Anaerolineales bacterium | reverse complement strand
GGACGGGGGATGGAGGTGAGAAGGGTTTACAACACGTTTTCCTTCGAAACGATCAGGGCGTGGATGGCCCGCACCGCGGTAATTTCATCGTCCTTCTCGACGACCATGCTGATCGAGCATTCCGACGATCCCTGGGCGATCGCGATGATGTTCACCGTCGTATCGCCGAGGGCGGTGAAAATCCTCCCGGAAATGCCGTGGGTTTTCCTCAAGCCCGCCCCCACGACCGTTACGATGACGCAATTTTCCAGCAGGTCGATGGAATCGATGTCTTCCCGGTCGATCTCCCGCCGGAACTCTTCTTTCAAAACATCGTGCACGGATTTTCCATGGGGCCCGGGCACCGAGAAACAGATGCTCTGTTCCGAGGACGCCTGCGTGATTAATGTCACGGACACGCCCATCCGGGCTACGGCGGCGAAAGCCCGCGCCGCGATTCCGGGCACTCCCATCATCCCGCCCCCCTGCACCGTGATCATCGTCTGATCGCGGATGGCGGTCACGGCCTTGATCACGCCGTCGGTGGGCTGCCCGTTGGCCAGGATCACCGTTCCGGGATGACCGGGATGAAACGTGTTCTTGATCCATAGCGGGATCTGCCGCTCGACGCACGGACGGATGGTTTTCGGGTGCACAACCTTCGCGCCGTAATACGCCATCTCGGAGATCTCGCGGTACGAAAGGGAAGGCAGGCTGCGCGCTTCCGGCGCCACACGCGGATCGGCGGTCATCACGCCGTCGACATCGGTGTAGATCCAGACCTCGTCGGCCTGAATCGCCACCCCGACGATCGCCGCGCTGTAATCCGATCCGCCGCGGCCCAGCGTGGTGATCACACCCTGGGATGTGGCGCCGATAAAACCGGTCACCACAGGCACCGCGTGCCGCTCGAAGGCCGGCTCGAAGACCGGCCGGGCCCGTCCGGGGATCTCCAGCATGATCGGCGAAGCGTTCTGGAAATTGGAATCGGTCAGCAGGAAGGTGGACGCTTCCAGGGGAACGGCCGGCACCCCGGCCCGCATCAAAAATCCCGCGACGATATGGATGCTCATCCTTTCTCCCAGGGAGGCGATCGCATCCATCGCGCGTGGAGAGGCCTCGCGCAGGACGGTGACGGCGTGATACAGGTTTTCCAGTTCCTGAATGGCCGCCGCAATCGCCTTTCCGGCTTCGGGATCCAGGCCGCCCTCGCGGATCGCGTCCAGGTGTTTCCGGGCGACGGCGGCCACCGCCTGCTGGACGGCGTCCACATCGCCCTTGACGGCGGCGGCGGTGCCGTTCAGCAGCAGATCGGTCACACCCCCCATCGCGGATACCACCACCACCGCCCTTGCCCATTCCCTGCGGTTTTCGCGGACGATCTCCGCCATTCCCCGCAACGCCTCCGGATTTCCCACGGAAGTCCCGCCGAATTTCATTACCAGTGTGCGTTCCGCCATCGTCTCCTCCAACCGTTCGGTTAATAAAAAAAGCCCGTCGCTTCCGGTGTATGCGCATCCGGCGCGACGGGCATATGGCCTAAATCGCGCTCAGGTGCGGGTGGTAGTAGTAGCCGTGGTCCCCGGAAGGGACGGGAGAAGAATTGGTTTGCGAGACATCGAACTTTGGCTCCGTGAAATTTTCTGCCGGTGATTATACCAAATTTCCCGCGAAGGCAATCGTTTTTTCCGAAAAGGAACCATTGCACTAATTGTGAAAAATGCTACAATGGCCCGCCGTCAGGCATGTTTTCAATTCCGCAAGGAGGAAGCACATGGGTTCCGATTCTGTCACCCCGTCCATGTTGTGCTCGCTGCCGCTCTTTTCCGATTTAACCGATGAACATGTGGGGGTCATCGCCGGCGTTTCCAAAATTGTTCCCATGCTTGAAAATCAGGAGATTTTCCGCGAAGGGGATGTGAGTGAGTACCTCTACATCGTCCTGGAAGGCCGCGTCGCGCTGGAGATGCATATTCCCGGCCGCGGCCGATTGCGGATTCTGACGGTCGAGCCCCAGGAAGTTCTGGGTTGGTCAAGCGTGGCCGACGTTTCCCCGAAACGGGTTTTTACCGCCTGCGCCGTCTGCGCCGGAAAACTGCTCGCCATCGACGCCGCCAAACTCCATGAGGCCTGCCAGGCGGACCCCAAGCTGGGCTACGTCGTCATGCACCATGTCGCCAATGTTATTGCCGGCCGCCTGATGGCGACCCGGCTGCAACTGCTGGATATGTTCTCCCAACCGTCTTCGGAGGCACCTCATGGCTGAACTTCAATGGAACGTGGGCTCGACCGTTGCGCTGCCGAAATCCCAATTCGACACCATCCTGGCGCGGTTGCGCGAGAAAGGGTATCAAACGATCGGTCCGCGCCTCCGCGATGACGCGGTGGTATATGCCCCGATCGAAAACCTCGCGGATCTCCCGCAGGGATTTACCAGCGCCGAAGGTTCCGCCCAATACCGCGTCGTCCCAAGCGGCAATTCCCGATATTTCGACATCACCCCCGGCGCGCAATCCTGGAAGCAGTTTTTCTTTCCGCCGCGGGTGGCGCTTTTCAAAGCCCGCAAGAACGGCGAATGGAAAGTACAGACATCCTCCGAGCCCGCGCCGCGGATGGCGATGATCGGCGTGCGGCCGTGTGAAATCGCCGCGATCAAGGTGCAGGACCTGGCCTTCCTGCGCGACGATTTCACCGATCCAATTTACCGCGAGCGCCGCAAGAACGCTTTCCTCGTCGCCGTTAATTGCCTCCATCCGGGCGGAACATGCTTCTGCGACTCGATGGGAACCGGCCCGAAGGCCGCCGCAAGTTTCGACCTCGCATTAACCGAATTGGACGATGTATTCCTCCTGGAAATCGGTTCGGAGGCGGGCAGGGAAATCGTCAAAGGTCTGCCGCTTAAGCCGGCGGACGCCTCTCTTCTACAGAAAGCCGAACAGGGTCTCACCGCGGCCAGGGAAAAAATGGGCCGCCGGATGGATACCCGTGATCTTCCGGAATTAATCCTTAAAAACTTAAATAATCCCGAATGGGAGGCGGTTGCCAAACGCTGCATGTCCTGCGCCTCCTGCACCCTTGTCTGCCCGACCTGCTTCTGCTGGGATACTCAGGACCATACCAGCCTGAACGGAATTGAGACCGAACGCGAGCGGGTCTGGGATTCCTGCTTCAATCCCGGCTACTCCTCCCAGGCCGGCGGCAACACGCGGCCGAACACCCGCTCGCGCTACCGCCAGTGGCTATCCCATAAGCTTGGAACGTGGAAGGAGCAGTACGGCGTTCTGGGATGCGTCGGCTGCGGCCGCTGCATCACCTGGTGCCCGGTAAAGATCGACATCACCGAAGAGATCGCCGCGCTGCGGAAGGAGGCTCGTTCATGAGTACGCTTGCTGCCACCAACCGGCCGGCCGCCGTATCGGCCGAAGAATTGCTCTCGCCCAGCTGGGCCGAGGTCGCGGAGTTCCAGCCGGAAATCGAGAACCTTGCCACCATCTGGCTGCGGTTCAAGGATCCCGCCCTGCGCAAGGCGTATACCTTCCAACCCGGCCAGTTCAATATGCTCTACCTGCCCGGATACGGCGAAGCTGCGATCTCGATCTGTTCCGATCTGGAAAAACGGGACCTGATCGGGCACACCGTGCGGTTTGTCGGGAACGTCACCCGCGCGGTCAGCCGCCTCAAGATCGGCGATACGGTCGGCGTGCGCGGCCCGTTCGGAACCCATTGGCCGATCGAGCAGCTGGAGGGCAAGGACATCATCCTTGCCGCCGGTGGCATCGGCCTTCCGCCCCTGCGCCCCGTCATCTACCACATCCTCCGCAACCGCGCGAAATACGGCAAGGTGATCCTCCTGTATGGCGCCCGCACACCCGCGGACCTGCTGTACACCTCCCAGTTCGAGGAATGGCGCAAGGCGGATATCGACGTCCAGATCACCGTCGACCGAGCGGACGACACCTGGAAGGGCCAGGTGGGAGTGGTATCGATGCTCTTCTACCACTTCCGGTTGGATGCGGCCAAGACCGCCGTGATGACCTGCGGGCCGGAGATTATGATCCGCTTCGTGGTGTTCGAAGCGCTCGCCCGGCGGGTTCCCGCCGATAAAATATTCGTTTCGCTGGAACGGAACATGAAGTGCGGACAGGGTTCCTGCGGGCACTGCCAGCTGGGACCGTTCTTTATATGCAAGGACGGCCCGGTGTTCCCGTTTTCCGCCCTGGAACCCTACTTCAGCGTGGAGGAATTCTAATGCCAGCCCCCTGCAAAACTACCGTAGCCGTTTTCAAATTTTCCTCCTGCGACGGATGCCAGCTGCAGATCCTTAATATGGAAGATGAACTCTTGGCGCTGGCCGGCGAGGTGGAGATCGCCAACTTCCTGGAAGCCCGCCGGCGCGTGCTGCCCGGTCCATACGACGTCTCGCTGGTCGAAGGATCGGTGAGCACCCCGCACGAAATCGAACGGATCAAGGAAATCCGCGGGCAATCGAAGATCGTGGTTGCCATCGGCGCCTGCGCCACGGCCGGCGGCATCCAGGCCCTGCGCAACCGGGCCGACGCGGATGAGTACGCCCGCGCGGTGTATCCGCATCCGGAATATCTGGAATACCTTCCCAAGGCAACGCCGATCTCCGCCCACGTGCCGGTGGATCTTGAGCTGTATGGGTGCCCCGTCAGCCGCGGGGAAATCCTGGAAGCCGTCACGGCCCTCCTGCAGAACCGCAAGCCGAACCTGCCCCAACATTCCGTCTGCCTCGAGTGCAAGCGCAAGGGAACGGTGTGCGTGATGGTGACGAAGAACATGCTCTGCCTGGGGCCCGCCACCCGATCCGGGTGCGGCGCATTGTGCCCCTCATGCGGGCGCGGCTGCTACGGATGCTTCGGGCCGCAGCCGGGCATGGATCTGAACACGCTCGTCCCGACCCTGCAGTCGATGCAAAAAGATCCGGGTGAAGCCGCCCGGCTGCTCAGCCACGTATCCGGATTTGCCCCAGCGTTTGCGAAGGCGGCGGAATCGATCATCGCCGAGGAGAAAAAGAAATGAGCGCGTCCAAAACCGCGGAAATCCGTTCGATCGAAGTCCCCGCCCTGGCCCGTGTGGAAGGCGAAGGGGGCCTCTATATCGGCGTCAAAGACGGCAAGGTGAACGAAATCCGGATCAATATTTATGAGCCGCCCCGATTCTTCGAAGGTTTCCTGCGCGGGCGCTCCCTGTACGAAGTCCCCGATATCACCGCCCGGATCTGCGGCATCTGCCCGGTGGCATACCAGATGAGCTCGGTCAACGCGCTCGAAGCCTCTCAGGGCATCACCATTACGCCGTCCATCCGCGCGCTTCGGCGGCTGTTGTATTGCGCCGAGTGGATCGAGAGCCACGCGCTGCACATCTACCTCCTGCAGGCTCCCGACCTGCTTGGACAGGAAAGCGCGATCAGCCTGGCGGCCGTCGCGCCGGAAGTGGTAATAAAAGCCCTGCGGATGAAGAAGGTTGGCAACTCGCTCCTACGGGTCATCGGCGGGCGTTCGGTCCACCCGGTCTCGACGACCGTGGGCGGGTTTTACCGCTGGCCGGAGAAGGAAGCCCTTCAAGCTTTGCTGCCCGAATTGGAATGGGCGCTAGCCGCCGCCGTGGAGACCGCCCGCTGGGCGGCGACCCTGCCCTACCCGGAATTCGAAACCGATGCCGTGTATGTGGCGATCCGCCATCCCAAGGAATACGGGATCCTCGACGGCCGCGTCGTCTCCTCAGCCGGATTGGATATTCCGGTTGAAGAATATGAGAAAAATTTCCTGGAAGAGCATGTCCGCCATTCCAACTCGCTGCACAGCCATACCAAGGAAGGCAAGAATTACATGGTCGGCCCGCTGGCCCGCCTGAACCTCAATCATTCCCAGCTGGGGGCTCAGGCCCAGGCGCTCCTGAAAGAACTCAAGATTGCCCTGCCCGTCCGCAATCCTTTTAAGGCGCTGCTGGCCCGGGCAATCGAACTCGTGGATGTTTATGAAGATGCTATTCGGTTGACAAAAGAGTATAATCCTCAGGGAAACAGCCGGATTGTTTTCCAACCGCACGCCGGCGAAGGCTGCGGCGTTTCGGAGGCTCCGCGCGGGTTGCTGTTCCATAAGTATGTCGTCGACGGACAGGGGCTGATCCAGAAAGCCAAGATCGTTCCGCCGACCTCCCAGAACTTCGCCCGCATGGAAGCGGACCTTTGGGAATTCGCGCCGAAGGTGATCGACAAGCCGCATGAGGAAGCCGCGCTTGCGTGCGAGCATCTGGTCCGGTCGTACGATCCGTGCATTTCCTTCGCAACCCATTTCGCCCGTTGGGAGAACAAGGACACCGCATAACATGTCACGCACCGGCCGCGCGTTTCTTGCAACAGGGATTTTCTTCCTTCTGATGGTGTCGCCCGTCAGGGCTCAGGAGACGTCGGTCAAAGCCGTCCTGTTCTACAATCCCAATTGCGGCGCCTGCAAGACGCTGATCAACGAGACGCTTCCACCCCTGCTCCTGCAGCACAACAGCAGCCTGTTGATCTTCACCGTCGATGTCACCAATCCCGAGGGCGGCACGCTGTACGAGTCCGCCCTCGCCGCGTTGGCCGTGCCGGCGGATCAACGGGGAGTGCCCTTATTGATGGTGGAGAATTTGTACCTTTCCGGATTGACGTCCATTCAGGCTCAATTCCCCGGCTTGATCGACCGCAAGCTGAGCGAGGGGGGGACCGGCTGGCCCGCCATTCCGGGTCTGGAAGACGCCCTGCAGAAGGCGGGGTTTACCCGGGCGCCGATGAACCCGTGGGAAAAGTTCCTCAACGATCAACCGGCGAACTCCCTGGCCATTCTCGTGCTGGCGTTCCTGTTCCTCTCGCTGGTGTTTTCGATCCTGATCACCTTCCGGCCGGCGCCGAAATTCATGAGCGCCATCCCGGCCTGGGTTTTCCCCGTTCTCCTTCTGATCGGAATGGCCGTCGCCTCCTACTTGACTTATACCGAACTCACGCAATCCGAAGTTTTCTGCGGCGGGATCAGCCGCTGCCAGGAAGTCCAGGACAGCCAGTATTCCAAAATCATGGGGCTGATCAGCATCGGCGAGTTCGGGATCTTCGGTTACCTGTTGATCGGCCTGTCCTGGATCGTGCACCGCTTCGCCCGCGGCAACCTCAAGACGATCGCCGCGGTCGCCATGTTTGGGTTCGCCGTTTTCGGCGTCAGCTTCTCGATCTACCTCACCTTCCTGGAACCCTTCGTCATCGGCGCGACCTGCCTGTGGTGTCTGACGTCCGCAACCATCATGGCTTTGATACTCCCGCTGACCACCGGACCCGTCGGCGCCACGATCCAACCCTACGCCCAGACCCCTCCCAACGCCGCTTCCGGCGGATGAACATCGCCGTCATTGGAATCGGTCAATCCCTGCGCGGCGACGACGGGATCGGGCCGGAAGCCGTCCGGCGCTGGACCGCTGATTTTCCCGCGACTGCCAACGATCCTCATATTCATATTCTGCTCCTCGAGTCGCCCGGGCTTGGGCTGCTGGATGATCTCGAGGCGGCGGAAGCCGCGATCCTGGTGGATGCGGTTTCCACCGGCCATCCCGCGGGCACGGTCCGCGTGTTCGATCCCATTCCGAATACCCGCCTGTCGGCCGCGGAAAAGACCTCCCACGGATTTGGCGTCGCGGAGTCGATTTCGGTTGCGCGAAAAACCGGCGCGCGGCTTCCGCAGCGGTTGATCCTGATCGGGGTTGAGGGCGGTCAATACGAATTGGGGCGCTCTTTAAGCGATCCGGTTCGAGCGGCCATTCCGGCGGCGGTGGAGAAGATTCAAGAAATGGTATCGAGTTTAATATCCATAAAGGCCACGAAGAAAGATTTGAAGAACACGAAGATTTAGAAATAATTATCCACGAAGAGCACGAAGGACACGAAGAAAAAAGCAACTGCTCAGCCGGTCGATCGTCATGCCGGCGTGAACTTGGCCGGCATCCATGAACCGCTAATATCACTGGACCCCGGCTTCGTGCCCGCCGGGGTGACGGGCGAAACCGGACGCTTTGTTGCGCTCAGCATGACAATCAGTCTCAGGGAAAACCTGATTATTCCTTCGTGTCCTTCAGGTTTATTTTTCGTGTGATTTCGTGGAAGGCTTTATTCCTTCGGAGGGAGTTTCTTCTGCCACTCGAATAATTTTGCCAGCGCTTCCATGGGGCTCATCGAGGAAAGATCCAGCGACTGCAGTTCTTTCCACATCGGATCGAGATCGGTAAAGAGCTGCAGCTGCCGGGGGGATTCTTTCGATGCGCTCTGCGCGGTCCCTTGCTCGAATTCCTTGAGGATCTCCTCCGCCCGGGCGATTGTAGGCCGGGGCATCCCCGCCAGTTGCGCCACATGAATGCCGTAGGACCGGTCCGCGCCGCCCGGGACGATGCGGTGCAGGAAGACGACCTTGCCGCCCTCCTCCGCCACCGAGACGTTGTAATTCCGGACCCCGGGAAGGAGTTCCGCCAGGCGTATCAATTCGTGATAATGCGTCGCGAACAGCGTCCGGGCCCGCAGGCGCGGGTGATTGTGAATGAACTCGATCACCGCCCAGGCGATCGCCACCCCGTCGTAGGTCGACGTGCCGCGGCCGACTTCGTCGAAGATCAGCAGGCTGCGCGGCGTGGCGTGATGGAGGATGTTGGCCGTCTCGACCATCTCCACCATGAAGGTCGATTGTCCGGCGTGAATCTCATCCCGCGCGCCGATCCGGGTGAAGATCCGGTCGACCAGCCCGATCCGGGCCGAGCGCGCCGGCACGAACGACCCGATCTGCGCCATCAGGCACAGCAGGCCCGTCTGCCGCAGGTAGGTGGATTTTCCGCTCATGTTCGGGCCGGTGATGATCCGTACGATTTCCCCCTGCTCCATCCGGACGTCGTTCGGCACGAACCGTTCTTCTTCCAGGAACCGCTCGACGACCGGATGCCGGCCGTCGCGGATATCCAGCGCCGCATCCTCCGTCACTTCGGGGCGCGTGTAATCGTTCTTCGCGGCCGCTTCGGCCAGGGCGGCGCAGCCGTCCAATTCGGCAAGCACCCGCGCCGCCTGCATCAGCCCCACCCGTTGCGCGCTCACGCGCGCGCACACTTCCTTGAACACGCGGGCTTCGATCTCGCGGATCCGGTCCTCCGCATTCAACACCCGCGTTTCATATTCCTTCATCTCCGGAGTGATGTAGCGTTCGGCGTTGACCAGGGTTTGTTTGCGGATGTAATCCGCCGGCACCGATTTGGCCTGGCCGCGGGAGACTTCGATATAGTATCCAAATATTTTGTTATAACCGACCTTCAGCGTTTTGATTCCGGTGCGCTGCTTTTCCGAGGCTTCCAGATTCGCAATCCACTCGCGGGATTGCCGCGCGCCCTCGACCTCCCGGTCCAATTCCTCGCTGTACCCGGGGCGGATGACGCCGCTTTGGGAAAGAGTCGCCGGCGGATCATCCGGAATCGATTGTTGCAGTAGGGATAGAATTTCCGGGAATGCGTCCGGCCGCTTTAGGATATTGCCGTCACCGGCCGGCATCCCGCCAAGCACTTCCAGAATTTCCGGAATCGCCGCGAGGGATTCCCTCAACCCGGTCAGGTCCCGCGGCAGGGCATTGCCCGACCCGATCCGGTTCACCAAGCGTTCGATATCGTTCAACCCGCTCAACGCTTCGCGGAATGCCGCCCGCGCCAATCCCGCATCGAAGAACGCCTGCACGCCGGATTGCCGCCCGCGGATCCGCGTAAGATCCAGCAGCGGCTGCAGGATCCACTGCCGAATCGTCCTGCCCCCCATCGGGGTTACGGTGTGATCCAGGACACCCAGCAAGGATCCCTGTATTTCGCCGGTCCGGAGCGTCTCGGTCAATTCCAGGCCGCGGCGTGTCGCCGGATCAAGGATCATGAAATCCGAAAGCGAATACGTTCCAAGTTCCCGGATCCATTTCAGCGCATCCGGCTGGGTCTCCTGCAGGTATTGCACCAGCACGCCCGCCGCGCAGACGGCGGCCGATTTACGCGCCAGGCCGTACCCTTCCAGCGAAGCGGTTTCGAAATGTTGAAGCAGAACCTGCTCGCAGCGCCCCGGCTCAAAGCGCCATGCGGGCCATACCGTCCGGGTGCCGGATCCGTCCGTGGCGTTCCCCGCGCCCTCCGTTACGATCACTTCCGCCGGTCCCAGCCGGATCAGTTCCGCCCGGACGGCGGCGGGGACGTCGTCCGATTCAAACTCCGCCACCCGGAACTCGCCGGTGGTGATATCGGTGAAGGCCACCGCGCCGCGCCTTCCCTGCACGACGGCGCAGGCCAGATAGTTGTTGCGCTTCGGGGATAACATCCCCGGCTCCATGACCGTCCCCGGTGTGATCACCCGGGTCACCTGGCGCGGCATCAATCCCTTGACCGCCTCGCCCACCTGTTCGCAAATCGCCACATGGTACCCGCGCTGGATCAGGCGCGAGATGTATGGTTCCGCGGCATGGTACGGGATGCCCGCCATCGGTATGCGGGATCCTTTGGCCACATTGCGGGAGGTAAGCACAATCTCGAGTTCCCGCGAGGCGGTTTCCGCGTCCGCGTCAAATGTTTCGTAGAAATCCCCCAGCCGGAAGAACAGCAGCGCATGGGGATACTTCCGCTTGACGTCCAGATATTGTCTTCGAATGGGTGTCAGATCGTCATCCATCGTTCATCCCAACAGCAGCCTGTCTTCCGAAGCTCTCTACCGGCAGCCTGCGGACGATTATATCCGGCGCAGACTGGGATGGGCGGCATAGATCACGACCGCCAGCAGCAGCCCCAGCCCGGCCGACAGTGCCAATCCGGCAACGGGGCCCATAACCTGGGCCACGATGCCCGCCTGTAAAGCGCCAAGCGGCACGGCGCCAAAGAAGGCCAAAAGGTAGATGCTCATGACCCGCCCCCGCAACCTGTCGTCGACCAGGGTTTGGATAATCGAATTGATGGAGGTGTTCTGGACCACCAAGCCAAATCCGGTTATCACCAGGAGCGCCATGGACAGCGCGTAAGAACCCGAAAAAGAGAATACCAGAAGGGAAAGCGGGAAGAGGAGGCTGCCGAGCATTAAGCGACCGGCCCGCGTCTCCAGATGTGCGCGGGAGGCCATGAACAGCGAACCCAGCACCGCGCCGACCCCGACCGCGGCATTAAGCAGCCCGAGCGCGGTTTCCCCCTGGTGTAAGACTTCCACGGCGAACGCCGGCAACAGGGTCGAATAGGAGAAGGAGAACAACCCTGAGGCGACCGTGATGAGGATCAACGGCAGGATGACTTTGTGGCCGACTGCATAACGGACACCGTCACGCACCTGGCGAAACGGCTCCTCGGTGGCAGCCGGAATTGCGGGCGGGATGCGCATGAGCAGCAATCCGGCCAGGACGGCGATAAAAGAGGCTCCGTTTACGCCAAAACACCACACCGCCCCCCACGTCGCCAGGATCAGGCCGGCGGCCGCAGGACCGATCACCCGCGCCAGGTTGAACATGGTCGCATTCAGCGCGATCGCATTGGGCAAGTCCCCGCGCTCTTCGATAATCTCGATCGTAAAGGATTGGCGGGCGGGCGCATCCACCGAGTTCACCACTCCCAGCAGAGCTGCCATCACGAATACATGCCAAACCTCCAGCCGGCCGGCCGCCAGGAGTGTCATCAGGAGGAAGGCCAGGACCATGGAGGCGGTCTGTGTATACAATAGGATGGACCGGCGCGGAACTCTATCCGCCAGTACTCCGGCCGGAAGCATCAGGAAGAAAGTCGGGAGACTGCCGGCAAAAGCGACCGCACCCAACAGGAACTTCGAACCGGTCATCTCATAAACCACCCATTGTTGGGCGACCGATTGCATCCACGTACCGATCAATGAAACCGATTGACCGGCGAACCAAAGCCGGTAGTTGGGATGCCGAAGCGCCCTGGCGATGGATAGCGCGGGGTAATGTACCCGCCTTTTAGGCGTCATTCACGTACCTTTTATGCCTTTTTTCGGCTGAAAAATGCCACTGCGCGTATGCTTTCGGAGTATAATCGATTTCATAGCCATAATTTGTCCGGATCGACTTCGCGGGCGTGTTTTTTGCACTGGTTGCCTGGTTGCGTCGTTTCCGGATTCTGGTTATTGGGCTGGCAGGCCGGAATGAAACGGACTCGGAACGGGTGTGGTTTGCGAGATTCCAAATCCGGTGTCATGTTCAGGAAGGTGAGTGGTCGGTGTATAACTACACTTCCATAAATGATTTCACCGCCCAATCCGAAGAAAGGCCCCTTCGGATTCTTTACATCGAAGACTATCCGGACAACCGCCTGCTGATCCGCCGGGTCCTGATGGCCGAAGGGTACGATGTGCTCGAAGCCGGTGACGCTCAGCAGGCGTTGAAGATGGCCCTCTCCGATCCGCCGGATCTGATCCTGATGGATATCAATCTTCCCGAAGTGGATGGATACACCCTCACGGCGAGGATCCGATCAACACCCCGGCTGGCCCACATCCCGGTTGTCGCGCTGACGGCCAATGTCATGAAAGGCGACCGCGAACGCGTGCTGGAAGCGGGTTGCGATGGATACATTCAAAAGCCAGTGGACATCGACCAACTGCCCTGGCAAATCTCCAAGTACCTTCGCAAGTCCCGAGGAACCTAGACCAATGGAAACCCGGCCCGATCCCTCCCCTGCCCCCGTTCCCACACCGGACCCGGCGGCATCCCGGAAAAAGAAACTTGTCAATCCGAAGGAAGCCACCATCCTCGTCGTGGAAGACAACGTTTCCAATTTCGTGTTGATGGCGCGGATGCTGGCCTATCTGGGCATCCATTGCGAATGGAAAACCTCGGGGTACGAAGTCGTCGAATACGCCCACACGCTTCCACGGGTGGATCTGATCCTGATGGACATCCGCCTGCCGTATGAAGACGGATATGAAGCCCTGCGAAAAATCCGCTCCTCGCTCTACAAGGATATTCCCGTCATCGCGGTGACCGCCAACGCCAGCCAGGACGAGCTGAACCGGGCGCATGCGGCCGGGTTTGACGGTTTTGTCGGCAAACCATTGGATCCCGATCGGTTCCCGGACCAGATCCGCCGCATGCTGCATGGCGAACCGGTCTGGGAATATTCATAATAAGGGAGCGATCCCTTTAGGAGCACCCGGGTATGGCTGAGCGATCTGGAATTCGGTCGAACCCACTGATGAACCTGCTGGCCCCGCGCAGCATGGTGCTGGCCTTCGTCGGCATTCTGCTGCCGGTGATCGTCCTCCCCGCCATTCTGGGTTGGATCGGGTATTCCCAGGCGCGGGACAGCGTTTACCGGTCCGAAGCCAACAAGCTGGTCCTCGTCCACGAAGGGGTCGACGCAAAAACCCGAAGTTGGCAAACCGACGGCTACCAAAGGATCCAGGCAATCAGCAGAGATCCTTCCATTGTGCAGGCGGCCTCCGAATTGGATTCCACCGGAAGCTCCAAATCCCGGTTCTTCGACGCCGTCTACCGGCTCCAGCCGAAGGGGGAAATGTTCTCCGAATTTCTCGTGGTCGATTCCACCTCCAGCACGATCGTTGCCGCCACCAATTCCTCGTGGGACGGCCTTACGCTTCTCGGCGCGAGTGCGATCACCCCCGTCCCGGATTGGACCCTTCCCTTTTCTAATGTGCAGGTCAACCACGCCATTTTCAGTCCTTCGACCTTCACCGTGCTGACGGCCGCGCCGCTCCAGTCGGGCTCGCGCCCGACCGGCCTCGTATTGGCCGGACTGTTGAATGTGCAGGATCTGTATACCGTCCTCGCCGACCCCATTGCGAAATCCGAAGCAAATGTCATCCTTCTGACATTCCATGATTCCTCCTATGTCCTCGTAAATCCCAAGATAGGATCCTTCTCGGGCATGGAATTTATCCTGGCCAGCGCTCAAATTCCCCTGAATGCGGGTGTCTCGTCCCAATACACGAGCATCCTCGGCCAGCCTGTGGTCGGGTATACCCAGAATCTTTCGATCAATAATCTCGTCGGCGATATGGAACCGCAATCCTCGCAGACCAAAATATTGATCGAACGAGATCAGTCCGCCCTCTACGCCAGCCTGAGTCCGATTACAACCGCCATGACGCTGATTGGTGTGGCCATCGCCCTGGCATTGGTGGTCGCCGGAATCCAGGCGGCCTTCTTCATCATCCGTCCGACCAACCGGATCGCCACGGCGGTGAGTCGTATGGCCGCGGGGCACTCCGACGAACAAATCCCCATGTACAGAACCTCGGAGTTCGCTTCGCTGGCAACCTCGCTCAACCGTCTTACCGGTTCCTTGCGCGACGTCTCCACGCTGGTCGGTTCCGACGGTCAATCGTCCACCCGCAAGATCGTCGTCTCGGCCGAACTGGTTCAGGCTCTGTCGGGCGCGGCGACTCTGGAGGATACCCTCCGGATCGTCGTCAACCTGATCCGGGACCGGCTGGAGTCCGATTTCGCGTCGGTATACCTGGTGGACGATGCCGGTCAGTTCGCTGTGATCCGCGAAGCCACCGGAGCCGCCGGCGAGAAGCTCAAGGCGGCGGGCAACCGCTTCCCCCTGGGCTCCTATTCGATCATCGGGTCGGTGGCCCAATCCGGCCGTGCGCATCAGGCGCCCAATGTATCCGAAGATCCGATGTACATCCGCAACGATCTCCTCCCCGACACCCGTTCGGAGATCGCCCTCCCGATCCGGGTCAATAAGCGTACGATCGGAGTCCTGGATGTTCATTCCAACACGTTGAACGGGTTTCACCCGCAGGATCTGGAGCTGCTGCAGTCCATCGCCGATCAGACCGGTTCCTCCATTCAAAATGCCCAAACGGTGGAAACCGCACGCTTCAGTACGGAAGTCTCCCAGCAGTTGTACCGCGTCGGCCGGCTGGTGGCGCAGGCTTCGTCTCCGGAGGACATCTTCAAAGCCGTCATCGACGGCATGAAAGGCACCCCGTATGTTGTGACCATCCTCCAATCGGGTGCGTCGTCCATGGCCATCACCGGATTCTACGATCCGGTTAATCCCGAAGCTTCCCAGGCGCCGGTCGCGGAAATCGCGGAAGATCCGGAAACGCTTTCACGCCTGGTTCCCTCCACCACGCCGCTCATCGTCAAAGTGGAATCCGGCATCGTCCGTCTCCCGGGCAACATCCGCCAATATCTGGATTCACTCGGTTGCCGCGCCGCGGCCTTCCTCCCGCTGCGCCAGGGCGAACGCCTGCTGGGCGTATTGCTCCTGTCCTCGCGCGATGAGAACGCAATCACCCCCGCCAGCATCCGGCCGCTCTCCCCCATCTCCGAATCCATTCTCTCGGCGATGGAACGCCTTGAACTGCTGCAGACGACCCAGGGCCGTCTTTCCGAACTCGCCACGCTGAACCGGATCAGCCAATCCATCTCCCAAGCCACCGATCTGCAGGGGCTGTTCGAGATCGTGCACGAACAGACTCGCAACGCCCTGGGCGACGTGGACATCGTCATCACAATGTACGACGCCAACCGTGACCTGCTGTCTTTCCCGTATGCCTACATTCGCGGCGAGACCGTCAACCTCGACACGATCGCGATGGGCGACAGCCTGTATGCGTTGGTCATCCGCAACGCCCAACCGCTGTTGCTGGAAGAAAACGTCGAAGAGCGGGCCGCCGCACTCGGCGTCCACCTGCCCGGCATCATTCCGCAGGCCTGGGTGGAAAAGCAGCTCTCCAGCGGCGTGCGCCTCACCGGCGTGGTGCCGCAATCCTGGCTGGGCGTACCGCTGATCACAGCCGGCCAGGTGGTGGGGGCGCTGGTCCTTCTGGATACGGAACACGCCAACCGCTTCAAAGACAACGATTTACGGCTGCTATCCACGATCGCCACCCAGATCGCCTCGACGATCCGCACCTCCTCCCTGCTCCAGGAATCCGAACGAAAAGCGGTTCAGTTGCAGACGGCGGCCGAGATCGCCCGCGAAACCATCGGCCTCCTGGATTTGGACCGGTTGCTTTCCCACTCGATCAACCTGATCCGCGAACGGTTCGGGTTCTACCATTCTTCGGTGTTCCTCCTGGACGAGGAACGGAAATTCGCGCTGTTGCGCGAATCCACCGGGGAGGCCGGGCGGCAGATGAAGGCCCGCGAACACAAACTCGGAGTCGGATCGCAATCCATCGTCGGGTGGGTAACGGAAAACGCCCGCCCGCGCGTGGCCGATGACGTCACCGCCGACCCGATGCACAAGCCCAATCCGCTGCTCCCCGCCACGCGCGCGGAGCTCGGCATTCCTCTCCGCATCGGCGAAACGGTCATCGGCGCGCTGGACGTGCAATCCACGATGCCGTATGCGTTCGCGCCCGACGACATCACCATCCTTCAGGTTATCGCCGACCAGATCGCCATCGCGGTGGAAAACGCACGGCTTTTCTCGACGACGCGCGAATACCTCGCCCGCCACCGCTCCCTGTACCAGGTGACAACGGCGGCCGCTTCCTCCACCTCGCTCGATAACGCCCTCTTCAGCGCCGCGCAGGGTTTGCGCGTCACCATGAACGGCGCGCGGGTGGCCTTATTCCTCCTGTCCCCGGAGAAGGACATGCTGGTGGTCCGCGCCCATTCCGGGTTCAACTCGCGCGAGGTCGAAACGATGCGCGTTTCCCTCGACCAGGGCGTGCAGGGATGGGTGGCCAGCAACAAGCAGCCCTCCCTGGTGGCCAGTACCGCGGCCGACAGCCGCTACCTGATGATCGACCCGGATATTCAATCCGAATTATGCGTGCCGCTGATCCACCGCGACGAATTGCTCGGCGTGATGGACATCCAGAGCCCGCACATCTCGGCGTTTTCGGAAGACGATGTGCAGCTGCTCGGCACGGTCGCGGGTTCCCTCGCGGCAATCATGTCCTCGACCGTCCTGTTCGAGCAGGTGACCCAGGAACGGGAACGCCTGCGCCACCTCTACGAGGAAGCGATCGGCATGGCCGGCCCGCCGTCGGGCGACATGGAGAGCCTGATGCGTTCCGCGCTGGAACGCGTCCGCAGCGTTTCGGGAGCGGATTGCGTTTCGATCGCCTTCCCGTCCGGGGAAGACGAGGTCCGGATCGAGATGTGCACCTGCGAACCACACCTCAAGCACATCACCGGGCTGATCGCCCATTACGGACAGGATGTCATCGGCGAAGCGCTCTCGACCAACCAGACGGTCAAATACTCGCCCGCCTCGACCGGCACGCTCTCGCGCTCCCTGGCCCAAGCGGGAATTAAAGCCGCGCTGGCGCTTCCCCTGCAATGGACCGGACGCACGATCGGCGGCCTGCTGCTCTCCCGGATGTCTTCCGAGCGGCTCTTCTCGCCCGAGGAAGTGCAACTGGCCAATCTGCTCGCCTTGCAGGTCGCGGCCAACCTCGAAAGCGCGCGCCTCTTCGATCAGACCCGCCGCCAGGCGGAACGCGAGCACCTTCTGTTTGAAATCACGAGCCGCATCCGCCGCTCGGTGGACATGCAGGGCATTCTCACCACCACCGCCAGCGAACTCAGCCGCGCGCTCGGCGCAAAGCGCGCCAGCATCAAGATCGGCCTGGCGGACACCCCCGGCCCCGAAGACGGGAACGGCGGGGGTCCGGTAAGTCCGCCATGACGACGGCCCATGCGCCGGAGCACGAATTTCGGGATCGTCGGTCGACGCTTTTCCGTTGCGGTCCGCCGGCCGGGAGCCTCCGCCTCCGGCTGAAGGCCGCTGGATAAGGGATCAAAGGACAGAGCCATGCTGGATCGGATCACCCGTCTCTTTCCTCCTGTTTCCAAGAATCCGGATGAAGCCCGGCAGGAGAATCTTTTCTACCTGGTGGTCATCGGCTTTGCGCTGACCGGCGCGCTGTTCGCGCTGATCAGTGCGATCATCGCGCTCGCCAGCGGCGGTCCGTGGGTCGGCGTGATCGCCGGGATCTTCGTTCAGCCGGTGTATCTGGCCGCCATTTTCCTCGCCCGGCGCGGCCACGTCCGCCTGGCCACGTATTTCCCGGTGGTCAGCATCTTCCTGGTGATGGTGTACGCGTCAATCGCGCTGGGCGTCGGTCATGCCATTTATGTCGGGTACGCGATGGCCACCCTGACCGCGGCGATTCTCATCAGCACCCGGAGCGGGATCTTCTTCGCCTTCCTCAGCATGGTGGCGCATCTGGTCGTCGGCCTATTCCAGCAGGCCGGGGTCCTCGCGGTCCACGAAGGCTACGCGCCGCTCAATACCATCTGGCCCGACGCGGTCGGTCTGGGGC
>JBAVFZ010000029.1:0-3565 GCA_049684495.1 Anaerolineales bacterium | reverse complement strand
GGTCCATCGTCCATGGTCAATGGTCGAATCGGCGATGGTCCATCGTCTATGGTTTGATGGTCGGCTCTTAAACCGCCTCAATCGTCGACGGCGGTTTGGGGGCGATGTTATAGGTCACGCTTACGATCCCCGGCACCTGCTTGAGGATCGCGGCGGAAAGTTTTTCCAGCATCTCCATCGGCAGTTTGGTGGGCGTGGCGGTGCGCGCATCGAGGCTGTCCCAGCAGCGGATTTCGATCTGCTGCCCGAAATCGCGCTTGCCTTTGCGCATTCCGGTCACGCGGTCTTCATGCAGGATGGCGAGGTATTGGAACGCGCCACACCCCTTGAGCATGCGTTCGACCACATCCGTCGCCTGGCGCACGGTCTCGATCCGCTCCGGGGTGGCTTCCCCGATGACGCGCGCGGAAAGCGCCGGCCCCGGGAAGGGCATGCGCTCGAACGTTTCCGCGGGCAGGCCCAGCCCGCGGCCGACTTTGCGCACGCCGTCCTTGCGCAGCTGGATCAGCGGCTCGAGGATCCGGTAGCCGAAGGCCTTCTGCGGGTCGATCCCGAGTTGTTCGAACACGTTGTGCTGGCGCTTGATCCCGGCCACGGTCTCGTCCACATCGGTCAGGATCGTCCCCTGCAGCAGGTATTTCGCGCCGCTGGATCGCACAATCCTTCCGAACACATTCTTATAGAAAGTCTGCGTAATCGCCTCGCGCTTCTGTTCCGGATTGGTGATCCCCTTCAGCGCGGCGAAGAATTCCTTGCGCGCATCGATGATCTCGACCTTGACTCCGAGCTTCTTGAAAATCCCGGCCACCCGCTGGGGCTCGCCTTCCCGCATCAGGCCGTTCTCGATGAACACCGTGCGCAGTTGTTTCCCGAGCGCGCGGTGCCCGAGCATCGTCACCACCGATGAATCCACGCCCCCCGAAAGCGCGTTAATCGCCGCCCCCCCTCCCACGGCCGCCCGGATTTCACCGATCTTCTCTTCGATGAACTGCTGCTCGTTCATTTTTGCGGCGGTTATCTCCTTGATCATCGATCCTCCTGCGAATTTGGAATTTGATAAGGTCAAAACCTTTTCACCGCAAAGCCTGCCCCGGTTGGGGTAGGCCGGGGACGCGAAGAACGCTAAGATTTTTTTAATAATTAAGAATTCTTTGCGCCCTTTGCGTCTTTGCGGTGAAAAGGTTTTGGTCTTCTTCTACTCCGGAAAAGCCCTTCCGTATGCCTCCAGGATTCTATCCCATTTCCGGCCGGCTTCCACGTCGATCGCGCACCGGCGCGGATCCGCTTCATGCCAGGCGATCGCGCGGCGGACTCCTTCCGCCCACGTGACCGCCGGGGCGAACGCCGGTACGAAGGATTTAATCTTGCGGTTGTCGAATACCGCGCTGTTGGATTTATCGCCCAGCAGGGTGCCTTCCATTGCCGGATCGTGCGCGATAATCAGGTCCGATGGGACGTGTACGATCTTCGCTTCCACACCCGCCGCGCGTCCCGCCGCGCGGTATATCTGGTCCCAAGTCAGGGCTTCGTCCGACGTGATGTGGAAGGCCTCCCCGACGGCGCGCTCCATCCCCATCAATCCGCAAAACCCGACCGCAAAATCCGCGTTCCAGGTCATCACCCACAGCGAAGCGCCGTCCCCGGGAACGATGACCGATTGGCCGCGCTTCATCCGGTCGATCACCGTGTACGGTTGCTGCCACGAGCCGATGCATAGCGGAATCTGCGAGGGACCGTAGGTGAGCGACGGGCGCACGATCGTGGCCGGGAATTGGCGCTCCCGGAATTCCCGCATCAGCCGGTTTTCGCATGCGATCTTATTCCGCGAATAATCCCAGTAGGGATTTTCGAGCGGCGTTTCCTCGGTGATGCGGTAATGGACGGGCGGCTTTTGATACGCGCTGGCGGAGCTGATGAAAATAAACTGGCGCGCGCGGCCCTGGAAGAGGCCGATGTCGCGTTCGATATCCGCCTCGAGGTACGCGATCCAATCCACGACGACATCGAACGCGCGGCCGCGGAGCAGGGATCGCAGCGCCTGCGGATCGCCGTGCACATCGCCCCGGATGAATTCCGCTCCCGCGGGGATGGGATATTTTTCCGAGACGCCGCGGTTCAGGAGCGCGAGCTCCCACCCGTCCGCGATCGCCCGTTCCGCGCAGGCCGAGCTGATGAGTCCCGTGCCGCCGATGAAGAGCGCCTTCATAGAAGTTCCCTCCCACGATCGAATGGCTCCGGGGATCCCGGCCGACTCCCCCGCGGAGAAAAGAAGCGGGGCGCCACCCCATCAACCTGTCCGGTGCAAACCGGCGCAGGATGACGGGGTGGATTCCCGCTTATGTGGAAAGGGTTCTTTGAAACGGTGAAAAATTATTTCTTGGTCCGCCGGACCACGATGACGACCAGCGGAATAAGCCACGGTACAACGGCCGCACCGATGCAGAGCACTCCCCATAGCGGGGAAATGGTCCCGGTCGTATTCTCGCCCAGGATGCCGGTCGTTTCGTAAACTCCGGGCGAGACAATATTGAGGATTCCGGGAATGCAGCAACAGAGTGAAAGGATGGCGGCGATGATGATGGCGAGGATCATGGGAAAGGGGCTTTTCTTTACGGGGGCGGCTGGAGTCTGTGTCATTTTTTCTTCTCCTTCGGTTGAAGTGTTGCTTTTTCACGGTATTCCGGGACAAGTTCCCCGTACACGGTTTGATGCCGATTATACTTTGTTCCAAGTATCCCGCATTTGAAAATTTTCGAGAGTCCTCCTTGCGTTCCTTCGATATAAGAATTTTTCCAAATCCCCCTGCTTACCCTTCTCCACCCCCGGATGCGTCCTCCCATTGGCAAGGTTAGCGTCAACAGAACAAGCTCCGCAAAGGAATGAAACGACTCCTCAGGGATCGCAGGTTTTTCGACGGCGACGGCAATCGCCGCGCATTCGCGTCGCCCGGTATTTTTAAGGCTCCAGGATAAACGCTTCTCCGCCTTTGTAATCCAGAGCGTACAGCTCGCCGTCTTCATCCTCTCCGAAGGAGCTGATCGAGATCCGCATGCCGAACCATTCCGCCGTTCGCCAGCCGTCGGGGAACCGGCGCAGGACTCACGTCTGGCCGGTGCAGTAATCCCCGAACAGGTACGTTCCAGCCAGCCCGGGAATCCGGCTGCCGCGGTACACATATCCGCCGGTCACCGAGCAATTCCCGCCGGAATGATCATATTCCGCGACCGGCGAAACCAGATCGGCGGAAGCGGATCCTTTGTATGGGTGTAAACCTTCCATAATGTTCCACCCATAGTTCTGTCCGCCGGCGGCTCCGGCCGGCTGGAAATCGATCTCCTCGTATGTATCCTGCCCCACGTCGCCGATGTACAAATCTCCGGTCGCCCGGTCGAAAGAAAAGCGCCACGGGTTGCGCAGTCCATAGGCCCAGATTTCGGGCCGCGCGCTTTGCGAAGCAACGAAAGGATTGTCAGGCGGCATGGTGTAGTTATCGCCGCGCACGCCGATCCGTAGCATCTTCCCCAGCAGTGTATCGAGCCGCTGGCCGTTTCCCTGCGGGTCGCCC
>JBAVFZ010000028.1:0-7009 GCA_049684495.1 Anaerolineales bacterium | reverse complement strand
GATTACGGCAAAGGGAATGCCCCATATAAAAAAACCGCCTCGGTTTATCGGATTGGGCCAATATGCATGCGGAGGTTTGCAGGGGATGCCCGCCTTTATAAAAAGCCGTCGAAGGGTTTGCCGAAGGCCGAATAGGTCAATCGGGTTCGCTCGTCGCAAATGAATGACACCGCCGTCCGTCTGTGATCATTGAGCATTGCCCGTAAACGTCGCCACGCCCCTCTACCAATAAAGACCGTTCGGGATTTTTTCCGTGCAATCCTTGGTCTCTATTTCACTTCGATCTCGCATTTGTCTTCCTGCTTTTCCTTATCCGTACCGGGACCGTAATAATCAAAGCCGTCAAAGAGTTTCTCGCTGAAGGTCAGCAAGTACGTGATCTTATGGATCCCCGGTTTGGGAATGCCGGCGTTCGACATCCACACCGCCTTATACAGTTTGGCCGTTTCATCGTAGGGGATGTCACCCTGCTGCTGGCCGAATATCTCGACTCCATCGAAGGTCACGACAACCTTGCCCACCCGGATGTAATCCCTGACCTGCTCTTCCATCGCGGCCGACCAGCCCCAAATGACGATCGCCGGGTGCCCGGCTGGAAAATCCGACCGGACATCACGCCCCATCAGTGTGCATAAGGCCGGAACATACACCGGCGAGATTTCCGTCGCGGTCGGTTTGGCCGCCACGGTAGTCGCCGCGGGAGCAAGCGTGGAGGGGGCTTCCGCAGCCGCCGGTTGGCAGGCTGCCATGGCAAGCAAGAGGGATAGCCATGCGAGTCGCTTCACTGGGGACTCCTTTTTCTTGAAAATCGAACCTAAAAAATCCGGATATATTTCCTATTGTATGCGATTCGACCGGTATCCCCGCCATAAAAACAATAAAAAAAAGCCCTCGAGGAGGGCTTGGTAGAGCCACGGGAGGGAATTGAACCCTCAACCTATCACTTACGAAGCGATTGCTCTGCCGATTGAGCTACCGTGGCGGCGTCCTTGGGTGATCCGGGGACGGGCGGGATTATACCCGGCGGAGCGAAGAACGTGAAGGCGGCAAAAACCCTCCCCGTTGAAGAAGGTTTTTCATCGCCGCAATAGGCGCAAAATTTTCCTTTTGTATTCTTTGTGCTCTTTGTGGTGCATATAATTACTGGCTGTGGAGGCGCAGGCGCCGGGTGTAAGCCTGCTCCATCATCCAATCCGTCAGCGCCGGGAACAGGTCGAACATCCAGACCGCGGGGGCAAAATACCACGGGATCACAACCTGCCGCCTCGGCCGGCCGACCAGATTGGCGATGCACTCGCCGACCGCGGAAGCGGGAAGCGCAATCCGCATCGAGGAGGGTTCGGTGGCGCCGGCGATCCGGCCGCTGTGCAGCCCGAATTCGGTCCGGACCGGGCCGGGGGAGACAAGGCAGACGTCGATTCCCATCCCGCGCACCTCGCGCCGCAGCGCATCGTTGAACCCGCGCAGGCCGAACTTGGCCGCGCAATAGATGGTGGAGGTCGGCAAGGCCATCAGCCCGGAGGTCGAGCCGACATTGATGACGCACCCCGACCGGCGTTCGATCATCATGGGAAGCAGCGCCCGGACGAGGAGGATCGGCGCGGTCAAGTCGAGGTTCACCACCGGAAGGATATCCGCCAGCGGATCGAGCGATTCGAGGAAGCGCATCCGCCCGGCGCCGGCGTTGTTGACCAGGATATCCACCCGGCCCTTCCACGCCAGCGCTTCGCGCGCGATGCGTTCCGCCTCGCCGGGCGCGGTCAGGTCGCCCGGGACGACGCAGGCTTCCGCGCCGGTTTCCATGGCGCGGATCTCGCCGGCGAGCGCGTTTAACCGGTCCGCACGGCGGGCGGTAAGGATGACATGCACCTCCCGCCGGGCCAGTGAACGCGCGGCGGCTTCCCCGATGCCCGAGGAGGCGCCGGTAACCAGTGCAATGGAGCCTGTGAGTTGTTTCATGGGGTGCTTTTTTCCTTTCCCGAGTTCTTATCCACTTGAGATTGCCCTTGGAATTGTACACGGATTGCACGGAAGAAAACGGATTACACCGATAAAAATAAAGAAAAACCGGTGTCGTCGGTTCTTTTCGGTGTTTTCCGTGTACGTTTTTCGGTTTTCGAAATCCGGGCGGTTATGGTTCCCAGTTGTAGCGCGAGAGGGAAAACAGATACGGCACACCGTCGACGTATTCCACGCCGGCCAGCCAGGTCATCCAATCCATTTCCATCCCGGGGGAACCGGGCTTGTAAACCGAATAGAAATTCACATTTTTCCAAAGGGAAGGCCATGTGACGGTATAGGACGCGCCTCCGAGTTGGATCGTGTTGCAGTGGGTTTCCGCGGAGCCAAAAACGGCGAGTAGATTGGGCCGCACCAGATCCTCGAAGGTCCCCCGCACCGGCAGTCCGCTTCCCGGACCCAATCCCCAATCGGCGATTTCCGCGCTGCCAAACACCATCCCGGCCTGCCCGGGATCGTACACCTTCGGATTCCCATTATGGAGGTAAGTGACGGTCAATCCGTGGACCGGGCTGACAATCGGAGTCAGGATCCGGCCGTCGTTGGACCGGGCCGCTTCGTACAGCGTCTCGAACAGGGTTACCGCCCGGCCGTCCGCGCAGAAATCGGCTGACGTTACGTATTCCGTTAAAAGTTTACGGTTGACCCAGCCGGTTCCACCGCCGGTCAGCGATAATTCCACCCACTGGCCGGTTCCGGCGACAACGACCCTCCCGGTCGAAGGCAGGCCAGCCGCATCCCAGGCCAATGTGCCCGCGACCGGGTAACCGTCTCCGGCGTCCGACCGCGCGTCAAGCGTCGCGCCCTCCGGAACCAGGATAACCGCGTACACGCGGGCTACACCCGGGGTTTCCGTTTCGGCCGGGGACGCGGTTGGTGTTTGCGATGGGACGGCGCCCGGCGTCACGGCAGGCGTCGGGACCGGCGTAGCGTTATTGCAGGCCGCGAGCAGAAAAAGAAAAATCCCCGCCGGGAACATTCGGAGCAGGTTCCGGGTCATGTCATTTTTTCCCCGCCGCGGTCTTGGAGGCGCGTTTTTTTCGCACCGCTGTCCGCGGAAAAGAAGATTCCTTCTGCAGCGCCTGCCGCAGGACATCGTCGATGTGGTCCACCAGTGTGATCTTCATCTCGCCGAGGACGTTTTTCGGGATCTCGATCAGATCCTTCTCGTTGTGCCGGGGGATGATGACCTTCTTCAAGCCGACCCGGTGGGCGGCGAGAATCTTGTCGCGTACCCCTCCAACCGGGAGGACGCGCCCGCGCAGCGTGATTTCACCGGTCATCGCCACGTCGCGGCAGGCCTTGCGGCCGGTGAAGGCCGAGACGAGCGCGGTGGCCATCGTGATCCCCGCCGACGGCCCGTCCTTGGGGATCGCTCCTTCCGGAATATGGATGTGGACGTCGGTTTTTTCGAAGCGTTGGGGCTCGAGGTGGAACTGCTTGGCGCGCGATTTCAGATAAGACATCGCCGCCTGCGCGCTCTCCTGCATCACCTCGCCGATCTGCCCGGTGATCTGGACGTTGCCCTTGCCCTCGAGCAGGACAACCTCCACCGGCATCGTATCGCCGCCGTTTTCGGTCCAGGCCAGCGCGGTCGCCACGCCGACCTCATCCTGCTTCTCCGCTTCGAGCTGGAAGAACTGCTGCGGGCCGAGGTATTTCGCGACGGCCGCTCCGTCGATGCGGTCCGGAATTTTCTTGCCTTCCGCTTTGCGGCGGGCCACTTTGCGGCAGATGCGGGCGATCTCGCGGTCCATGTTGCGCACGCCCGCTTCCCAGGTATACCCGCGGACGATCCTGCGCAGGGCATCCTCGCCGAAGGCGACCGGGAATTGGCTCAGCCCGTTCTCCTCCAGCTGGCGCGGGATGAGGAACTGGTTGGCGATGGCGATTTTTTCCTGCTCGATGTAGCCCGGGAATTCGATCACTTCCATCCGGTCCAGAAGCGCCGGCGGGATCGGCCCGAGGGTGTTGGCGGTGGTGATGAACATCACCCGCGAAAGGTCGTACGGCACGTCGAGGTAATGGTCATCAAAGGCGAAATTCTGTTCGGGATCGAGCACCTCGAGCAGCGCGGCCCCCGGGTCGCCGCGGAAATCCACGCCGAGCTTGTCGATCTCGTCCAGCATGAAAAGCGGGTTGATCATCCCGGCGCGGCGCATCGTCTGCAGGACCCGCCCGGGGAGCGCGCCGATGTAGGTCCGCCGGTGGCCGCGGATCTCCGCTTCGTCGCGCACCCCGCCGAGCGAGACGCGCACGAACTTGCGGCCGAGCGTTTCGGCGATGGACCGGCCGAGCGAGGTCTTCCCGGTGCCGGGCGGGCCGACGAAGCACAGGATCGGCTGCTTCTGTTTTTTCGGGGCCAGGCTGCGCACGGCGAGGTATTCGAGGATCCGTTCCTTGGCCTTGGGCAGGCCGTAGTGCTGGTGGTCGAGCACCCCGGATGCGTGCTTCAGGTCGAGGTTGTCTTCGGTTTGCTTCTGCCAGGGGAGTTCGATGAGCCAGTCGAGGTAGGTCCGGACGATCGCCACTTCGGGCGCCATCGAGGGCATCTGCCCCATGCGCTCGAGTTCCTTAAGCGCCTTGGTCTGGACCTCCTCCGGCATGCCGGCCTTGAGGACGGCGTCCTTGACCTCGGTCAGTTCCTCCGACCAGGCGTCCTGCTCGCCGAGCTCGGTCTGGATTGCCTTCATTTGCTCGCGCAGATAATACTCGCGCTGGCTGCGGTCCACCTCGCTCTGGACTTTGGAGTGGATCCGGTTTTCCAGTTCGAGCACATCCAGTTCGCGGCCGAGCATCACGCTCAGGCGCTGGAGTCGCAGTTCGATGTCGAACGTCTCGAGCATCCGCTGGCGGTCCGGAACGGGAACCCCGAGCGCGGAGACGATCAGATCCGCGAGCCAGCCGGGGTCCTCGACGTTCAGGGCGAAGACGTAGGCGTCGTCCGGGAGGCTGCGGTTGAGCTGGACGACCTTTTCGAAAAGCGCGAGCACCGCGCGCATCAGCGCTTCGGTCTCACGGCTGTGCTCGGTGCTTTCATAAATCGGCCGCGCCCGCGCGCGCAGGAAGGATTCGCCCGGCAGGTATTCGACGATCTGGACCCGGCGGCGCCCCTGGGCGAGGACCGTGGTCTCGCCTTCCGGCAGGTGCAGGACGCGGCCGACGGCCGTCTCGCAGCCGACGGTATAGAGGTCGGCCAGGGAGGGTTCGGCCTTTTCCTCGTTCTTTTGCGCAACCGCGATCACCGTCTGCCCGGCACCGTGCGCAAACTCGAGCGCCGAAAGCGCGCTCTCCCGCCCGACAAACAGCGGGGTGACCATGCGTGGGAACACCACCAGATCGCGCATTGGGAGGACGGCGCAGGTGATCAGCCCGTCCTTGTCCAGCGCGGCGTCCGGGATTTTTTGCAACTCCTCGGTCCGGCTGCCGAGCACCTCGGCGAATTCGGACCGCAGCTGCCATTCGCGAAAATCTTGTCCGCTCATACCACCCATCATTTCCTAGTCCGCCTCCGGAGTTCCGGATTTCGCCTTCTTTCCGGAGAAAAATTTTTCACGGATTGCCGGCCACACCTCAAGCACCGCGCCGGCCACAAACAGGCTGCCTGCCGCCAGCAGGACATCTTCCGGGCCGACGAAGGCAAGCGCCTGTTCCAGGGCCGGCGCCGGATCACCCGAGATTTCCGCCGGGCACCCGCGTTCACGGGCGAGCGCGGCGATCTTTTCCGGCGTTGCCGCGCGCGGATGAGTCGAGCGCGTGGCGATGAGGCGCGAAACGCGCGGGAGCAGCGCATCCAGCATTCCGGCGATGTCTTTATCGTCGGATGCGCCGAACAGCAACACCACCCGGCGCGTTGGAAAATAATCGTCGAGCGCGATCCGCAGCCGCCGCGCGGAATCCACATTGTGCGCCGAATCAACCATCACCCAAGGTTCGCGGTTCAGGAGCTGGAAGCGCCCTTCCCAGCGCACCGACCGCAGGCCTTCGCGGACGGTCGCCTCGGGAACGGCCATCCCCCGGTCGCGCAGCGAGCGCAGCACGGCAACGGCCGTGGCGGCATTAATCACTTGATGATACCCCAGAAGCGGGATTTCGTACCGCAGCGCGATCCGCCGCAGGTCTCCTCCCTGCGCGAGGGTCGCATCCACCTTGGCCTGATCCGCCGCGGGCCACAGATAAAAGGATTGCCCTTCCAGCGTGTGAAGGTCGGGGACGAAATGCCAATCCCGTCCGACCAGGGTCAGCGGGGCATTCTTTTCCCGGCTGACTTCGAGCAGGACCTGCATCGCCTCCCCCTCCTGCGGGGAGGAGACGACCGGGATGCACGGCTTGATAATCCCGGCCTTTTCGCGGGTGATTTCGGCCAGCGTATTCCCGAGAAGGTGGGTGTGGTCGTAGGAAAGCGAGGTGATCACCGAGATAAGCGGGGTGACGACGTTGGTTGCATCCAAGCGCCCGCCCAGCCCGACTTCCGCCACCACCACGTCCGCCTTCTCTTCTTTAAAATACAGGAACGCCGCCGCGGTGGTGATCTCGAAGGTGGTCAGTTCCGGGACCTTGGCCACCGCTTCGCGCAGGGAACCGACCAGTTCCGCCAACCGCTGGTGGGCGATCGGTTCCCCGTTAAGGCGGATCCGCTCGCAGAAATCGATCAGGTGGGGGGAAAGGTAGAAGCCGGTCCGGTAGCCCGCCGCGCGCAGGACGGATTCGACCATCGCCGAGACGGAGCCCTTGCCCTTGGTGCCCGCGACGTGGATGACGGCGTACGCTTTGTGCGGATCCCCGAGGTGCCCCAGCACGGCTTGCATCCGCCCGAGATCGAACGTGTGCGCGGAATATTGGTATGTGCGCTGGAGGCTGTAATCGATGAAGGAATACAGATAATCCAGTGCCTGTTGGTAGGAAAATTTTTCCACGCGGGGGATTGTACCATTCCGACTGACCCCTCCCTGACCCTTGCCGGCATCATTTTCCTTCCTCACCCCCCAGC
>JBAVFZ010000027.1:0-3562 GCA_049684495.1 Anaerolineales bacterium | reverse complement strand
ATCCAGGATAACTATTCTTATACGCGAAGTCCGGTTGGTTTTTCAACCCTGAAACACCCGACTTTTCGCGCGCATTGAAATTCAAGCCGGAAAACACGGGTTTTTCGAGTTTCGGCTTTATTTTTTTACGGGTTTTTTATCGCCGGTTTGACCCGCGAAGAAGGACAAATATTTCCCGTATCCGGCCGCCTCCAGTTCCTCGACCGGAATGAAACGCAGGGCGGCGGAGTTGATGCAGTAGCGCTTTCCGGTCGGTTGCGGACCGTCGTCGAAAACATGGCCCAAATGGGAATCCCCCAGGCCCGAACGCACTTCGGTGCGCTCCCCGTTAAGCGAGCGGTCGATCTTGAAAATTAATTTTGCGTCGTCCAGCGGACGCAGGAAGCTGGGCCATCCGGTGCCGGAATCAAATTTATCCAGCGAACAGAACAGCGGCTCGCCCGAGACCACATCCACGTAGATCCCGGCGTGCTTGTTGTTCCAGAATTCGTTCTCAAACGGTTTTTCGGTGAGCGAGCATTGCGTAACCTGATATTGTTCGGGATCCAGGCGGCGGCGCAGTTCGTCATCCGGTGGTTTTACATAATCGCTCAGGGGTGCCTCCGGGAAGAATGGCGTCGCGGCGCAGGCAAATGCCGACGTTTTCCTTCCGTACTCCATTATACCCACCCCCCGGCGGATAATGGTTAACCGGGAGTGAAGAGAACGCCAAGCCCGGGGGATTAACGACGATTTTTTTCCAGCCACCATTCTCCGGTTTGCTGCACCGCCAAAATGGTGAGGGCAAGCGCCGCGCCCACAGCCAATGCCTGTCCGGGAGCCTGCCCGAACACCAGCCGCGCTTCGGCCAGCATCCGTCCCCATTCGGGAGCCGACGGCGCGCCGCCGAAGCCGAGGAAGGTGAGGGAAGCGACGTTGACCATCGCCCATCCGAAGTGCAGCGCACCGTAGGCGGCCAGCGGGCCGGAAATATTCGGCAGCAGATGACGCAGCACCTGGCGGATTTTCCCGGCGCCGAGCGTCCGCGCCGCAAGCATATATTCGCGGTTGCGAATCTGGCCCGCTTCGGCGCGCAGCAAGCGCGCAAACGTCGCCGCGCCTCCCAGGCCCAGGGCGAGTATCACCGCCGCCTCGCCGGGACCGAGCGCGGCGAGGATCACCAAACCCAGGATCAGCGCGGGCACGGCCAGCGCCGCATCCATCAACCGGCTGAGGGCCCGGTCGATCCACCCGCCCGCGAACCCGGCCGCGATCCCCCACAAACCGCCGAGGAGAATCGACAGGACGGCCGAACCGAACGCGATCAGAATTGTCTGCGCGCCGCCGGCGATCATCCGCCAGCCGAAATCCCTGCCCAGAAGGTCCGTGCCCAGCCAGTGGCCGGCATCCGGCGACTGCAACGGCGCTCCGGCGGCCGGCGCGGGGAAAAGCCCGGCGAAAATCCCACCCGCCAGAAGGAGGGCGATCCACGCGATCGCAGCCCATGGGCGCGGATCGCGCACGGCCGAATATCCCGCCGCCCACTTCCGGGAAGCGTTCACGACGCCTCACCCACCCGGGGATCCAGTATCGCGGCCGAAAAATCCGCGATCATCCCGAACAGAATGTACCCGAGCGCCGCCAGCGCCAGCAGCGCCTGCACCACCGGGAAATCGCCACGTAGCACGGCATCCACCAGCATCCGCCCGAGCCCCGGCCGGGCGAAAACCACCTCGGTGATCATCGTCCCGCCGAGCAGGAACGCGGCTTCCATCCCGGCCAGCGCCAGGACCGGCGCGATCGCGGCGCGCAGCATCCTCCAATCCGCACGCACGCCGCGCGGGAATCCGTGCGCGCGCATCGCCAATTGAAAAAGTTCGCCGCGCGATTCGCGGATGGAAGTTTCGGCCGCGCGCCCGATACTGCTCCCTACCGTCAGCGCCAGCGCGGCGGCCGGGAGAAGCAGCCGCAATCCCTCGCGCAACGGATCCGGAAGCGGCGCGGTGAACAGCGGGACCGCCGCCCACAGCAGGATCAATCCCGACCACGCGACCGGTGTCGCGGCGCCGACGGCCAGGGCCGCCGAGGCCATCCGGCTTATCCGATTGCCCCCGCTCTGGCCGCCGCGCCGGGATGCCACGGTGCCGAGCGCGAGTCCAAATGCGACCGAAAGACCCCAAGCCAGGACCGCGAGCGGCACGGTGTACGCGGCGGCCTCCGCGATCATACCGGCCACATCCTGGCCGCTGAAGATCGACCGGCCGAGATCGCCGCGCAATACGCCGCGGAAATACTCCGCGTACTGATCCAGCAGCGGCCGGTCCAGCCCCAAAGCCCGCCGCATCTCCACCGCCTGCGCCCGTGTCGCAAGCCCCTGCGCCGTAAGCGACGCCAGCGGATCCACGCGACCCAGGCGCAACCCAAAGAACGCCAGGCTGGCCACGGCCCAGACAACGACCAGGTTTTCAAGAATCCGCCGGATATAACGCATGGGAATGATTGTACCCATCTTTTTCTCCGTGTTCGATTCCCCCTTGTTTCCCGCAGGAAAAAGGTACTGGAAAGAAAGATGCGGCGCGGGGGATATAATTGTATCGATCTTCAGGAGAGCGCATGTCCGATCCGCTGCGAAAAATAGAAATCCAGCTTGAAAACATTTTCGAAAAAAGGACGGGGATTCTTTCCGCGCACATCCTTCACGCCGGGAAGATCCTCGCGCGGCTTATCGAAGCGCTCGAAGAACGCGCCGAACAGGGGCCCGGTGGACGCTGGATTGCGCCGAATGTCTACCGGTTGAAGCTCGGCAAACGCATCTGGCAGACCGCCTCGGCTGTCCCGGATCTGGGCGCGCTGCTGGGCGCCAAAATGGAGGAACATATCGCCCAAAGCGAGATGATCCTCCTCAACCCGATTCAGATCGAATTCACCTCGGATGACTCCCTGCGCGAGGAGAGCATCCGCGTCTTCGCGGAAATTGTGCGCTCCGGTGACGAGCAAACGGATTCCTTCCCGGCCGCCGCGGCCGCTCCGATCATCCTGCCGCACGGCGCCTTCCTGATCATCAACGGCAGCCGGCATTACCCGCTCAACCGGCCGGTGATCAACATCGGCCGCCAATTGGATAACCATCTGGTGCTCGACGACTCGCTGGTGAGCCGCCGGCATGCGCAATTGCGCGCGCGCGAGGGGCAGTACGTCCTCACCGATCTCAGTTCCAAGCACGGATTGAAGGTGAACAACTCGGCAGTCCGCGAATGGGTCCTCCAGCCCGGCGACGTATTCCGCCTGGGCAACACCGAACTCATCTACGGCGACGACCGCGAGGAAAGCATCACCCAGCCGATACCCCCGCGCCCCTCCCCGGACCCCGCCCCGCGCCCGGAGAAGCCCGAGGCATGAACGTTTCGATCCTGATGCTCGCCGCCCGCATCGCGCTGGCCGTCTGCCTGTACGTCTTCCTTGCGCTCGTCCTTTTCACGCTGTGGCGCGACGTGCGCGCGGCGGATGCGATGCATCCGGCCGGACCGGCGCTCTTCAGCCTGCTGCGGTTGCGCGAGGACGGCACGCCGGAACACGTCTATCC
>JBAVFZ010000026.1:0-4926 GCA_049684495.1 Anaerolineales bacterium | reverse complement strand
GCATTCCTATTGGTGGATTATAATCCTTCGTGGTGTCGGCGATTCGCGTCGAAAATAAAAAAATGTATCTGCTCAGGCCGGGAAAATCGTACACGGGTTACACGGAGAAGAGCCGATTACACGGATTCTTAAATAAATAATTCGGTGTTTTCGGCTCTTTTCGGTGTTTCGGTGTACAAGAAAGAGAAATCAGGCTGAGTAAATACAAAAAAAGATTGTAAACCTACGAAAATTATAGCAAACTGTAACCTCTGGAGATGTCACCCTGACGCCTTCCCCCGTGAAGTGCGCAGGTTCGGTATGCTTTAGGAACCTGTGCAATCTCGCAGCGGAAGTCCATTCCTCCGTAAGGGTGGGCGCCGAGCATAACAACCTTTTTCAGAGATTTCTATTGTCGGTTTCGATAGCGTATCGGACCCGGGACGAAGAGCGGAATGACGGACCCAAAACACGAGGATCAAAGGTTAAGATCCATGATCGATGCGGTCAAGGGCCGGCTTTCCCGTTTCCTCTATCCGCCGGGCCTCGAAAAAACCACGCGCGCCAACTACCGCAACGTCCAGGTCGACGCGGTCGGGATCGGCCTCGCGAGCGCCGCCTCGCCGTTCCTTCCGGTATTCCTGGCGCGCTTGGGAGCCGACGCCTTCGAGGTCGGTCTGCTCACCGCGATGCCGGCCGTCGCCGGATTGATCTTCGCCCTCGCCATCGGCCGCTTCCTTAATTCGCGCCGCAACATCGTCCCATGGTTCAGTTTTTCACGGTTCCTGGTCGTTTCGGCCTACGCCGCCACCGGCGCGGCTCCGTTCCTCGTCCCGCGCGAGTGGCTGATCCCGGCCGTGATCGGGATCTGGGCGCTGGCCACGGTGCCGCAGACGATCGTCAACACCGGTTTTACGGTCGTGATGAATACGGTCGCCGGACCGGGCGGGCGGTACGATCTCCTCAGCCGCCGCTGGACTATCCTTGGCTTTACCAGTTCCGTTTTCGTCGTCATCGCCGGCGCGGTACTGGATTGGATTAAGTTCCCCGTCAATTACCAGGTTGTGTTTCTGACGCTTTCCGTCGGCGGGTTGATCAGCCTGTATTTTTCGAGCCACATCGTCCTGCCGGATCATCCCCCGGATGCGGCGGCGAAGGCCGCCTCCGGGCGGAATGCGCTCGGCGAATACCTGCGCCTGGTCCGATCCCGGCCGGATTTTCTCTCCTTCACCTTGAAACGATTTGTCTTTTTTGCGGGGGTCACGCTTGCCCAGCCGATCCTGCCGCTGTACTACGTCCGCACCGTGCAGGCAACGGATGCCTGGATCGGCGCGATCAGCATGGTCGCGACGGTTGTCATGCTGTTCGGCTATTCTTTCTGGGCGAGGCAATCGCGCGTGCGCGGATCGCGGTTCGTGCTGATGGCGACCACCTTCGGGGTCGGCTTGTTCCCGCTGCTGGTGGCGGCCACCCGCCGGGTGGAGGTGATTGCGCTCCTGGCCGGGATGGCCGGCATATTCCAGGCCGGGGTCGACCTGGTGTTTTTCGACGAGCTGATGAAGACGATTCCCGAGGAGTACAGCGCGATGTTCGTCTCCTTCGCCCAGATGTTTCAATACCTGGCGACCGCCGTGGCGCCGCTTCTGGGGACCTTGCTGGCGGGTTGGGTGGGGTTGGGCGGCGCGCTGGTCGCGGCGTCGATCCTGCGCCTGACGGGGACGGCGCTGTTTGCGATCAGGGAACCTAGGCCGGGCGGATGAAACAGCCGGACATTATTAATATTTTTCGAGGATGGGACGGATGGGCCTCGAAGCATAAGCGCGGCTCCGGCCATGGGATGTACCGCCACGCGTGTCTGTAAAAATAAAACACATCGTATTTACTCAGCCTGATTTCTCTTTCTTGTACACCGAAAGACCGAAAAGAGCCGAAAACGCCGAATTTATTTTTTAGAATCCGTGTAATCGGCTCTACTCCGCGTAATCCGTGTACGATTTTCCCGGCCTGAGCAGATTCAACACATCAAATATTGAATTAACAGGGTGTTGAAAAAGCCTGTCGAGCCCTGCCCCGGCATTAATGCCTTTTTCAACAATCTGTTAAAAAGAAGCGGGCCAAATGCTTGGCACCATCCATTTGGCCCGTTCTTTCATTTAATTATTGTGCCGCGGCGATTACCAGTCTCTGCGTCCGCCGCCGCCGCCGCCACCGCGTCCACCGCCGCCGCCACGTCCACCGCCCCGACCGCCGCCAGGGCCGCGTTCTTCGCGCGGTCTGGCCAGGTTGATGGTGAGGGCGCGGCCGTCAACTTCCTTGCCGCTCAGCGCCTTGATCGCATTCTGCGCCTCTTCCTGGGTCGTCATTTCGACAAATCCAAAACCCTTCGATTGCCCGGTGTCCCGATCCTTGATGATCTGCACCGACTTGACGACGCCCGATGCTGCGAACAGTTTCTGCAGATCTTCTTCCGTGGTGCCGTACGTCAAATTTCCGACAAACAGCTTTGTTTCCATCTTTTCTCCTGGGATGGACAATGAATATTGCGTGAAGCATCCATCGTCCTGCTAAGTACTGTTACGGCTGAATTACAGGATGGTATTGCTCTGCTTCTGCATGAGGATGGAAATTCGAAGACGACCGAGTGCCAAGAAGAGGACTATTTTCTTTTTTCAGGATCTTCGCTCATCATGCCATACTTTCGGATTATATCATGAATTGGCGGGGAGGACAGCCCTCCCGGGCATCCCCGCTTGCGCGCCGATCGACCCCCCGACGCCGAAGCGCGCGGAGGGCCTTGGGCCGCCCGCCTAGATCGGCAGCGGCTGCTTTGGTTCCACCTCGCCCAGCACCTGGTCGATCATCTGTTTGAGGTGCGGGTAGGGCAGCGCGCCGACCTGTTGGTTAACCACCTGTCCGTCCCGGATGACCAGCATGGTGGGAATTCCCTGCACGCCGAAGCGCATCGCCCATTCCGAATATTCGTCGGTGTTCACCTTGGCGACCACGAGCCGCCCGGCATACTCCCCGGCAAGCTTCTCCAGGCTGGGAGCGACCATCCGGCAGGGCATGCACCACGGCGCCCAGAAATCCACCAATACCGGGATCGGCGACTTCAGGACGGCTTTTTCGAAGGCTTCATCGGTTACATGGATCGGTTCGTTCACATTTCCTCCTTGGAATGAGCTTTTTTTTACCTTCCCTCCATTAGATGCAGGATTCCCGGGGAGGTGACAAAACCGGACAGGAAGCCTAAAATCGTAGTCTCGTCCACCCTGGTCGGGCTGGGCCAGGGATACCCCCCCCCCCGCGGTTAAACCCGCCGCGGGGCCACTCGGCCGACTTTTTATGTCACTCTTCCCTCTTCCGGGCATCTAACCTTATGACGGACAAAGTTTCCGGGGCCAAACTGCTTGACCGTATCCGGGCGGGCGATAAAAGCGCCTGCGCGGAATGCATCGAACTTCACTCACCGGGAATTTACAGGCTGGCCTTACGGTTGATGCGCAGCGAGGCGGATGCCGAGGAAGTGGTGCAGGAAACCTTCCTCAGCGCCTTCAAGGGCATCGACCGGTTCGACGGCCGCTCGGACCTTCGCACATGGCTTTTTCGGATTGCGTACAACGCGGCGATGATGCGTCTGCGCCGTCCCAGCCCGGAGGAGGTTTCCGTCGAGGAAGCGGCCAAGCCGGAAGAGGGCGCGCTGGTACCGCAGGCGCTCTTCGCCTGGCGGGATCTTCCCGAAGAGGAGCTGGAGAAAGCCGAAGTCCGGGAGGAGCTGGAGCGGGCGATCCGGGATCTGCCGGAAAAACTGCGGGCGGTGTATGTGATGCGCGAGTTGGAGAATATTTCGACGGAGGATACCGCCTCCGCCCTGGGCATTTCGGACGATGTCGTGAAGACCAGGCTGCACCGTGCCCGTCTGTGGTTGCGGGAACGCCTCGCCGCCTACTTTGCTTCACCGGCGGACGGGGCTGGAGGCGAACGATGAACACCGAAACGTGCAGAACCCTATCGGAGAGCTTATCGCTGTTCGCCGAAGGGGATGCTCCGCCCGAACTGTGCGCCGAGATCGAGCGCCATATGGCCCGGTGCAAGGACTGCCGGATCGTGGTGGATACCCTGCGACGGACGATCGACCTGTATCACAGGCTCCCGCAACCGGGCATGCCAGAGGAGGCGCGGGAAAAGCTGTATAAATCGCTGGATTTGACGGAGTGGATGAAATAGGGGGATTGAGAACGTCGGATCCGGACCATCGACAATCGACCATCGTTAAAAACCAGACCATAGACCACGGACGATGGACCAAGGCCGATAATTGTTGTTGTGTGCTTTTCGAGGTCGCTGGTCGCATATGTGGTTTTCATTGACGATGATTGTCGTGGAGTGTGCCTTTCGCGATCTGGAAAGGGCTCAATAAGTTTGATATCGACTGCACGGATAATTCCAAAAACATCAATCGGCCATCGTCCATGGTCCAACGTCCGCCGTCGATCCCCCCTGTCACCTTTTCCGTTCCCCGGCATCTAATGGGATGAATTATAAAACCGGAAAATTTCAAGGAGAGATGCCATGAGCGCCATTTTCAAAGCCAACGAATCGAATGCCGATCGGATCATCCGCGCCCTCCTGGGGGCGGCTCTGGTGGGATTGAATATCGGCGGGGTGGTAACGGGTATGTGGGGTTGGGTTTTCCTCGTCGCCGGCGTTGTCCTGCTGCTGACCGGCCTGGTCGGCTGGTGCGCCTTATACCGCCTATTCGGGTTCAGCACCAAGAAAACGTGACCCATAAAAAAGCCGGAGCGTGTGGAATTCGCTCCGGCTTTTTTCTGTTTGGTTTCAAAACCACCGCCTTTGGCAGTGAGTTGAATGAGAAGGTTCTACCGGCGGAGTGAGTATTATGTGATCCATCCCATCTCTCCTCCCCCGGCCCGAGCACAGCTCGGG
>JBAVFZ010000025.1:0-18232 GCA_049684495.1 Anaerolineales bacterium | reverse complement strand
GCGGAGGAGTCCGCGGAAGAGGACGATGGTCTTTCGCGTCTTGGCGCCGGCCCAAGGCCGGCTGAGGGGGATGGCCGTACTGCCGGAGATTGACACCCCTCCTCGCCTCAGGTAGAATTGTTGGGCTTGCGTGGGGGCCTGTAGCGCAGTTGGGAGCGCGCTTCAATCGCACTGAAGAGGCCGAGGGTTCGAATCCCTCCAGGTCCACAAAAACAGCCGCGATCATCGATCGCGGCTGTTTTTTAATATAAGGGTACGCCTGCAACTGTTGATTTTCACCGCATTGACGCCGGGCATTCTCCCGGTTAGAATTGCGGTTTGCCGGGCCCATAGCGCAGTTGGGAGCGCGTCTCAATGGCATTGAGAAGGCCGAGGGTTCGAATCCCTCTGGGTCCACAGAAGGTATGGCCGCGATCTTCGATCGCGGCTGCTTTTTTAATCGATATGTATTCCTTTTTTTACCGTTGACCGCGGCATTTTTCCTTCAATCGCGGGGTTTAAATTGCCTGGTAGGTTATGGCCGCCGGTCGTCCCCGTCACCAATTCGCATGCCGGATTCATCTACACCGTTTTCTTCAGGATGATTGACCGGTCGCGACCCGCCGCCTTCGCCTGATACAGTGCTTGGTCGGCGGAGGCAAGGAGATCCGCCGCGATTTCCCCATCTTCCGGGAAACAGGCGATTCCGCATGAGATAGTGACTTGGATTCCGCCGGATGCCATGTCCGATACGGAATCCCGGAAATCTATCCGCCACTTCTCGGCCGCCTGCAGTGCATATTCGGCTCTCGCCTTCGGCAGCACGGCGAGGAATTCCTCCCCGCCTAAGCGGTAGAGAATGTCGCTGGCACGGGTGTTCTTCCGGATGAGCGCCGCGAGGGCCTGCAGCACCGAATCGCCTGCTTGGTGCCCGATGGTGTCGTTCACCTGTTTGAAATGGTCGATATCGATCATGATAAAACTGACCGGATATTCCTCGCGCGCCGCGCGTGCAAGTTCGCGCGAGAGGGTCTCGTCCATGTAATGACGGTTATAGAGGCCGGTCAGCGGGTCGTGGAGGGCCATTTCCTGCAGTTGTGTGTGCAGGAGCTGGATCTCCTCCTCCGTCTGTTTATGGTCTATGATCCTCCAGATGATATCGGCGATAAAGGAAAGGAGAGCGATATCGCGTTCGTCGTATAGCGAGGGTTTGTTCCCGATCCCGAGGACGGCGACGATGCGTCCTTCGTGGAAGGTGGGGACGACCAGTTGGCGCACGATCCCGGCGTGACCTTCCGGCATGCCCTTGCGATGGAGCAGGGAGGCATAGTCATTGTGTACGATCGGCTTCTTCTCTCGGATACAGTCGGCCCATACCCCCGCCTGGTCGAGATCGTAATGCATCCCCTGGCCTTCCGCATGGCAAAACTCGCGCCGGGTCCGGGTGGACCAGGCCTGGAGCGAAAGGCTGACCTGATCCTCCATGACGAAATGATAGAAGCTTATCGGGCTGTCGGTGATCGCCTCGATCTCGTCGAGCGCCCGCTGCATCAGTTCATCCACCGCATGCGCAACAGCGTATTCCCACAAATTCAAACGGAGGCGGAGAATCGCCTCCGTTTTTTTCTGTTCGGTGATATCCCGGACGATCGACACGATGTGCGGTTCGCCGGACAATTCAATAAGCTCGCCTGAATACCAACAGTGCAGGAGCTCCCCGGTTTTTGTCCGGAAATCATAATCCCGGTTGTTCACGATGCGGTTCGCGAGCAGCGCGGTGACAACCTGTTCCCGGTCCCGGGCGTCCGCCCATAGCGACAGTTGGGTCGTCGAACCGGCAAGCGCTTCCTCCCGCGAGTAGCCCGTCAGCCGGCAGAACCCTTCATTAATCTCCAGCAGGCGCCCATCGCTGAGGCGGGATATCAAAATGGCATCCGGGCTGGAATGGAAGGCTTTGCCGAATATTTCCTCGCTGATGCGCAGGGCTTCCTCGACATTCCGCCGCACGGCGATGTCGCGTTCCAGCTCGGAAAACAACCTGCGGTTGACCATCAGGAAAAGGGAGAAGGTAAGGGATATAAAAAGCATCTGATACGTTATGAGGACCAGCGTATCGTAGATATTCGAGTGGAAGAAATCGTTTCCGGACGGAACGATGGCATCCACACCGATCCGGAAGATGCTGACCAGGACATAGGCGGCAAAGATCATCCCGACAGCCCGAGTCGCGGGACGCAATTCCGGCCCGGTCCTCCGGAGCATAAGCCAAGCGGTTTGGCCGCAAATCACGAGCAGGGAGGCGCTGATGTTGATGTTACGGGCGGGCAGGCTGGGGAGGGCGTAATAAAAAAATGCGTGGACGGAGAGGAAGAGGCCCAACAGGAGTGCATTTTGCAGTTGCGGGCCGCGCTTCGCCGTATATTGTTCCAAGCCGATGAAAAGCAGGATGGTACCGGCGATGACCAGCCCGTTGCCGGCGAAAACGGAAACGGCTTCCGGTATTACGCCGCGCAGGGTGACCAGCAGGACGGCAGCAAATTGCATGACATAATCCGCCAGCCAAAGGCCAATTCCGGCATACTGTCCGCGGCTCCGGCGCCACAAGAGGTACATGACGACGGCGCATATGGCGTTGGTGAGGATATAGCCGATCAAGACCGTCCGCATGTCCAGCAGGTTCATACTGATCCTCGCCAAATCCGAAGGGTGTGGGTCCTGTTGATAAGTTTACGCCAAGTAGGTTTTCTTCTCAACAAGCATGCTGGAAATGCGCCCAAAGATATATTGAACGGCGCCGGTCGCCGGTTGCCGCAAGCCGCCTCGTTCCAGATTGCTGCCTTGTGCGCCCTCGCAGGTTCCTGGCTTGCGGTCTATAACGCATAGTTGAGCGGCAAAAGCCGTATTGCCGTTACAGATGGAGTTATTAAATAAAGGTTTTTTGGAGGTTTTGGAGAGGTTTTTTCGGTTTGACTTACTGGAAAACTCCGTATACTTGAGTAGTCCACTGTTTTCAAGGAGGATTGACATGATTAAGAAAAAAGCAATTCGGTTTTCATACTTGCTGGTGCCGGTGTTTCTGCTGGTGGCATGCACCGTCTCCGGGCTTGACACGCCTTCCGGCGACATGACAGCCACCCCGACCGGATCGGGGACGGGTGGGGGCGGCGGGGTCGACAACGCCGGCGGAGGTGGAGCAAACGGCGGCGGGGATGTGGAGTCGACCGTGGAATCCAACTCCTACGGGATTTATGTACATGCGGTCGTGACCGGCAAGTGCGGCGCGTACACCAACTCGGCCGGCTTCAAGGATTTGGATCTCGAAGCGGCGTTTGAGGGTATTGTGTTCGTCCGGCCGATGGGGAAGGGCCTTCCGGGTCCGTTTGGGGGATTGCACCGGAAGGGTCAAACGGCGGCCTTTGCCGTGACGGGAGGAATTTCTATCGATGGGACCGGGGATATCCATCGGGTGGAGTATTGTCCGCAATATGAAACCGAAGTGGATACCTTCGACGTCAACATCACCAGCGACATCAATCGCTTCCAGGCGTGGATTGGCGTTATGTCGCCGGCGGCCACGGATGCACCCGAAGGAGTCAATCCTACCAAGACGCCGGTCGGCGGCGGGGAAGCTTGGGTTCTGTTCCATATCGGAAACGCCCTGAACGGAGGTCCGATCTGGACGTATGAAGTCCAGGGTTCTCAGGGTGAGGAGGATGAGACGACTCTCGGCGGACCTGTGCGGTTCATCACTTCCTGGGACCGATTAATGAAGGGAGAGGATTTCACCATTACGATGACAAGCGGCGACGAGGGAGAGACGTGGGAATGGGAGATGCGTCTGGTCCCGGAACCGATCAAGTAGCTGAAGCCGGAAATCGCAAACAACCCTAAGGGTACCCTTAGGGTTGTTTTTATTCCGGTAAGGGGATCGGTTCCAAAGGGGAACCACCACCCACATTACGGGTGTCAGGTACCGGAAGCCACCCTAAGGGTGGTTTCTCTCTGGAATCGATGTTCTTATGCGCCTCCCTTGCCAAAGACGACGAAGCAAATTATATTAGGGGCATAACCAAATAAGATACGCGTCAAACCGGAGCAGTAGGCCGTCCGCCAGAGAACGGGGTGCAGTGGTGCAAGCCCCGCCCGCGCCCACGGAGCGCATCAGGCCGAACTCGCCGGATCATCCCGAGGTGCGCTTCCGAGGGATCACGCCCCACAGGCGAATATCAGTAACCTGCGGCGGGCAAGCCCGTTATAGCCAATGAGTGACCCCTCGTACTTTATGGGGTAATCAGGGTGGTACCGCGAATCCCCTTCGTCCCTGGCGATTGGGGATTTTTTGTTTGCCGACCTAACCTCCAAACCCCCATCCCCTTCCCTTAAAGGAAGAGGTGCCCCGAAGTAACTGAGGGGCGGGGTTAGGTCAAAAGCAAGGAGGAAACCATGCCTACATCGAAGAAGAACGCCAAGCCCGTCAAGAAACGCATCATCCGGAAACCGGCCACTGCGCCCGCCCGGCGCAAGGCCGCCGCCAAAGCCCCCGCCCGGAAACGGAGCGCACGGGTCAAACCGGCGCCTGTAAAAGTCAAGGCCAAGCCGAAGGGAAAAATCCCGCGACCGGTTGCGCTGAAGCCTCAGGCGATCACCATCGTCAAGACCGCCAAAGCGCTGGAAGTGGTGAAATCCGAAACAAGGCAGATGACGGTATCGACGCAGGCGAAAAAGATTGCGCCCGCCGCGAAGCCCGAACCCGCCGCCTACCAGTGGGGAATCATCGAGCCCAAGTGGCAGAAGGCGTGGGATCAGGCCGGGTTGTACCGCGCGGTCATCGACCGGACGCGGAAGAAATTCTACGCGCTCACCATGCTGCCCTATTCCAGCGGCGACCTGCACATCGGCCACTGGTACGCGATGACCCCCTCGGACGCGCGGGCGCGCTTCATGCGCATGCGCGGGTGGAACGTCATGTTCCCGGTCGGGTTTGATTCCTTCGGCCTGCCGGCCGAGAACGCGGCGATCAAACGCGGCATCCACCCGAAGCAGTGGACCTACTCCAACATCGATCACATGCGCGGGCAGTTGCGCGCGATGGGATCGATGTGGGATTGGGAGCGCGAGGCGGTTTCCTCCGACCCGGAATACTACCGCTGGACCCAGTGGTTCTTCATCCAGCTCTTCCAGCACGGGCTGGCCTACAAGAAGATGTCGCCGGTGGATTGGTGCCCCAACTGCAACACGACCCTGGCACGCGAGCAGGTGTGGGGCGACGACCGCCACTGCGAGCGCTGCGAAACCCCGGTGATCAAGAAGAACCTCGAGCAGTGGTTCTTCCGCCTGACCAAGTACGCCGAGGAGCTGCTGGATTTTTCTGGCGTCGATTGGCCCGAGCGGGTGCGCACGCTGCAGACCAACTGGATCGGCCGCAGCGAGGGCGCGCGGGTGGTCTTCCGGACCGAGGCGGGGAATCCGCTCGAGGTGTTCACCACCCGTCCGGATACGCTGTGGGGCGCCACCTTCATGGTCCTGGCGCCGGAGCACCCGCTGGTGGATACGCTGACCACGCCCGAACAACGGGTGGAGGTCGAGGCGTATGTGAAGCAGGCGCTGCGCCAATCCGACATCCAGCGCGAATCGGCGGACAAGGATAAGACCGGCGTCTTCACCGGCGGATTCGCGGTCAACCCGGTCAACGGCGTGCGCATCCCGATCTGGATCGCGGATTACGTGCTGATCACCTACGGCACCGGCGCCATCATGGCCGTGCCGGCCCACGACCAGCGGGATTTCGATTTCGCGTTGAAATACGGGCTGCCAATCCTGCCGGTGATCGACCGCACCGACGGGCTGACCAAATCCTTCGCCCTCGCCAAGACGATGAAACCCGGGCTGGCGGATGCGCTGCGCGCGGAGGCCATCCCCTTCGAAGAGCGCGGGGGTTCGCTGTACATCACCATTCCTCCGGAGAAGATCGACCGCTATATCGGGATCGCCCGGGCCCACCTGCAGCCGGGCTGCTGGAACGAGATCGTCGGCACCCGCTGGCAGTTCATCTTCGAAGATGGAATCCGCGACTGGGACAGCATCGACTCCGAGCAGGAGATCCTGGCGCGCTGCCAGGAGCTGGAGCCGAACGTCCGCGAGAAACACTCGCTGATGGAAATGGTCTGGTCGCTCGAGTTCTACCGCGACGCGCTGTTCCACGACCAGAACGGGGTGATGATCCATTCCGGCGAGTTTAGCGGCACCCCCGGCGCCGTGACCGTCAAGAAGGTCGCGGAATGGCTGGCCGGTAAGAATGCCGGCGGCCCGACCGTTTCCTACCGGCTGCGCGACTGGCTGATCTCCCGCCAGCGCTTCTGGGGCGCGCCGATCCCGATGATCCGCTGCCCCGTGCACGGACAGGTGCCTGTGCCGGAAGATCAACTCCCGATACTCCTGCCGGACGACGTGGCCTGGAAACCGACCGGGGAAAGCCCGCTCAAACTGCACCCGACCTGGGCCCGCACGACCTGCCCGGTGTGCGGCGGCGAAGCCGAGCGCGAGACCGATACGATGGATACCTTCATGTGCTCGTCGTGGTACCACCTGCGCTACCTCAGCCCGAAGAACACCCGGGCCGCCTTCGATCCCGCTGAATACGATTACTGGATGCCGGTCGATTGCTACACCGGCGGGATCGAGCACGCCACGATGCACCTGATCTACACCCGCTTCTTCCACAAGGCCTGCCGCGACATGGGCATCACCCGCGGACCCGAGCCGATGCTGCAACTGCGCAACCAGGGCATCATCCTCGGCGAAGATTCGGAAAAGATGTCGAAGAGCCGCGGGAATGTGATCGCGCCGGACGTCCTGGTGAAAAAATTCGGCGCCGACACCGTGCGCGCATACCTGATGTTCTTTGCCCGCTGGGACCTGGGCGCACCGTGGAGCTCGACCGGGATCGAGGGCACCCACCGCTGGATCAACCGGATCTGGGGGCTGGTAGTGAACGCGCCCAGGAACACATCCGCGCCGGCGGAAGCCAACGCCGCCCGGGAGCTGACGCGGTCCACCCACCAGACTATCCGGCGCGTGACGCGCGATTTTGAGCGTTTCGAATTCAATACCATCATTTCGGGTCTGATGGAGTTCACCAACACGCTCTATAAGTACCGCGAGACCGCGCTGTATGGCTCGCCGGAATGGGAGCAGGCGATCGACAGCCTGCTGCTCCTCGCGGCGCCGGTGGCGACGCATATGACGGAGGAACTTTGGCATATGCGCAAGGGTCGGGCTGTGGAATCGATACACCGGCAGGCCTGGCCGGCTTTCGACCCGGCGCTTGCCGCCGAAGACAAGGTGACGGTCGTCGTCCAGGTAAACGGAAAACTGCGCGAGCGGCTGCAGCTTCCGGCGGGAACCGGAAAGGACGAGGCCTGCGCCCTGGCGCTCTCGAGCGAAGGGGTGCGGAAATGGCTCGGGGGGAAAACGCCGCGCCAAGTGGTCTTCGTCCCGGATAAACTGATCAATTTGGTAATTTAGGAATCCAGACCGAGGCGGTCCGCCATACCCGCGCCTGCCCTCGCGAGGCGGGGGTGTACTTGGCGGGTACCGCCTCGGTCTAAATATCGCCCCGGTCTGTTTTTCCTTTATAATCTTTGGACGATGGATACTCATCCTTCCCCGGCAGGCATGCCGGATATCGAGTCGCTTCACCGGATCACCCTGGAGCTGGTGCGGGAGACGTCGCTTGAGGCTGTCCTCGAACGAACGGCAAGCGTCGCGCGCCGCCTGATCGGCGCCCGGCATGCCGTGGTGGCGCTGCTGGATGAGAAGGGGGATTTGGATCGCTTCGTTTACTCCTTTTCCGATCCGGACGATGCCGAAAAAAATTCCATCCCGGCTTTGTGGTGGAATCTCATCGTACGATTATGCGAAGCCCCTGCCGTTGTCTATGCCGCGGATATGAAAAACGATCCCCGGTTTTCCGGTTTACAGGGGATTTCGTCGCAACTGACCTGTGTCCTGGGAGTCCCGCTGCTGGTGGAGGACAAGCCGATCGGAACGGTCATCCTGGCCGGAAAAACCGGGGCGGGGGAATTTGCCCGCGAAGCGCAACGCGGGATCGAGATCCTGGCTTCCTTCGCCTCGGTGGCGATTGTCAACGCCCGCTCCGGCGCGCGCGTCTCGGACAACGAACGCGAATTGGCCCAGCGGAATCAGGAACTGGCGATCTTCAACGACGTCGCCGTCGCCGCCAATACCACGCTGGAGTTGGAAGGGATCCTGGCCACGACGCTGGACCGGATGATGCTGCATTTCCGGGCGCTCAGCGGGCAGATCTTCCTGATGGAGGAAGAAACCGGCGATGTGCGCATGGCGATGCAGCGCGGCGATCTTAAAGCGTTTTACTGGGAGAAGGACGCATTCACACTCGGAAAAGGGCTGGTGGGCGGGGCGTCCGCCTCGAGGGAGCTCACGGTCGTGGTCGACCCGGCGGCCGAACCCGGATTCGACGATGAGGCCTTCCGCGCCAATGGCCTGCGGATGATGATCGGCGTCCCGCTGAATTCCAAGGGCCGGGTGCTCGGTGTAATGATGCTTTCCTCGAAGGAACTGATGGTTTTCACCGAGCGGCAGAAGGCGCTCCTGGAGGCGGTCGGGTTGAGCGTCGGCACGGCTGTGGAGAACGGCTTGCTCCACCGCAAAGCCCAGCGCCTGGCGGTGATGGAGGAGCGCGAGCGGATTGGGATGGATTTGCATGACGGCATCATACAATCCATCTATGCGGTCGGGCTGAGCCTGGAAGAGGGGTTGATGGAGATGGCCAGGACCAATCCGGAGGCGCGTTCCAAACTGGAGCGGGCGATTTCGGGGTTGAATGCGGTCATCCGCGACATCCGCGAATACATCACCGACCTGCGGCCCAAGCGGTTCATCTTCGACAATCTGGCGGTCGGCCTGGACATGCTCATCCGCGAGTTCTGCGTCAATACGCCGATCTCGGCCGAAGCCGAACTCTCGGAGGAAGCCGGCCGGTGGCTGGCCCCGGCCGCGGCGGATGCGCTGTTCCACATCGCCCAGGAGGCGCTGGCCAACGTCGCGCGCCACGCGCGCGCCACGCGCCTCCGGGTGTCGCTGGCGCAGGTCGGGGACCGGGTGATGCTGGAAGTCGCCGACAACGGCCACGGGTTCGAACCGTCGCAGAAGGTCACGGTGGAAACGCACGGGCTGGCGAACATGGAAGAACGGGCGCGCGCCGTCAACGGGACCATGACCATCGCTTCGGTTCCGGGGAAGGGGACTTCCGTGCAGGTTTCCATCCCGCGCATCCGCCCCCAGACCGGGAATCTCGCCGGCCGCGAACCGCGCGGAATGGGACAGGTCAAACGGCCCTGACGCCTCGCCGCTCCTAGGCGGCGGACGGACGAAGCGCTGAAAGAGCGCCCCATTTTTCCACAATCGGATTATTCCCCGTAGATACGGGATACCGATCCCAAGAGATAGCGGTGAAGCGAAATGATTAATTAATATGGAAATGGTGTAGGAAAAACGAATAACCAATCCGAAGATGAGCTCGGAACCCCGTAGAATGTATCTTCCATAAATCGCCCGCAGCCCGCGCCGCAGAAGCGGAACCCTCGGGATGAATCCGGCACCGGAGAATGCATAGAAACCCCATATGAAAAAAGGCGGAGAGGCCCAGGCAGAGCGGGGCGGAAAGCGGCGAACCCGCTTCGGGCAGGGGCGGCAGCCCGTATCCTCCGCAAGCCAGTAGCGCATCCGCTCCGATGATCGGGATGGCGACGTGCAGCAGTGCGATAAGAAAAACACGATACCGCTGAGGATAAGGAATATTCTTCCCATGGAATAATCCATTAAATAATAAAGAAAAAATTTGAACAACTAAAATTATTTGTGTGTTTTCGATTCTTTCGAAGGATTTCCAGAGAAGACAACTTTGAGTACGTTCTCGTGACGGGTTTGATTATTAATGAAATAAAAACTAAGCGAGAGAAACGATCTGGCGGAGAGGGTGGGATTTGAACCCACGATGGCCAAAAAGGCCATAACGGTTTTCGAGACCGTCCCATTCAACCACTCTGGCACCTCTCCGAAGGTAAAAATTATATCATGTGCATTACCCCCTTCTCCCGGCGCTTCCATCGGAACGAGTGGAAGATCCGACAGGTGGAATTATGAAAATAAACGCAAAACGCTGGGAGAACATGTTCCGGAGCGAAGCGACGGGAGGGATGGGGATGAGGGTTCGGAGCACCGGGAGCATGATCGAGGCTTATTCCTCTATTCCTTCCCCGTTTCCTCCAGATGCATCCAGTGCAGAATGCGGTGCGCGACAGGCGCCACCAGGATCCCGGCGACGACGAGGAACACCATTCCGGAAAAAAGTGCGTACATCGAAGCGAACAGCTTGCCTGCGTCCGTATGCAGCACGTCCACCGGCCCCATCCCCCCCAGGATCATCGATGCATTAAGGAGGGCGTCGAGCAGGGGCATCCCTTCCGTGAGGGCGTAACCGAGAACCCCGATTCCCAGGGAAACGGTCAAGACCGCCAGCGCGAGCAGCGCGTGGAGTCCAAGCCGGCGGAGGAAGTGCCGGAGAGGCAGCAGGGGTTCGGCGTGGTGCTCGTACATCTAATTGTACTCCGCCTGATCGCCCAATTCCGGATAGTAAACCGGGGTTGTAAAGTTGTCGGCTTTAAGTTTTTCCTGAAAGGGCAGGGCGGATTTGGGCTCGCCGTGGATCAGGAAGAGAGCTTCCGATCCGGTGGCCGCGGATTTGGCGTACTGGGAGAGGTTGTCTTGCCCCGCGTGGGCCGAGAAGCCGCCAATGGTGACCACTTCCGCCTGACGCGCAATCGGCTCGCCGAAGATTTTCACTTCCGTGGCTTGTTCCGCCAGCCGCCGTCCGAGCGTATCCGGCGCTTGCCACGACACGATCAATATCATGTTTTTGGGATCGCCGATATTGTTTGCCAGATGGTGCAAAATCCGTCCGCTTTCGGCCATCCCCGAGGCGGAGATGATCACCATCGGGCCGGGCTTGCCGTTAAGCGCTTTCGACTCATCCACCGAACGGGTGAAGGTCACATATTCATATCCCAGCGCCCGTTGCTTGCCCTCTTTTTTCATCAACATGGCCGCTTCCTCGTCGAAATAATCCGGGTACTTGGCGTATAGATCGGAAATTCCGACCGCCAGCGGGCTGTCGACATAGATCGGGATCTGCGGGATTTCACCCTGCTCGATCATCCGCCCCATGCAATAAACCAGCTCCTGCGTCCGGCCGATCGCGAAGGACGGGATGATGACCTTTCCGCCGCGGCGGAACGTGCGCTGGATGGTGTTGCGCAGCTCGATCTCCGCATCCTGCAGATCGCGGTGCGGCTTGTCGCCGTACGTGCATTCCATCATCAGGATGTCCGCGTGCGGGGGAATCGCGGGATCTCGCAATATGGGCAAACCGCGGCGTCCAATATCGCCGGAAAAAACCACCCGCCGGCGCTGGCCGTGTTCCGAGATGTCGAGGCAGATCCCGGCCGCTCCCAAGATGTGGCCGGCTTCGAAGAAGGTCGCCTGAACGCCCGGGATGACCTCGAAGGACTCGCCGTAGGCATGCCCCGCCAGAAATGGAATCACCGCCTCCGCGTCGGGCGTCGTATACAACGGCTCGACCGGCGGCTTCCCGCGCCGGGCATTGCGCTTGCTGACGTACGCGGCGTCGCTTTCCTGTATGTGCGCCGAGTCGAGCAGCACGAGTTTGAGCAGGCCGCCCGTCGCCCCGGTGACGTGGATCGGGCCGGGAAAACCGTTTTTCACCAGATTCGGGAGATTGCCGCTGTGATCGATGTGCGCGTGTGAGAGGAGCATCGCATCGATGTCGCGCGGGTTGAAGGGCAGGTTTCGGTTTTTTTCGAAGCTTTCCGCGCGGCGGCCCTGGAACAACCCGCATTCCAGCAGGAGCCGCTTGCCATTGATTTCAAGTACGTACTGCGAGCCGGTGACGGTCTGCGCCGCCCCGTGAAAGTGAATGCGCATGCAGGGCTCCTTAAGGGGTCGCGATTTTAATCAGGGCGAGGATTTCCTCGCCGTATTTTCCAAGCCGGTACGGCCCCAACCCGGGAATCTCTTCGAGCGCGGATAGCGTGCGCGGAGCTTGGCGCGCGATCCGGAACATCGCGTCCCGGCACAGAATGACATCCGATTCCACACCCCGCTTGCCGGCCCGTTGTTTTCGCCATTTGCGGAGCGATTCCAGCCGCGCCTGCGCCTGTTCGTCGAGGTGGGAGTTCCGTCCCGGAACGGGCGGCTTGCGCCCCTTCCCGTGTGCCACAGCCTGAAGAATGGCCTTTCCCCAGCGGCCGGCAATCCGTTCGGTTATCCCGCCATCAATCAGTTCCTTGATCGAAGCCGGCGCGGTTTGCGCCAGATGGATCATCGCTTCGCCGGAAAGCACGTGGAAGGGCGGTCGGTCGATCTGCCGGGCTTCTTTTTCCCGCCATTCGTAAAGCGACAGGAGGATCGCCCGCTGGGGCGGTTGCAGCTCATACACTCCGCGCAGTTTCCAGAACGGGTTGCTTTCCGGTTCTGTGGATTCGAGGTCCGGGATAATTTCCAGACGCAGGAACTCGTCCCGCAGTTCCGCTTCCAGGCCCGCGGCTTCGATCATTTCCCCGAGGCGGTCGCACAGCGCGGGCAGGTAATGCGTGTCCAGCCGGGCGTATTCGAGCATCCGCTCCGAAAGCGGACGCTGTCCCCAGTTGGCGCGCTGCATCGGTTTGTCGAGCGTGATCCCGTACTCGCGCGCGAGCAGCGCGTTCAATCCGCACTCCTTGCAGCCGAGGGCGCGCGAGGCGGCGTGCGTGTCGAACAGGCCCCGCACATGGAAACCAAAATCCCGGCGCAGGCATAACAGGTCGTATTCCGCGGCGTGGAAGATTTTTTCCACATGCGGATCTTCGAAAAAATCCTTCAGGGGAGAGAGGTCGGTGAGTGCGAGCGGATCGAGCAGGTAGTCCTGGCCGGGCGATGAAATTTGGATCAGGCAGACCCGCTCGCGGTACGCGTGCAGGCTGTTGGATTCGGTGTCCACGCCCGCGCGGAGAATTCCGCGCAGATCCTCCGCCAGCGCCTGCAGGCTCGCAGCATCTCGGATGAAACGGGGCGGATCCAAATCCGGCATGGCGGTTATTATACGCCGGGTCGGGGGGGAAGCCTTGCGGTGGATCGGAAAGGATGGATTCAGACTTGCCGGTTTCCAAGCACGCGCGCCGCGGCGGCAAGCGCCAGCCCGCACAGCGCGAAGCCGAAGAGGGTGAAGGGCATCTGCCAGACAAGGTTGTTTATGAAGGTGTGGACGTAGGAATGCGCCTTGAAGATGATCAGCCAGGAAAGCGGCGCGAGCAGCGAAAACCAGACCGCCGCGATCATCGCCGCGCCGGTTTGTTTGATACCGGCGAGATGCCGGGAATTCATCAGGAGCAGCAAAAAGCCCGACGCCGCGGCAAAGAGCAGGATCAGGTGGAGATATCGGATTTGGAAAACATAATTGGCGATCCACGCGTTCGGGGCTGGGATGTAATTGTTGAGGTCCAGATAGATGGATTTTAAATACGTGATCACCACATCCACCGGGCTGGCGGTCAGGCTGGCCGCATAATCCGCCGGGAAAATCCGCGGATCGGCGTAAGATCTCCTCAGCAACGATAAGACGATGTGCTCCACGCCCTTTGCGAGGCTCCCTTGAACGGCCGCGATTTGAACGCACAACGCCGCCATGCTCGCCAGGATCGCGAGGATCGAAGCCGCGGCGGCGGTCGAGATTCCGGCAACGAAAGGCCGCCATCCGTTTTTTTCGCGGAAGGAATAATAGGCAAAGGGGACCGTCATCATGATCAACGTTGTGGTGATGAACTCGTATCCATTAAAGAAGCATTTGGCCAGGACGGCGGCGAACACCACCAGCCCAAACGCTCGCAGGCGGAGCCCGTATTTCCAATCCCGGCGCGACAAATACCATCCGACGACCACCACCGGCAGATAGAACGCCCACAGCGACCACCATAAGTTCTTTCCGAAGAGCGTCAGCCATTGCGAGAGAGCCGTCGCGATCAATGCGATCAGAGCCGGCAGCAGCCCGCATTCCCGGAATATTCCGGTGAGGATTAACCCGAGGACGACCGCGGAAAGCAGCGCGGTCAATCCGTGGAACAGGGCGAGTTTGTCTGCGTGGCTGATTGGCAATAAGCCATTAAGCACCCCGAACAGCATCCCCTGGCCGCCGATCTGCGATTGGTACGGCGCGAAGGATTGGTATGGAAGTGAGTTGTTGTAGGCCTCGTATTGAAAACGATAATTTGGATTCTCGATATCGGGGGGAGCCGCATCCGGGCCGATAAGGCCGGGCAGACCGCCAGCCGAGAAAATACCGTCGTGAGCGGTTTTGATGATTCGCCCGACGATAAAACTCTCCCAAGCGATCTGATATTCGTCGAAGGTTTCCGGCGGAACGGTGCGCCAGGCGTTCCAGCAAAAGCCGGCGAACAGGATCGCCGCGGCGGCAAGGAAGAACACAATGCCGCTTCGCCGCGCGAAGAAAGATCGGGCGCTATCCATCCATCCGTGGAAGAAACGGCTCTTCATGGGTCCGGATCAGGCCGAGGGTTTCCCCATATGGGCGCGTTCCTGGTCGACGATTTCCGGAAGCAGCTTGCGGAAGAGCGGCTTCGGTTCGGCCAGCGGCTGCCCGGCGGCCAGCCGGCTCGGCTCCCATTTCCCCGCCGCGCCGGCGGGATCGTATGTCAGGACGGAATGCGAACCGAGTGAATCCGCGCGATCCTCGATCTGCTGCGTTCCGAACATTCGGCCGCGGTATCCGAATCCGGAATGCAATACTTCCGCGGAAAAAGGGATCACCGGCGCGAGCAGGGTCTTGAGCGAATCGATGACGCGCAACGCGGTGAAAATGGTCTTTGCCGCGGCGGCGGGATCCGATTTGATCTGGAACCAGGGCGCCTGCTGGTCGAGGTAGCGGTTGGCTTCGCCGGCCAGCGCCATCGCTTCGCCGAGCGCCGCCCGCAACTGCACCGCTTCGTAAAAGCCGCCGACGGTTTCGAAGGCCTGGTCCGCCTTGGCCAGCAAGGCATTATCCTCCGCGCGCAGTTCGCCCGGGTCCGGCACCCGCCCGTCCCAGTTGCGGTAGGAGAAGGTGAGCACGCGGTTGGCGAGATTTCCCCAGGTGGCAACCAGTTCGTCGTTGTTGCGGCGCAGGAAATCCCCCCAATCCCAATCGGTGTCGCGCGATTCGGGCATGTTGACGGTCAGGTAGTAGCGGATCGGGTCCGGGCCGTAGCGGTCGACCGCATCCAGGCCCCAGACGGCCCAGTTGCGCGAGCCGCTGATCTTTTTTCCTTCCAGGTTCATGAACTCATTGGCGGGCACATCCGTGGGGAGGTTGAGCGTGCCGTCCTTATCGCCGGCATACAACTTCGACGCCCCGATTAACTGAGCCGGCCAGATCACGGCATGGAAAGGAATGTTGTCCTTCCCAATGAAATAATACGTGAGGGCTTGCGGGTCGTACCACCAATCCTTCCAGGAGTCGGGCGTCCCCCGGTTTTTGGCCCACTCGAGCGAGGCGGAGAAATAGCCGATCACCGCCTCGAACCATACGTACAGCCGTTTTTCCTCCCAGCCGGATTCCGGCAGCGGGATGCCCCAATCCATGTCGCGGGTGATCGGCCGTCCGTGCAGCCCCTCTTCGAGCATGTTCCGAGCGAAGCGCAGCACATTCGGGCGCCAGTGTTCCTTCCCGGTGGACAGGAATTTTATGAGGGCGGGGGAGAGTTTGGCCAGGTCGATGAAGAAATGCTCGGTTTCGCGGACGACCGGGGTCGAGCCGTCGGTGCGGCTGCGCGGGTTGATCAGAAGGGTGGCATCCAGCAGGTTGCCGCACTGATCGCACTGGTCGCCGCGCGCGTTCGGGTAGTGGCAGATGTAGCACTCGCCCTCCACGTAGCGGTCCGGGAGGAAGCGCTTCTCCTTCTCGGAATACATCACCGACTGTTTTTCGCGGTAGAGGTAGCCGTGGGTTTGCAGCGCGAGGAAGATATCCTGCGATACGCGGAAGTGGTTTTCGGTATGCGTACTGGTGAAAAGGTCGTAGGTCAGCCCGGTTTTTTGGAACAACTCGATGAACCGCTGGTGGTAGCGCTGGTAGATTTTCTCGGGGGTGGTTTTTTCCGCGTCGGCGCGGACCGTGATCGGCGTCCCGTGGCTGTCGGTGCCGGAAACCATCAGCACCCGGTTGCCCTTCAGGCGGTGGTAGCGGGCGAAGATGTCCGCCGGCAGGTACGAGCCGGTGATGTTGCCGACATGGATATCGGCGTTGGCGTATGGCCACGCGACGGCGACGAGCACGGTTTTCATCGTGAAATTCTCCGAGGAAAGCGTCGGGTTGGAATTCGCGGAGTATAACATCCGCGGAGGGAAATATGAAATTACGCCCCGCAACAGAGAAGGGGTGCCGGAAGGCCGGGTAAAGGTCCATCGTGAAGTGTCGATGCTTCTTTTGCATTGGAGGTCTCGACATGAACTCCTGCCTTCCTACGTTCATATATAATGGCTTTAAACCGTTCCGCGGGGATGCAGGCAGGGTTCCTCTGATGATCGCCTATATTTTCCGTCGGCTGATGTTATTGCCCCTGACGCTCTTCGGCATGACCGTGATCATCTTCCTTTTCGTCCAGATGCTCGGTCCGGAAACACGCGCGTCGTTTTACCTGAATCGGGTTCCGCGAAATCCGGCTGCGCTGGAAGGGATTATTAAACGCTATAAATTTCGGGATCCGATTCCATTCCAATATTGGTACTGGATGTTCGGGAAGGCCGATCCGCAGACGGGAGAGATCGAAGGCGGCCTGCTCCGGGGAAACCTCGGGTACTCCCGTTTCGGAGGCACACCGGTTGCTCAGCTGATCCAATCGTGTTTCCCCGCCACTCTGGAGTTGACGCTTTTTTCCATGACTCCGGTTTTCCTCATCGGGATTTCCATGGGGATTACCGCCGCGATGAATCACAACCGTTGGGTGGACCAGATCGCGCGGCTGTTCAGCATCGTCGGGTACTCGTTTCCGGGATTTATCCTGGGGCTTCTGCTCCTGATGTTCTTTTATGCGGACCGCGGCTGGTTCCCCATCGGCCGCGTTTCCGACGGGGTTCGGATGGAAGTTATTAACGGCAGCTTCGTCCTCCACACCGGGTTGTTCACGGTGGATGCGCTGCTCAACGGCCGCGTGGACGTGCTCTGGGATGCGCTGCGGCATCTGATCCTGCCGGTGATCACCCTCTCGTATATCTCCATTGCGTCTTTTCTGCGGATAACCCGTTCCTCGTTGCTCGAGACGCTGAATCAGGATTACATCGTCACCGCCCGCGCCAAGGGGATGACGGAGGATGAAATCGTCCGCCGCCATGCGTTGCCCAATGCGCTGCTGCCGGTGGTCACGTACTCCGGGGTGACGGCCGCCTCTTCATTGAGCGGCGTGGTCATTACCGAAACGATCTTTTATTTCCCCGGAATGGGGTATGCCGCGGCGGAGGCCGCCCTTAAATTCGATGTCGTGACGGTTTTGGGGTTCACCATTCTGGCCGGAATCATTCTGATTTCCGTCAACCTCGTGGTGGATATTCTATACGGGGTAATGGATCCGAGAATTCGCATGCATTAATAGCTGCGGGCACCCGTCAGAGATCACTTTTTCTTATTGTTCTTACACTCCACCTTTGCCCCGTTCTCCTTCACCCGGAACTTCACGATTTTGGTGATCAAATCGTACGGGATCGGCTTATCCAGCGGAAATTGAATGGACCCCTTGGCAAATACGTACGGCGCCAATTTCTTCTTGAACGCTGCCGTACCGCTGGGGGTTGGATAGAAACCGATATGGTTTTTAAATGCGCCGAAGTGGACGAGGTTGCCGTTCAGGGTAAAGGTCGCGAGCCGGTACTTAATGGTTTCCCCGGCGTCGGGCGCCGCTTTGCGGATGACGGCCCGGACCTTGGTGAGGATCGCCTGCACATCCTTGGGATAGGATTGTATGTATTCGTCGATGGTTGTCGGGACTTTCGGATCGGATTTCATCTCAGCTCCTATGCCGCCGCCGGCCGGCTGCCGCCAGAAAAAAGGATATGCGATTATTTCCGGAAATGCAATCGGGCGTGCGAACCCAAAGCGAACCAACTCCCAAAC
>JBAVFZ010000024.1:0-2394 GCA_049684495.1 Anaerolineales bacterium | reverse complement strand
GGTTAATTCATACCCATTAATATCGGGCATCATGACGTCTGTGATGATTAAATCCGGATGGGCGGCTTTTGCTTTCTGCAATCCCTCCTTGCCGTTGGAGGCGACATCGATTTGGAATTTTTCGGCTTCCAGAGCGCGTGCGATCATTTGATGGTAGATCGGTTCATCATCGACGACAAGAATGCGAGTCATAGGATCTCCAATCGCGGGTGGAAAATCTAGTCGGAATATTTTACACCCAAGCCGAGCATGAATTCCCTTAAGCGGCCGATTTCGGCATCCAGCTGATCCAAAAGAGAAGCCGCAGCGGATAAATCATCCTGGCTGCCCATCGTCTCAAGTTGAGCGGCAATCCGGTTGGTGGGCGTGGCGTCAAAATTGGCGGAAATTCCCTTGAGATTGTGCGCGGCGCGCGTAAAAGTAGCCGGGTCTTTTTTCTGGAGTGAACTCTTCAGTTCCACCATGCGCAGCGGCAAATTCTTCAGGAATTCCTGGCACATTTCCATAAAGAATTCCCTATCATTGTCGAAACGCGGCATGGCCGCCTGGAGATCCATGGGCGCTTCGGGTTCCTCTTCCACAAATGGTCGGACGGACCGGGGCACCGGTTTCTCTTCCAACGAAGTTGTCTCTTCGCCAAATAATCCTTCTTCCAGGGCCAAGGGACCTTCCGCAAAGGCGGACGCATTCGATTCCAGGATGTAATCCTGGGTTTCTATTTTCTTTGATCCCGACTCCTCAGGAGAAGCCGCCGGGTATGTTGCCGTCCACCGATCGAGAACTTTCAGCATGGCCTTGGGATCGAGGGGCTTGGAAATATAGTCGTCCATGCCCGTTTCCAGACAGCGTTCGCGATCCCCTTTCATGGCATGTGCGGTCATCGCGATAATGGGAATACGATGCCCAATTTCCTCCGCGGCCCGGATCTGCATGGTGGCTTCAAATCCATCCATTTCCGGCATCTGGACATCCATCAACACCGCATTATACCGGCCATCCTTAACCCTCATGACAGCCTGGCTCCCATTTTCGACGGTATCCACGGAAAATCCCGCCTTCTGCAGCAGGATGACCGCCAGTTTTTGATTGACGGGATTATCTTCCGCCAGGAGGATCCGCAAACCCTGTCGCTTGGCTTCCGAGAGCGTATGGCGGGTAATCAATCGGCTTGGCTCGCCGATGTTCGGTTTTTGACCAACCACAGCCACCAATGCGTCGTAGAGCAGGTGTTGTCGGAGCGGTTTCAGCAGATACCCGGAACACCCGACCTCCTCCAGGCGGGAAGCGTCTCCGCGCTGGCCCATGGAGGTCAGCACGATGATGCTGGTCTGTTTTCCGGCCGGGTCTTGGATCATCTCCCGGGCGGTCTGCTCCCCATCCATCCCGGGCATCTGCATATCCAGCAGGACAACGCGGAACGGATCCCCGGCACGAGAAGCGGTCCTCAGCATTTCCAGCCCTTTGGCGCCGCTGGCGGCTGTTTCAATTCGGCAGCCGAAACCCTCGACCATATGAGTCAGGACCATTCGATTGGTCGCATTATCATCCACACCCAAAATGTGCAATTCTTTAATGTTGACCGGCTCGAGATGCAAGGGTGCAACTTTTTCCGGAGTCGGTTTGGTTTGTTTTTCGAGGGTGACGATGAACCAGAAATTGGTCCCCACTCCGGGTGTGCTTTCCAGGCCGATCTGACCGCCCATGGCATCCACCAATTGCTTGGAAATCGTCAATCCCAACCCTGTGCCGCCATAACGCCGTGTCGTCGAACCATCCGCTTGCGTGAAGCGTTCGAAGATTGCGGCTCGGCGCTCTTCCGGAATACCGATCCCCGTATCCTGGACGGAAAATCGAACCGTAGCCATGGTGCCAGTCTCCGAGACGGGTTCGGCCCGGATCACGATCTCGCCCTGCGAGGTGAATTTAATCGCATTGCCGACCAGATTGATCAATATTTGGCGCAGCCGCGCAGGATCGCCGCGGAGCTCGCTTTTTAAGTCGGGATGGATCAAACACGCCATCTCCAATCCCTTGCTCTGCGCGCGCTGGGCAACCGAATACGTGACATCCTCGACCATGGTGCGCAGATTGAAATCGATCGTTTCGAGTTCGAGTTTTTTCGCTTCGATCTTGGAAAAATCAAGAATATCGTTCAAAAGGGCAAGCAGGGATTCCGCGCTTTGCAGGGATACGTTTAAATAATCGCGTTGTTCTTCGTTCAGCGGCGTATCCAATGCCAGTTCCAGCATGCCGATGACACCGTTCATCGGTGTGCGAATTTCATGGCTCATGTTGGCCAGAAAATCGCTCTTGGCCCGATTGGCTTCTTCCGCCTCGTGGACCAATTGTGATCCTTTGATGCCTCCGCTGATGCTTTCCCGCAGACCAATGTGC
>JBAVFZ010000023.1:0-8003 GCA_049684495.1 Anaerolineales bacterium | reverse complement strand
ATTAAAACTCCGGACGCAGCCGGATAAACGGATCATCCCCTGGGAAGGCCTCGTGGCCGAAGTGAAGCGCGAGATCGCCGCGCGGACGGCGGGCGATCCCGGACCCGGGGACGAAAGCCGCCGTGCGTAAAGTGCTCTTTGTTTGTTTCGGCAACCTTTGCCGGAGCCCGATGGCGGAGGGGCTCTACAATTCCTTGATTAAGAATACAGCGGACACCGCCGAGAGCGCGGGTGTGGGAGCGGTGGATGGAACGCCGCCCTCCCAACTGGCCGTCCGGGAGATGAAACGGCGGGGAATCGATATTGCCCGGCACCGCGCGCGGAATGTCTCATCGGTTGTTGTTTCCGAATACGATATTGTAGTCGCGCTCGACCGGGAGGTCGCGGCGCGGTTTTGGGCGGCATACCCGGATCATCCCGATTTGCGGATTTGGATCGTCCCGGATCCGTACGGCGGGTCGGCCGGGGAATACCGCGAAGCGGCGGATAGGATCTGTAAAAATGTCGAGGAGTTGTTAAGGAATATTCCCTTTTCACAGGAAAATGATTAATTAAACGCAAAGGCGCAGAGGCGCCAAGGCGTAAAAAACCTTGCGTCTTTGCGCCTTGGCGCCTTGGCGTTATTGATTTAATTCTTCATTCAAAAAAGGGGGATCACATTTGCGAGAATATCAACCCTGTGCCGTGGCGCTCGGCAATAGCCAGGATCTTCACCATGGCGGTCTTTTCATTCATCGTCTGCGCGGTTTCGAATCCGCATCGCTCGAGCTGATCGCGGAGCACGGTCACTTCCCCGGCGGTGAGATATCCAAGATATTCGCAGTCGGTTTTCCCCGCCAGGTTCCCGTACCGTTCGGTCAGGTTTCCCAGTAAAACGAGCATCTCCGGCAGGTCCGCATTGGCGGAATCTTCGACGGGCAGATGGTCGGACAGATAATCCACGATGCTGCCGACCGGCCGGTACGGCTCTTCCTCGATCCGAAAACTGATGATGTCGTATCCGTCGATCCGTGCCGGGAAATGTTTCCCCGGAACGATCGACGCCCGAATCCGGCGGAGGATATCCCCCGTCTGAAGGGATAGAAACCGTTCGGCGTTGAATAAATCCGGATGGAAACCGATGGACATGGCGCACTCCGTCGGGTTCGGAGTATACCGGAATTCATTCCTTTTCTGAGGAGGTCATTTTTCAATAAAAACCGGGAATTAGCCTTCCAAGAGTTGCACGAATAATGAAACTCTTACTCTTTGAACGTAAAATGCGTATATTATTTAGGAGTATCATTAATTCACCGGTAATGTGGAAAAAGGAGGATCCATGCTGCAAACGCAGGATATTGCCTATTTTTTCCTGATCGCATCGATTTGGGCAACCATTTTAGCCATTTCATCGCCCGGCACCGGATTGCTGGAACTTGCCGCGTGCATCTGTGTCGTCGTTACCGCGGTGTTTGCCGTCTGGCTCAATATCAACCTGTGGGCGTTCGGCATCCTCGTGGCCGCGTTCGTCGTGTTTTTGCTCGAAATCGCCAAACCGCTGAAGGGCATTTTCCTGATCATCTCGGTGATCCTGTTCTCCATCGGATCGGTGTTCCTTTTCCGCGGAAGCAGCGGTGAATTCGCGATCGTCTCCTGGCCGCTGGCGGTTATTTCCAGCCTGGGAACCGCCGCCTTCTTCTGGATGGTCGTGCGCAACGTGCTGCTAACCCATCGAAGGCCGGTTCAAAATGATCCTTCGTCGATCGTCGGCCAGGTTGGGGAGGCGCAAACCGAAATCTTCCTCGAAGGATCGGTGCAGGTGGCAAGTGAATTGTGGTCGGCCCGCTCGGATACCCGCATCCCGGCCGGTTCGCGCGTCCGGGTCCTTTCGCGGGAACGGTTAATCCTCACGGTCGTCAAGGAATCCTGACTTGTCGGAAAAACAATCCGCCCCGTTCGGAACATGGGTCAGCCCCGTCACGCCGCAATCCCTCAGCCTGAATATCCCGCTGGAGGATGTCCGGTGGAATCCCGACGGCAGCGCCTTGTTGTGGGTGGAGGGCCGGGCCGGGAAAGGCGTTCTGGTCATCCGCGAGGGCGGCGACCTTCCGCGTGATTTAACGGAAACCCATAACGTCCGCGGCGGGGTGGGGTACGGCGGTGGTCTGTTTTCCCCGGGAAAAGGATTCGCGGTATTCGCCGAAAAAGACGGCAGGTTGTACCGCGTGGAATACGCCGGCGGCTCCGCGCGGCCGGTCACCCCCGGGTTCGGCGCTTCGGCCGCGCCGGAGCTTTCACCCGACGGCCGGTGGGTGCTCTACGTGCATTCCTACGAGGGGGAAGATTCCCTCGCGCTGGTGGATTCGGACGGACGCCAATACCCCCGCAAGCTGGCGGAGGGGGCGGATTTCTACATGCAGCCGGTATGGAGTCCGCGCGGCGACCGGATGGCCTGGGTGGATTGGAATTTCCCGAATATGCCGTGGGACGGCACGGTCCTTCGCTGCGCAAAAATATCCAAGGACCCACCCGTACTGGAAGAAGTAACCGTTTTAGCCGGCGCGGCGGATATTCCCGTGTTTCAACCGGCCTTCTCCCCCGACGGACTGCAATTGGCGTACGTCGAGGAACGCGGGGAGTGGGATGCGCTTGCCGTACTGGACTTGGAGAGCGGGAAGAAGCGCGTTCTGGTTTCGGATACCACGCTCGCGGAACCGGCCTGGACCCAGGGACTGCGGGTTTTCGGCTGGTCGGGGGACGATAAAAAAATATTCTTCCTTAAAAAGGATAAAGGCTTCAGCTCCATCCATGCGATTGACCTGGAAACGGAAAGGATCACCCAGCTGCCTTCCGGTCCATATACCGACCTCGCTCAGATTTCCGTTTCCCCATCGGCTTCCTCGCTGGCGTATTTGGCTTCTTCCTGTGCGATTCCAAAACGCATTGTCGTACAGCAGGAAAAGCGGTTCTCGGTTCAGGCCCGCTCCTCCCCCGAACGGCTGGCGGAAGAGGAACATTCATTGCCCGAACCGCTCTCCTGGAATTCCGAAGACGGCACGGAGGTGCATGGGTTGTTTTTCCCCGCGCACAATCCGAGATATTCCGCGAAGGGGTTGCCGCCCGCGGTCATTCTGGTACACGGCGGGCCGACGTCGCTCCTTCCGGCCGCCTATTCGTCCGACACTTTGTTCTTCACCAGCCGCGGATACGCCTGCCTGGCGGTGATCTACCGCGGGAGCGCCGGATTCGGCCGCTCCTACCGCAATGCGCTGCGCGGTCGGTGGGGTGACTTGGATGTGGCGGATACGGTTTCCGGCGCCAAGGCGCTTGTCGAACGCGGCCTCGCGGATCCGTCGCGGCTGGTGATCAAAGGCGGGAGCGCGGGCGGGTACACCATCTTGAACGCGCTGATCCGTCATCCGGGTGTTTTTCGCGCGGGGATCTGCCTGTACGGCGTCACGAATCTGTTCACGCTGGGCGACGCCACGCAGAAATTCGAAAAGCATTATCTGGATACGATGGTGGGCAGGCTTCCGGATGACCGGGAGAAATTCCAAGCCTGGTCGCCGGCGTTCCACGCGGAAAAGATTCGCGATCCGCTGGCCGTATTTCAGGGAGAGGAGGATACCGTCGTCCCGCCAAGCCAGTCCGGGGAGATCGCCGCCGCGCTTGCGCGCAGCGGCGTGCCGCACCTGTACCGGTTGTTTCCCGGCGAGGGCCATGGCTGGAGAAAACCCGAAACGATCGTCTCGTATTATACTGAGGTGGAAGCGTTTCTGCGCCGCTTCGTTCTTTTCGCCTGATCGTAATTCCATTCCAGGAGGCTTCTATGGATTCCACTTCATCGGTTGTTATCGCCGGATTGTGCATTGGCGCGGTCGCCGTTGTCGCGCTGCTGGTGCTGATCGGAAACGTGTTCCGCGTGGTCCGCGAATACGAACGCCTGGTCGTCTTCCGCCTGGGCCGCAGCATCGGCGCCAAGGGGCCCGGCCTTGTGCTGTTGATCCCGTTCGTGGATGAACCGCGCAAGGTGGATTTGCGGGAGCAGGTCCGGGAGATCGGGCACCAGGTCTGCATCACCAAAGACAACGCCCCGATCAACATCGACTTCCTCTGGTTCTATAAAATCCTGGACGCCACCTCGAGCGTGATCCAGGTCGGTTCCTTCGAGCAGGCCGCCCAGGGCATGGCAACCACCACCCTGCGGTCGGTCATCGGCGGCATCCCGCTCGACGACGTGCTTTCCCAGCGCGAACACATCAACCAGGTGCTGCGCACCCGGCTGGACGAAGTCACCGAGCGCTGGGGCGTGAAAGTGACCAACGTCGAAATCCGCGAGATCATCGCGCCGCGCGAAGTCCAGGATGCGATGAACCGGCAGATGGCCGCCGAACGCGTCCGCCGCGCGACGGTGATCGAGTCGGAAGGCAATCGCGACGCCGCGATCAACGTGGCCGAAGGCTCGAAGAGATCCGCCATCCTCACCGCGGAAGGCGAGCGGCAGGCGAACATCCTGCGCGCGGAAGGTTTCGCGCAGGCCCTGCAGACCATCTTCCACGCCGCCCAGGGAATCGACCAGAAGACGATGACCCTGCAGTACTTCGATACGCTCAAGGCGCTCGGGTCGGGCGCGTCGACGAAATTCATCTTCCCGCTGGAATTCACCTCCATGATCGAAAACGTCCTCGGCAACAAAAAGTAAACCGCGGACCGGGGACGCTTTGCGGCACCCATGCTATAAACCGGGAACGGCCGATACGCTGGCGGCCGTTCCCGGATTCGTACAAGGCCCGAGGAATGCCATGCAGGACAATCGGTCGGTGGCGGGACGGCTATGGAAGGCTTGACCGTCGCGCCGGCATCGCTCCGGGATCTGCGTCCGGTCCTGCGGTTGGAACGCGTTTGCTTCGGCGTGGACGCCTGGCCGCTTCTGGATGTCATGAGCGCGCTGGTCTGGCCGGGCGGCGTGCGCCTGAAAGCTTTGGCCGGCGGCCGGCTCATCGGTTTGGCGATCGCCGAACCGGCGTGGAGCGACGGGATATCGATGATCGCCAGCATCGGGGTCGATCAGGAATTTCGCCGGCAGGGCGTCGGGTCGGCTTTGCTTTCACGGTGTGAATCGCTGCTTCCGGGGGATTGCATCCGCCTGACCGTCCGCGCGGATAATCCGCCGGCCATCCGGATGTACGAACGGTTCGGGTATACTTTTTTTTCACGGGTATTGAATTATTACCGGGATGGACAAGCCGGCCTGGTCATGGAAAAAATCCGGACGGCGGGTTAATCGCCGTTTGGGACTGCGCCACTATTCAATGGGCCCGACCATTTTTCCTCATTGGATTAGAACCGCGTCCGGCTGCGAGTGAATAATCTTCGGGCCGATTCGGCACAGTGCGTTCCGCGCCGTGGATCAATATCGGAGGGTTTCAATATCCGGATCCCGCAGCAGCGCCCGCAACAGACGTTCATGATCCGCCGGCGGGCCGGCGGTCTGCCACGTACAGGTCATATGCGGCCCGCTCTTGCATTGCTTCCTTTCAATGATCCGCAAATGATGCTCTTGGAAAAGCGTTTCCAGGGCGGCCGTTTTTTCCGGATGGAAAGGAAAACCGATCTCGTACTCCCGTTCCTCGCGGATGCCTTCGATCCGGTGCTCGATCGCGGGAAAGATCCACAACACCACCAGCCCGATCACGGTCATCACGAGCGTCAGCGCGTATTCGCCGGCGCCGAACCCCATCCCAAGCGCGGCGATGAACCAGATCGTCGCGGCGGTCGTCAGCCCGATCACCCGTCCGCCGTGGCGCAGGATTACTCCGGCTCCGAGGAACCCGACGCCGGTCACGAGCGCCGCGGCGATCCTTCCCGGATCGCTGCCCTGTCCGATGCGGATCGAAAAGATCGTATACAGCGCGGATCCGACGCAGATGAAAATCAGAGTCCGGAACCCCGCCGCTTTGTAGCGGAATTCGCGTTCCAATCCGATCGCGCCGCCGGCGAGGATCGCCAGGATTATTTTTAGCAGATCTTCTGGGAAAAGCTCCATGGGTTGGTCGTCTCCTGCGGGCGCGATCCGGTTCCGGCACCCATGCGGGCCGCGGAGCATGGTTGGGCTTTCCAACGGTGACGGTTGCGGTCCATCACCTCCGCGTCTCCAACACATAAAAGTATAATGCCGAAGAGGGCAAATCGGTATCGATATAGACCAGCGGATCCGAAAAGGGATGCTGAGATTTTCCCGCTCGGCCGGATGTCCGGTCGAGTAGCAGGAGTTTGTTGGCCGGTGGCTTCGGGTTCCCGGGGCTGAATTGCGGGTACAATTACCGGAACCCCGCCCGGTGTGCCGAATGCGTGTCGGCCCGAACCGAGCGTCGGGAGCGATACAAAATCAGGTGCCCATGGCCATTCGCGCGGTTTATTTTGATATCGGCGGCGTAATCCTGCGGACGGAGCACCCTGAACCGAGGAGGGAATGGGAACGGCGGCTTGGATTGCAGCCCGGCCAATTGGTCAAACTCGTTTTTGATAATCCGGTTGCGCAGCAATCCACCGTCGGTGAAGCCGTGGAGGGCGATGTCTGGAGGGAAGTCGGCCGGTCCCTGAACCTCGCTCCCCGGGAACTGATGGAATTGCGCGAGGATTTTTTCGCCGGGGACCAATGGGATGAAAACCTGCTGGTGTTCATCCGCAAACTCCGCACCCGGATCCGGACCGGGGTGATCAGCAACGGCTGGCTGGGCGCGCAGGCGGCCATGGCGAAGTGGATCAACCCCGCCACCTTTGATGCGATCGTTTTTTCCGGCGTGGAGAAATGCCGCAAACCGGACGGGAAGATCTACCAATTGGCGCTTTCGCGGCTCGGAGTATCCCCCGACGAGGCGATGTTTTTCGACGATTTCCAGGAAAATGTCGACGGCGCCAACCGCGTCGGCATGCAGGGGGTGTTGTTCGAAGGATCCCATCCGGCGATCGAACAGATTCGAAAGATATTCATGCATACCCGCCCGCTGTGAAATGAACCGCGACCCCTCTTCCGGCGGACGTTTTCTCACACCGTTCACCTCCATTCAACGCAACGCCCGTTTATTAATACTTGCCGTCTTCCTCGACGGCATGGCGGTCGCGTTCGTCATGCTGTTCTTCAACTTTTACATCCTCGCCCGGGGATACGATCTCGGTTTCCTCGGGCTGGTCAATTCCGTGCCGGCCATAACCGCCCTGGTGCTGGGAATCCCATTGGGGCATTTGGCCGATCGCATCGGGTATCGGATGAGCATGATGTTGGGAATTGCGGTCGCCTATTCCGCCTACGGCGCGGTCCTGTTCGCCCCATCCCCGCCCATCCTGCTTGCGGCGATGGCGGTGCAGGGCGTGGGAAGCATCCTGTTTTACCTCAGCGTCAATCCGTTCCTGATGAAACACACCGGAGCGGTGGAGCGGCCAAACGTGTTTTCGTCGAACGTCGCATTGCAGATACTGGCCGGGGCGGGGGGCAACCTCATCGCCGGCCAGTTGCCGGCCTTGCTGAAGGCATCTTGGAACATCACCCCGGGCAGCGCGGAGTCGTATCGGGTCGTTCTGTGTATCGGCCTGATGTGGGGGTTGCTGGCCTTGATTCCCCTGATGCTGTTGAAAACCCTCCCGCCGGAGCCGGCGCCGGCGGCGGAGCGGGGGTCGATCCTGTCCTGGAATTCCGGGGAAAAGAAACGGGTTTTCCTGATGGCCCTCCCCAATCTCCTGATCGGTTTCGGAGCCGCGCTGCTGATCCCATATATGAATTTATTCTTCCGGCAGCGCTTCTCGGTTTCGGATTCCTTGCTTGGCGTACTATTTTCCGTCTCTGCGGTTTTCACCGGACTGGCGACACTGCTGTCACCGCGGATTTCAAAGCGGTTGGGATCGAAAATCCGGGCGGTGATTGTCACCCAAACGGGCTCATTGGTCTTCCTTCTTTTGATGGGATTCGTCCCGTTTCTTCCCGGAGCGGCGGCGGCTTTCTTCCTGCGTGCCGGGTTGATGAACAT
>JBAVFZ010000022.1:0-4446 GCA_049684495.1 Anaerolineales bacterium | reverse complement strand
GGAGAATCCGCGAATTGCCGTACCGCCCGTCCTGAAGATGCGCGATCATAAAATGGGTCATATCGACGGAACTGGCGCTGATCGAACCATCGGGAACAGTGACGTCGAAAATGAAGGGAATCGGCTCGTATCCGCCGTTCGTAAACTGGTAACTGGCGGCCAGGTCCGATCGCAACGGTTCCGGGAGCGGTTCCCAGGCCGTGGTGTGGTTCATATCCAAAGGATCGAGTATGTATTCCTGGATGTACCGCTCATAGGGCATCCCGATTACTTCGGATATGATTTGGCCGGCCAGCGCAGCCCCGTGATTGGAATAGGACGACACCAATCCCGGCGGACGCACGCGAGCCGGCAGGTGCCTGGATAAATATTCTCCCAGCGGCGGAACGTCCTGCTTGCTGCGCGCGCCCGTCCCGATTGTCCGGTCCTCAAATCCGGCCGTGTGCGCCATCAGGTGCGCCAGCGTGACCGGCTGCGGATACGTATCCGGCACCTGGAAGGTTTTCAGGTAGGTGTTTACGTCCGTGTTCAAATCCAGCCGGCCCTGCTCGACCAGCTGCATCACCGCCGTCCAGGTGAAGAGCTTGGTGATGGATGCAATCCGGACCAGCGAGGTCTCCGGATTAAACGGAATGCGCTTTTCCAGATCGGCGTACCCGTATCCTTTGGCAAAGGACAGGCCGCCGTCTTTGACGACGGAGACCGTCGCGCCGGGGATATGGAAGGAAAGCATCTGCTTTTCCATGATCCCGTCGAAAAAGGATTCCATCTCGTCCGGATCCGCCGGCCCGGGCTCGGAGTATTCCGAAACCTGCGCGGGCTCCGGCGTCCTCCCGGGCGTTCCCGCCAGGGAGGATCCGGCGGCAGGAAAAAACCCCGCTATGGAAAGCATCCCGCAAATTATTGTTATGACGCAACCTCGAAACATCAGTGGATCTCCTTCCAGTCGATGTATTTGTCGTCCATCATGCGTAGGGGCCGCCCCATTTCCGGCGACGATGGTCGATGGTCGGCCGTCACACCTGCGGTGTGAAGGCCTCGATAAACCGCGCCGCGGCGTCGAGATCGTCCGTCACCAGCACGTACCGGGAAAACTCTTCGGGTGCGAACAGCTTTTCCAGCAGGGGAACAACGGGAATGGTTTTATTCCAATAGTCCGAACCGACGAGGACCATCGGGCTGAAAAGACCAAAGGACCGGTAATAATTCTGCGCGCCGTCCTGGAAGATCTCCTGCAGCGTTCCGGCTTTGCCTTCGAAGTAGATGATCCCGTGCCTGGCGAGCGCCAGCAGGCCGTCTTCGCGGATGCTGTTCTGGAAATACTTGGCGATGTGGGTGGCGAACGGGGTGGACGGCTCGTGCCCGTAATGCCAGGTCGGGAAGGCCAGGCTCGGGCTTGGGTCGCGCAGCGACGCGGCGATCTCGAAGGCCGGCTTGAACCAGGCGTGGGCCTCGGCGGCAAGTTTCAGATCCACAACGCCGTTTGGATCCACGATTGCCATCAGGGCGGGGACCCTGGGTTGGGTCGCGAGCGCGGCCAGAGCGGCTTCCAGTTGCGCATCCTGCGCCGAAGCGAGCGAGGCGCCCAGGTGGCCGGCCTCCATCGCGCCGGGCCCGCCGCCGGTGCAGACCAGGATCCCGCCGCGGGTCAGCCGGCGGGCAAGCCGCGCGATGCTCCGGTAGGCGGCGGAATCGCGAGCCATTTTGTGATCGCCCATGATCGCCGCGACCCGGCGGACGGCGATGAACGCGGCGGCGGATTGGGTGATGGCGTTGTCGTGCAGCGCCTGCATCATCCGGATGTACGGGTCGCTGGACGCGGCGCCTCCGTGCATCACATAGTGCCGGTAGATGGCGAAATCCGTCGTCTCCACATAGGAACCGGGATCGTCTCCCCGGAAGCCGTGGAAGAGTATCTCCCGCGTGTATAACCGTTGGGGAACGGATTCAAATGGAAGGCTTATATTTTTCATGGCGTCTTGTCCTGTTTCCAAACCCGAAGGCGAAGGTTCTGTGCGAGGCGCTGTTAGTGCTCCAGAATGGTGAACTGCACCCGGCCTTTTTCCACCGCCAGCATCCCGCTGCCCCCGACGGGAAAAGTCATCTGGGGCGTGGTGTGCCCGAAATCGGCGTTCGCGATCACCGGCATCCTTTTCAGTTCCGCTTTGCCTTCGATGATGCCGGCCAATTTCTCCGCCGTCATCTCCGATCGCTTCTGAAACCGGCCGATCACCAATCCCCGCACCTGTTCAAAGCCCGGTTGATGGATCAGCGATTGCAGGTCGCGGTCGAAATTACCGGGTTTGGATTCATAATCGTCCTCCAACAGGAGAATGCTCCCGGCCAGCGGCGGCATGTATTCCGTGCCCTGGAGCAAATTCAAGGTGCACAGGTTGCCGCCGAGGAGCGTGCCTTCCGCCCGCCCCTCATGGATGATCTGGAAACCCGGATTGGGAATGAAATCCCGGTTTTGCTGATCCGCGTACCATGCGTCGTCGCTCCATTCTTTGGAGGGGGGGACGTCGAACGGCCCGGACTGCATCAGGCATTTCCGAAAATATTCCAGGGTAAAAGCCAGCCCTTTTTCCATGCCGAACGTCGAAAAGTGCGGGCCGGAATAGGTAACCAACCCGGTTTTGGCGAAGAGGGATGCGCCGAGCGCGGTAATATCCGAATAGCCGCACAGGATCTTGGGATGGGCGCGGATCAGATCGAAATCCAAACGGCGCAGCAGTTGATTGCCGTTGAATCCGCCGATGGCGGAGAGAACGGCCGCCACTTTGGGATCGGCAAAGGCGGCATGCAGATCGGCGATCCGTGAATCGATGGACGCGGAATCGAATGCGTCGCGCTCGCCGCAATGCGCGCCGAAGCTGACCCGGAATCCCAGCGCGGCGAGGGTATCGAGCGCGATCTTCCGCGTCCCGTCGGATACGATCCCGAGCGATCCCGACGGCGCGACGACGCGGATTTCATCCCCCGGCGATAATTTTCCCGGAAACATGATGAAGAACCTTTCCATCCATAGAGCGCCCGGCGGCGGATTGGCGCGGGGAGGATTGCGCGCCGCGGGTTATTGTATTCGAAGCGGCATTACCGGCAGCCATTGGGATTTTCCGGCAAGGGTGCGGCCGCCAGGCCGGCGGTCCGGGGATTATATCCATCTTTCGACCGGCCGGTCTAGATCGACGGCGCGGCTGGATCGGTGGAGCGCGCGGTATGAGGAAAATGGCGAAAGAGTGAATAAGTCTATACCTATAGATGTTTCGGAAAAGCATCTACAGGTATATACTGGCAAATAGTGATAGATGCTTTTTCCATCTACTACGATGTTGGGCGAAGAAATCGCGGGCAAATATGGATAGTATTATAGGAAAATTATTGAACGTTGATATTGAGAAGACCTTATATATTTCGCGTAACGAAATTGGCAAGGAAATTACTGTCTTGTCCGACAATAGACAATATAGAGCAAAAATTCCACCAAATGTTAAGAACAATATTACTCTAACAATGTCCAAATCAGGGAAAAAGCAATTAGGGGTAATTGGAGATCTTATTTTGCATATCTGGGTAAACCAGGGAGAAGATATATATAAAAATATATGGGTGTCGGATACATTGGCAAGAAAAGTAACATAGATTGTCATTCAATTGTAATATTAAAGAATTAAGGTAATAATTCCACAAAATAGTAGAAATGCAACGACGATAAAACTAAGTGATCTAGGTGAAAAACCAATTATTGATCGTGAAAAACCTCCACCAAAAATAACACGGGGAGATTTGTATTTACTCATATTTACTTACCCCGAACATATATTTTCAACATATGGATCGTTTGATAATCTTAGTACTGAAGCCATGGCGCTGGAAGGGTGGATATATAATCATATAGATGAAATTAAGAAAAAGTTGAGAAGTATGTTACCATGGAAGAAGGAAATGAAATCGGAGTATATTGTAAATGAATTTAATAATTATGGCTATAATGGTGTTTATAATTACCTTCGAAATTATCTGGATTTACAAAGTATAAGAATAAATGTCGAACAATTAGATTCTATGATGGAACCAGGACGATGTGAAAATCGGATTATGACCCAAGGTGGAATGAAAATAAATAGCAACTATAAAATATTTATTAATAAAGCATTTTCTGATGATCCATTTACGTCAACGGCAATATTTAGTCATGAGTTATGCCATGTAATATATTCAGAACTTATTGAAGGAAGCAGTGTTATCAATTCTGCATCTCAAATTGATGTAGAGAGAAGCGTAGATCTATTAGTATTCTTATTCAATTTAGGGGAATTTCAATTACGAGTTGCCCGTGATATGAGATTAAGTTTGGGTTATTTTAACCAGGATAATTTTGAACGAATGATTGCTATTATTCAAAAACGTGGTTACAGTTCATAATAATTCTTCACCCAACCCGCG
>JBAVFZ010000021.1:0-2666 GCA_049684495.1 Anaerolineales bacterium | reverse complement strand
CACGTACCGCAACCTCCTTTCCGCAAAACATCCTCTTGCGCCGCCGCATCGAAAAAACGCCAACCGGTCGGCATGATATTGCACCGACCGGAAGCATTTGATCATATATTCATCTCATGGGCGCTTTTACTTTTTTCCCTTTCGACTATCCTCCTATAGGCCCTTCCAACGGCCGATGTTATGCAACCGCAAGCCGGCCCAGAGGAAGATCCCCCAAAATACCGCAAGCATCCCTAAATCAATCCATGCGGCATAGAAGGACGGGTTCCCCATGGCCCCAGAGAAAAAATCCGTGGTAAATGTTAATGGAGAAATCCAAGCCAATCGCTGACCCCAATCCCCCAATGCGGTCAGGGGAAGGAACAGCCCGCTGATAAAAAGCAGGGGCCAGCGCACGATCATCGAAAGCATCATCACCGAACTCATATCGCGCCGGGGAAGCGTGGAGAACAAAACGCCCAGCGCGGAACTTGAGCCTGCGGCCAGCGGCAAACCAACGGCGAACAAAATCCAATGGGATACTTGCACGCCGAATGCGACGCGACCGATCAGCAGAGCCACGAGGGCCACTCCCATGCCGAAAAACATACCCGCCAGCGTTTTGCCCAGCAATACCGTCGTCAACGAAACCGGCGCCGTCAGAAAACGTTCGAATGTCCGGGCGGTCTTCTCCCACGGAATGATCACCGGGCCGACCGAAGACGCCGTAAAAAAAACGGTTATCGCCACCAATCCGGGAACCAGTGCGCTGATGGGTTGATTGCGTCCGACGGACCAGGTCAAGAACAGCACAAAGGGCAAAAGTATTCCCGACATTAAGATCGGCGGTTTTGCGTAATACAGACGGATATCTTTCTCGGCAATCACCCAGGCCAGTATGGCCTCCTTGCCTAATCGTTGAATCGTCATCGGCTGCTCCCTTCCGTTGTATTTTGACCTTCCCCCACGGATTGCGGTTGGGGGGATAAACCCGTTATATGCAAAAAGACTTCTTCGAGCGTGGGCTCGACCATATTCAGGTTGGTAATCATCCGTTTGTTGGCGCGAGACCAATCCACCACCGCCGGAATGGCGAGTTCCGGCTGCGCGGTATAGAGACGCCATTTTTCTCCCATCGGCTGGGCGTCACTCACTCCCGCGATCGGGCCGAAGGTTTTCATTTGCGGAGGGCCGTCACCAAAGGACACATCCAACGCGCGCCGGCCCTGAAATTCGTTTTTAAGATTGGCCGGCGAGTCGATCGCGGCGATTTTACCCCGGTGGATGATGGCCACCCGATCGCAGGCGAGACTGGCTTCTTCAATGTTATGGGTCGTCATAAAAATGGTGACCCCGTTTTCGCGCAACTGCCGGATCGTATCCCGGATGGCCAGTACGCTTTGAATATCCAGGCCGCTGGTCGGCTCATCGAGGAAGAGCACGCGCGGCCGATGCGCCAGTCCCATCGCCAGGCATAGACGCCGCCGCATCCCTTTGGAAAAGCCGCCGGCGAGTGCATGGCGTTTATCCCATAAGCCGAACGCCGTCAGCAATTCTTCGGCGCGTTTTTCCCGCTCGGCTTTGGGGATGCCGTACAACCGGGCGGTGAATATCAGGTTATCCCAGGCGGAATATTCATCGTATACATTCGAAATTTCCGGCACGATGCCGATTCGCTCCCGCACGCCGTAGGCATCCCGGGCAACATCGCGGCCCATCACGCGCGCCGTCCCGGAGGTGGGGGGCGCCAAGGTCGTGAGGATGTTGACCGTGGTTGTCTTGCCGGCGCCGTTGGGACCCAGAAAGCCAAACACCTCGCCCGTTTGGACCGCGAAGTCAACGTGATCCAAAGCCTGCACCTGCGTCGTCCCGCGCGGACCGGGGGGATACACCTTGGTTAAGCCTTTCACTTCAATGGCATTCGTCATTTCAGCGACTCCTTGTAGCGGCATGAATCGAGAAGGACCGATAATGGGCGCGCAACATTGCATGGATCCGTGTTGCGCACCCATAGCCTCGGAATATTCTATTGAGGGATGACAGGCCTACCGGCGAAGATCTGCGAGGTGCTCTTCAACGGCTTGCGTTTCGGTTTTAAGCTCGCTCAAGTACGTTTCCAGCTCGGAAATCTGCTCGGCTTTCGTCTGATAGCGCCGTGTCTGCGAGCGGGAACCGTGTCCGCCGCATCCGCAATCACCACCACATGCATTGTGGCTTGCACCGCAACCGCACTCCTGCTCCGACTGACAACCGCATTCTTTGCACATAGGTTACCTCCTTTCCTTTGGGAATAAGCTTTGGTAATCCGACAAAAACCGGTTAAGCGATAGATGGGTTTGCTTAATGGTGACCGCCCAGGCATGCAGAAATTCCATACCCTGATTGGTCAGCTCATAGACCCGCCGCGCCGGGCCGGTATTTTGCGTATCCCACTTGGAACAAACCAGACCCTCTTCTTCGAGCCCCCGCAATACCCGGTAAAAATTTCCGGGGTCGGGGGCGGTACCGCCTCCGTCGCTCAAGTGCTCGATCAGTTCATAGCCGTGGGCGGGTTTCTTCGCCAATTCGAGAAGCAGACGCGGCTGGGCGAAGTTTGGTACGCGGTCTATTTTGCCGTGGCATCCTTCTCCGGGTTTTTTATCGCACATTATGTAACATCTCCCTATATGTTATATACATCTATAAGT
>JBAVFZ010000020.1:0-5257 GCA_049684495.1 Anaerolineales bacterium | reverse complement strand
GCTGGGAATGGAGCGGCCCCGACGGCCGCTGGTACGATATTTACGATTTTCCCTTCACCGATCCCGACGGCTCTCCCCTGATCATGGAAATGGGAATCGACATCACCGAGCGCAAGCGGGCCGGCGAGATTCAGATCCAGAGCCTGGCGCGGTTCCCCGAGGAGAATCCCAATCCCGTGATGCGGGTGGACCGCGCGGGAACGATCCTGTATGCGAACCGGGCCAGCCGCCTGCTAAGGAGTTGGCCGGCGGAGATCGGCGGCAAGATCCCGCCGGAATGGTCCGCCCTCGCGCGGCAGGCGTTCGCCGCGCGGGAGAAAGTGGTGGCGGATGTCGCGGCGGGCCATCAGACGCTGCTGCTCACCATCGCGCCGATGGCCGACGAAGGTTACGCCAACCTGTACGCCATCGATATCACCGAACGGAGGAGGAAGGAAGCCGAACTGGCCCGGGTCAACCGGATGCTCAAAGCCATCAGCGAGAGCAATCAAGCAATGATGCGGGCCCGAAACGAAAGCGATTTCATGGAGGAGGCCTGCCGGATCGTCGTCGAAAGCTGCGGCCACGCGATGGTGTGGATCGGAATGGCCCAGCAGGACGAAGGCAGGACCGTGCGGCCGGTCGCCTATTCCGGTTTTGACGAAGGGTACCTGGATACGCTGCACGTCACCTGGGCGGACAGCGAGCGCGGCCGCGGCCCCACCGGCACGGCGATCCGGACGGGAAAGATATCCCAATGCCGGAACATGCGAACCGATCCCGCCTTCGCGCCCTGGTGCGCGGAGGCGCTCAAGCGCGGGTATGCGTCATCGATCGCCCTGCCCCTCCTCGGAGAGGAGCGGGCCTTCGGCGCGGTAACGATCTATTCCCGGGAGCTCGATTCATTTTCGGACGAGGAAGTGGCGCTGCTCGCGGAACTTGCCGACGATCTGAGCTACGGGATCCAAGCCATCCGCATGCGCGGGATGCGGGACAACCTCCTGACGCAGGTGGAGGATCAGCGCTGGGTGGCTCAACAACTCGCCGACGAACTGAGCGCCGTCTTTGCTTCCCTTTCGGAAGCGGTGCTGGTTTACGATTCCGGCGGCAGGATCCGCCGGGCGAACGCCGCCGCGCTCAAACTGCTCGGATTCGATCCGACGCATCTGAGCACCGCGGAGATCGCGACCCGGTTGAACACACGCATGCCCGATGGACGTCCACTCGATCCGGCGCATTCGCCGACCGCCCGCGCGCTGGCGGGTACGGCGGTTTCCGGCGAGCGCTACCTCCTCAACGGCGCCGGGGGCCGCGAGCTGACCGTGGTCGGTTCGGCCGCGCCGCTCCTGGAAGACGGCCGTCTCTCCGGCGCGGTGACGGTCATGCACGACATCACCGCGGAGGAGGAATTGCTCGCCGAGGTCCAGCGGCGGACCGCCGAATTAGAATCCCAGGTGCGCGCGCGCACGGCCGAATTGGTGGAAGCCAACTCCTACAACCGCAGCCTGATTGAGGCCACCATCGACCCAATGGTGACGATCACCCCGGACGGGAAGATCGGCGACGTGAATGCGGCCACCGAAAAGGTCACGGGCTTTACCCGCAAGGAACTGATCGGAACGGATTTTTCGGATTATTTCACCGACGGCGAGAAAGCCCGGGCCGGATACCAGCGGGTCTTCGACGAAGGCAAGGTCAACGACTACGAATTGGAGATCCGCCGCCGGGACGGCCGGACCACGCCGGTGCTGTACAACGCCTCGGTGTATACCGATGAAACCCGGACGGTGAAGGGTGTGATTGCCGCCGCGCGCGACATCACCCGCCGCCGGCAGGCCGAGGAAAAGATCCGGGAAAACATCCGCCGGGCCGAGGCCGTGGCGGAAATCTCGCACCTGCTGGCCGAAGCCGGGCCTAATTACTCGCTGGTGCTGCCGAAAGTCGCCGAGCGGGTGGCGTCCCTGGCCGGCGGTACATGCCGGATCCATATGCCGGGGGAAAGCGGGAAGCTGGCGCTGGCGGCGAGCTACGGCGAAGCGCCCTCCAATCAGCCGGAAAGCCTGGTCGACAGGGTTTTTCAAGCCCGGGAAATCCTCATCCTCCCGGCCGACAACCCGGCGGAATCAGAACCGGCCGGCACGACCTTCGGAATGATCCTTCCGTTGCTGTTCCAGGATACGGTTCTGGGAACGCTGACCATCACGCGAACCGCGCCCGGCAGCCCTTTTGAGTCGGATGAGATCACGCCGATCCGGACCGCCGCGGATCGGATCGCGCTGGCCATCACCAACTCGCATTTGTACATCGATCTGAAAAATGCGCTGGCCGAAGAACAAAAAGCCCGCCAGCAGCTTGTGCGGACCGAGAAACTGGCCGCCATGGGACGCCTGCTCGGTTCGGTGGCTCATGAACTAAATAACCCGCTGCAGACGATAAAAAACTGCCTGTACCTGGTTCAGCAGGAGGCGCCCAACGTCGCCTCGATCCAGAGTTACATCGGCATGGCTTCCTCTGAGACGGAACGGCTGGTGCATCTCGTGGCGGAACTGCGCGAACTGTACCGGCCGCGCCCGGATAACACCCCGAGCCTGTGCGATCTGGCCGACATTTTGCGCGAGGTGCGGAGGCTGATGGAACAGCCGTTGTATGAGGGAAAGGTGCGCTGGGAGCAGCCGGGAGGCGCGAAGGGCTGCATCGTGCGCGGGGAGAAGGAACGGATCCAACAGGTGTTCATCAATCTGGCGATGAATGCGATCGAAGCGATGCATCCGGACGGCGGAACGTTGACGGTCGAGCTGATCACTTCGGAGAATACGCGGGAAGCCGGGGTGGTCTTCCGCGACACCGGGCCGGGAATCCCTCCGGAGTTGTTCGGCAATCTTTTCGAACCGTTCGTCACCACCAAATCCAGCGGATTGGGGCTTGGCCTTTCGATCTGCTACGAGATCGCGCAGAAACACGGCGGCCGCATCAGCGTGGAAAATCCTCCGGGCGGCGGGGCGGCATTCACTTTCTGGATCCCGCTGGCGAGCGGTGGAAGAGAAACCAGAAAATCCGACGGTTAACCGGCGAGCAATATTTCCGCGGGCTGTCCTCCGTTGGATGATCTCCGCCCTTCGCCCCGGTGCCGCCGATCTCCGGGCGCACGACTCCCTCCCGTCCGATCCATTCCTCACGGCTTTAATATTGCGGATCGAGGCTTCCAGGGATTCTCCGGAAGGAGAGCCGGTGCGGATTCCCGCCGGGATTCCGGTGAGCGGATGAACGCCGCCGATTGGCTTGAGATGGGGAAAGGCAGCTGGTTTTCCACTTTCCGGTTTGGCGCCGCCAAGCGACCGGAATTCCAACGCGATCGACCCTCAACGGCACCTATGCGTTTTTAATATTTTTGGTTATTATCCCCACGTTGCGCATCCACCGCCTTCGCATCCACGGCGCATCGCCGTGCCGGGGAAGGCGGACTCTTTGTAAATGCGAAGAATAATCACCGATGACCGGGAAAAAGCGCTTCCTCATCCTTACCAGTGATACCGGATTCGGCCATCGCAGCGCCGCCAACTCGGTCGCCAAAGCTTTGGAACGGCTCCACCCGGGGGAATCCGAAACGACCATTGTCAACCCGATCCACGAGGATTCCGGCCTCCAGCTGTTGAAGGAAACCGAACGCAATTACGACCATGATATTAAAAACAATCCGAGCTGGTTCCGTTTCGCTTATTCGATCTTGGATTCACGGCCGGCCAGCGCGCTGGTGGAAAACACCTTGATCCTGGCGCTGTCCGGGACCATGAGACGGCTGATCCGCGGCATTCAACCCGACGCCGTTCTGAACACCAACCAATTGTTCAACGCCCCGGCTGGGACGGCGATGAATTCCATGATCGGCAAGCCCCCGTTCTACACCGTCGTGACCGATCTGGCGGACGTCCATACCCTGTGGTTCAATCGCGATCCGGATCACTTCTTCGTCGCTTCCGAACAGGTGAGATCGAAAGCCGTTGCTCACGGCATCCCATCCTCCCACATCTCCATCAGCGGAATCCCGGTGGATCCGGATTTCGGAATCCGGCGCATTCCGCAACCCGAGATGCGGCGCAGGTTAGGCCTGGATCCGCAATTGACGACACTTCTGTTTGTGGGGAGCCGGCGGGTTCGCGGGATTTTCCAGCACCTTGAAGCCCTGGAAAAAGTTGCCCATCCCATCCAGGTAATCGTCCTCACGGGGGGGGATGACGATCTCCTGGAGAAGATCGGCGCGCACCCGTGGAGCTACCCCCTCCGCGCGATGCCCTTCGTCACCAACATTCCGGAATGGATGGGGTGCGCCGATATTCTGGTCACCAAAGCCGGTGGATTGATCCTCTCGGAGGGATTTGCCGCCGGGCTGCCGATCATCCTGATCGATTCCCTGCCCGGCCAGGAGGAAGGTAACGTGCGCTTCATCCTCGACCATCAAGCGGGCGTACAAGTGGAATATCCCCGGGGTCTTGCCTGCCAGGTGGATTCCTGGCTGCGGGGTGACGGCATGCTTTTAAAAACCTATGCATCGGCCTCCCGCCGGCTGGGCAATCCCGACGCCGCGCTCGTGATCGCCGACGCGCTTTTCAAAGCAGCCTTGGAAAAAAGCCCGCGGAGCATCCCAATCCCATCGCCGGCGGAGTGGGAATGAATAAATCCGGGGAAGGTCCCACGTGGAGGAAGTGGTTGAGGTTCATCCTGCTGGTCCTCTTCGGGATCGCGGCATTTCTCTTCGCCACCGCGCATGATCTTACGGCGCTGCAGGAATTCCTCCGGAAATACGAGTTCTATGGAGCGGCCGCGTGTTTGGTCGCGTATGTATTGCTCGGCCCCACTCCGATTCCCGCCGAACCCGTGACCCTGCTCGTGCTCGCCTGGAAAGGGCCCGTCGCCGCCGTTCTGATCGCCACGCTGGGGAACACCCTGGCGTCGACCATGGAATACTACATCGGGGGAAGCATCGGGGACATCACTGATTTTGAAAAAAGGAAGCAGGGGCTTCCTTTCGGGCTCGGGCGGCTTCCGATCCAGTCTCCGGTTTTTTTATTGTTTGCCCGGATGCTGCCGGGATACGCATCGAAATTGGTCAGCCTCGCGGGCGGCGTCTACCGGGTGCCCGCCTGGACCTTCTTGTGGACCTCGGTGATCGCCAACTTGTTCGGCGCGGTGGCGGTGGTGCTGATCGGCTTGGGATTGATCACACTGGTCAGGTGATCCCCCGGCAACCCAGCGGGGCGGAAGAGCCGAGTCGTGTTAATAC
>JBAVFZ010000019.1:0-12870 GCA_049684495.1 Anaerolineales bacterium | reverse complement strand
GGCTTACGCCGATTTCCATCCTCCCCTTCAGCAGCTCGACCCGTTCGCGGATACCCCGCAGGCCGAATTTTTCCTCATCCTCTTCCACCCTGGAAAAACCAACGCCGTTATCCTGCACTTCCAGACGGACGGAACTCTCACGATAATCGAGTGTCACCTCGGCCCGCGATGCGCGGGCGTGCTTGCGCACGTTGGTCAGCGCCTCCTGCAGGATCCGGTACAGCGCCAATTCGATTTGCGGCGCGGCCGCCTGCGCGGAGCCCGCCTGCCGGAACGAAACGAGCAAGCCCGCCTCCTGATTGTCGGCGATCAGCGCCTTGACCGCCTCGAGGAACGGTTTTTCGCCCATCGGATCCGTGCGCAATGCCGCAACGGACCGGCGCACGTCGGCCAACCCGCTGCGCGTGAGAGTTTGGGCTTTCTCGAGCGCCGCATATAAATCCGGCGCCGCTTCCTTCCAACCCTTGTTCTCCACCAGGGCCCGGGCCGCTTCGAGCTGGACGTTGACCACTGTCAGGTAATGCCCGAGGCTGTCGTGGATCTCGCGCGCCAGGCGGTTGCGTTCGCGCGAGCGGGTCAGCTCCTCGGCCTGCGCGGCCGATTCCCGCAAGCGCGTGTTGGCCTGCTCCAATTCGCGCGCCAGACGCTCCACGTCCCGGCGGATCTGCTGATCGCGGACCGAAACCTCGGTGAAGATCCAAACGAAAATCAGCGCGCACCCGAAAACCAAAGTGTTTTGGAGGGCATTTTCCGGCCGCTCCCAATTCAAAGGCGTGATAAAAGCGGCCATGATCATCGCATAATATATTCCGGTCGCCCATCGGGAGAGGAGCGTCGCGGCCGTGCTGGCCAGCGGCATCATCATCAGCCAGAAATATCCCATCCCAATTGTTTGGACCATTACGCAAATGGCCAGTTGCAGGAGAAAGTAGATGGCCACCTTCAGGGGAGTGGCCGGGCAAAAAAAGGTCCGGTCGGAAATCGCCGCCAGCCCTAAATGAATGACGCCGAGCAGGATCAGGACCGCCCAGGCGGCCAAGCCGAGGTTCGTCCCGACACCGATAAACCCGGCAATATACGCCACGACCACGGTGAAAAGAATCAAGACGTTGCCGCGGCCGCCGGCATCAAATCTGCGGTCGAGAGGGGCAAGCATGGGGAATACTCTCCTCGAACTTTTTCGACCGTCCCATTCAAAGAACGGCCTTAATCTCGGGAACGGATCCGCCGATATCATATCATCCTTCCCCATCCGGGAAATCGATTTAAGAACACACCGGGAAAGCGGGAAATTGGAGGATCGTCATGCCGGTGCCTGCCCTCGCGGAGCATCCCCACTCGATCCTGTTTTATGAGTGGGGATTGGTGCGAAGCGAGGGTGATTTTAGCCGGCGTCCACTAATAGGTAGAGGGGGTCGTGCAAGTTAATTCCTGGATGCCGGCGCGGACGGACCGAGCACCTAGGGAATTAATTGAGAAGTCTTGATTATGAGTTCCTCATGGATTCCCGCTACGTACACGCGGGAATGACGGACAAACCGAATACGCCGGGATGACGAACACAAAATGCCGGGATGATGGACAAAAACGCCGCCACGTCGATTTGACGCGGCGGCGGATTCTGCCGGGAGTTTGTCTGCCGTCAGGGAATTTTCGGTTCCGCGGTCTGTTTGGGTTGGCCCCCCAGCCGCGGGTCGGGCGTGGGCAGGGATTCCAGATACTGCTCCAGGAACGAGTGCGCCTCCGGATGATCCACGTGCAGCGCCTCGTCATACTCGCCGGCGGGAGGAGGCGGCGCGTACCGGACGGGCCGGTTGATTCCGAACAGCGCGTAGAATTTGGAAACCCCGGTCAAAATCCAATACCGGTATTCCTGCATCTGCAGCGACTGCCATTCGACGATCGACGCCATGGCGCCCTGGACCCGCGCCTTGTCGCGCACGATGCGGTGGATCTGTTCCGGCGTGCGGCGGCCGAGCGGCGAGAGCAGCAGGAGATGGGCGGTGGTGAAGAGGGTGGTGAAGGTGATCAGCCGGATCCAGCCGCCTTCCTCCCACTTGCCCACGATCTGGCCGACAAACACGCTCGCGGCCAGGATCGCCGCCAGCGCGGCGCCCCGGGCGCCCCACGTCCGCACGCGGCCGGTGTAATGCTGGAGGATATGCTGCCGGATGGCCAGCCCCATCACCATGATCGGCATGAACACGCCTACCCCGTAGAACGGAGCCGCCACGGTCGTCTGGCCGCGGACCAGGAGCATGATGAACACCGAGACGCCGAACGTGATGGTCACCGAGCGGGTGAAGGTGCCGCGCGGATCGCGATAGACGATCGCTTCGGGGATTTCCCCGATCGCCACATCGCGCCATTCGGTGGCCTGCGCATCCTGGAAGGCGGTCATGGATGCGGCCGCCAGCAGCGCAACCGCCAGCAACTGGTACACCCAGAACAGCAGCGTTCCGCCCGGGATCTGGCCGAACCCGATGAAGGCCAGGTTTCCCACCAGCGTGCGGCCGAGCGTGCCGTCAAAGACGTCAAACCGGATGGCAAAGAACGTCAGAAAGAGCGTCGTCAATCCGCCGTAGAAGAGGAAAGCCGACTGGACGAAGCGTCCGATCCCGGATTTTCCGCTGTAGAAATTCCAAAGCGCCTTTAAGCGCGGCAGATGCCGCTTGCCCCACTTTACCAGGGCAACGTCTTCATTGATGACGAATTGGATCCCGTTCGACATAGCCTCCAATCCGCTGAGCGCGACCATGCCTTTCATCGATGCGGTCAGCAGATGGAGCAGGGCCTGGCCCACGGTCGCGGCCTTCGGCGCTTCGGTCGCGGGAACCGCCGCAACTCCCCCGAAATGCGCCGAGAACAGGCCGACGGCCATGATCCCCGACAGCATCGCGAAGATCGCCAGACCGATGAAGACGATTTGCGAGGATTCACCGCGGCCGCGGATGGTGAGGTACCAGGTGACGGCGGCCAGCCCGGCTCCGATCAGGAAATGCCAGACCCAGCCGGTGTTGTAGGCGTTCAGGATGGAGAGCAGCTGGTCCCCGCCCGAAAGCGCCGAAACGACAATGGTCAACACGTAGTCTTCGATCAGCGTCACGGCAACGATCAAACTGAGGGTGGGCTTAAGGTACCGCATCGAGGCGGTGTAGGATCCGCCGCCTTCGTTGAAGGGCCCGAGCGAGAACATATACAACACACCGAACACGATGTTCGCGAGGGCGATCACCGCCACGGCGGCATACGCGTAGTCCTGCAACCCGTAGGGGTGGAGGGCGCTCATCAGTTCGCCGGTGCCGTAAAAGAACGAAGTGAAATAATCCACGCCGAAGAGCGCCACGGCCGCCAGCAGGCCGATCTGTCCGGCGCCGTGAATGGCGGCGTGTTCCTTCTTCTCGCGGGGAGAAAGCCGCCAGGCGAGGAAAATGATTGCGATCAAAAGCAGGATCGAAAAAGCCATACCATACTCTTTCTTAAGAAAGGATTATCGCGGCCGGTTGTCGAAAGCCTGTTCCAGGCTTTTAAGTTCGGCCAGCAGATGCATGCGGGTCGAGGGGTTGAGGGCATTTTCCTGCCCGACCTTTTCCTGTTCCCGCGCGGCGGCCAGCGCCACGAACGCCGGCACGAACATCGTCCGCCCCGGCGGAATGACCTCGAACTCATGCAGCTTCATTTCCAGCGCTTGGTTGTCAAAATACGGGACGCTCAGCCGCAGCCCGCGGTTGAGGTCGTCCGCTTCCGCCCGCCGGTGTATCTTCCCAACGATGTCTTCCAGCTCGAGCTGGCCCAGCCGGTTGCCGAGCGGCACGAGCCGGCCTAGGACGGCCATCCGTTTAGCCTGGTATTCCTGATCGGTGAAGATGTACGGGGCGAGCGAGAGCGCCTGGTAGAGCGTATCCACCAAACGGCGGTGCCCGCGGAATTTTCCCTCGACCACCTCGAGGGATTCGCCGGCTCCGTCGCCGTCTTCCACTTCAATAAAAATCCGGTCGTGGACGATGTGCCGCGCCACCGCGTAGCGCAATAACCGGACTCCGACCGCCACCGCCGGGTACATCGAGTCTTCCAAGCGGGAAAGCCGCTGCCGGAACGCGGAGCGGATGTCCTTCACCGGAAGCCGTCCCAGGAAACCCCCTATGCTTTGCTTCCGGAAATCCGCCGGAATTTCAGCCGGCCGGCAGTCTTCTTCGTCGTCCATCGGCAGGTTGATGATTTCCGGCAGGGAGAATTCCAGGCGGGTCCTGGATTCCAAAAGCGCCGAGACGATCAGTACCGCCTGGGCTTCCAGAAACGTTTGCGCTCCTCCGGATTGATGACGGAAGAGAGCGTCTTCGCGCTGCCGCTCTTCCCCCAATTGACGCAGCGAGGGATCGGCCGAGATGTCCGCGGACGGCTCAATCCCCTGCCAGAGGAGCAACCGGTTGGGTTTTACGATCGGATCCATGGGACCCTGCCCTTTCCAGGAATATTCTGGGGCAGGCGTGTTAGGAAATAATAAGGATCAGAGGGGCCGGTATATGAAAAGTGTCAAGGTTAGAAAAAAGGGCTATTCGTCTGCTAAAAATCTGTAACCGATCCCCGGCTCGGTGGTGATCATTTGCGGCTGTTCCGAATCCGGATCCAGCTTGCGCCGCAGCTGGCTGATATACACCCTCAGGTTCTGGGTCTCGCTTTCGTACCCGGCTCCCCAGACGTGCTCCATGATCTGTGTATGAGTCAGCACGCGTCCGGCATTGGTGGCCAGATACGCCAGAAGATTGTATTCGGTCGCCGTCAAATGGACTTCTTCCCCGCCCCGCTCGACGATGTGCCGGGCGAGGTCGATCATGATTTTGCCTGCGTGCAAGACCGGTTCGCCCGCGCCTTCCCGTCCCGCGGCGTGCTTAAGCGCCACCCTCAACCGCGCCTGCAATTCGCCGGTGCCGAACGGCTTGGTCAGGTAATCATCCGCCCCCAGGTCCAGGGCGGTGACCTTGTCGCGTTCCGAATCCCTGACCGAGAGCACGATGATCGGCGCCGCCGACCATTCCCGTAGTTCGCGGCAGACTTCCAATCCGGTTTTACGCGGGAGGTTGAGGTCGAGAATGATCGCATCCGGCAGTTCCGCGGATGCCTTGTCCAGCGCTTCTTCCCCGTCGGCGGCGCTGACCACCTCGTACCCCTGGGCGATTAATCCGGCGCGCAGCGCGCGCAGGATCTGGGGTTCGTCATCCACGATCAGGATCTTGGTTTTCTTCATCCCGTTCCTTTTTTTCTCCGGCACTTCCCGGCAGCGGCAGGGTGAATGTGAACCGCGTCCCGGAATCTCCCGCCACCGGGCTCTCCACCCAGATCCGCCCGCCGTGCGCCTCGACGATCCCCTTGCAAATGGAAAGGCCCAGCCCGGTGCCCATATTCGGCGAGCGATCCTCCGAGATCCGGTAGAACTTATCGAACAGGTTGGGATGCAGACGGGCCGGGATCGCCGGACCCTGGTTGGTTACGGCGATCGTCATGTTGCCATTCCCGGCGCGGGCCGTGATGTCGATGGCCGATCCGGGAGGGGCAAACCGGATCGCGTTATCCAGAAGATTGCTGATGACGCGGTCCACCTGGACATAATCGGCCATGAGGAGCGGCAGGTCGGGATCCAGCCGGAGCGCAACGCGGAAAACGGCCAGGGGCGATGCGAGCCGCCGCACACCTGTCCGGATCAGTTCGTCCATATCGCACCAATCGCGTTTAAGGCGGAGCGCTCCCGCTTCGATCCGGGATTGATCCAGAAGATCGCCCACCAGGCGGTTAAGCCGGTCGGTCTCCTCGTTGATGGCCGACAGCAGATCGGAGCGGGTGGTTGCGTCCAGCGCGGCATCCTCCTGTAAAAGGACCGTGGCCGAAGCCTTGATCGCCGACAGCGGGGTCCGCAAATCGTGTGAGACCGAAGACAGCAGCGCCGTCTTCAACCGGTCGCTTTCCTCGAGGAGCTGCGCCCGGCTGGCTTCGCGGGCCAGCTTGGCGCGTTCGATGTACAACCCCGCTTGCGCCGCGAAGGTCGTGAGCAGGCGCAGGATGCTGGCGTCGGGCGGCGGGTTCGCTTCCCGGATATAAAGCCGGAGGGTCCCCATATTTGTCTGGCGCGCCGCCAGCGGGATGTCCATCTCCCGCGTTCCTCCGGCCGGCGGCGCGGTCCCGGCGGCGGGTTCGGCCATGAAAATCGCCCTGGATGGAAACACCGGATCGTCCGAACCCACCAGGATTTCACAGCCGGCGAATCCGAAAACTTCCGTGATCATCCGTGTGACCGAAGCCAGGGTATCGTCCAGACCGGTCTGCTCCTCGAGCACGCGGGAGAGCGCGTACAGCGTGGTGGCTTCCCGCTCCCGGATTTCCGCCCGCACGGCGTGCGTGTTCGCGGAAGCGACGGCCTGGCTGATGATGACGGCCACGATCAGGAAGATCATCAGAGCCAGGAGTTCCTCCAGATTGCCCACCGCAAAGGTAAACGTGGGAAACAGGAAGAAGAAGTTGAAGGCGAAGAACGAGGTCAGCGAAGCGGTCAGCGCCGGCAGAAGCCCCCAGCGCGTCGCGGAAAGCATCACCGGCAGGAGATAAAGCAGGGCGATCACCTGGTTGGAAAGGGTCGAGCGGAGCAAGAGCAGGATGGCGGTGGTCAACGCCACCGCGGCGAGCGTCCACACGAAATTAATCCAGCGGGTGCGGTATTCCATCGGAGAAAAACGCCGCAGGTTCATGGCGAAAAGGGATCCTTGACCTTACGCGTCCCGGCGCGGCAGGCGGGCCAGCTCCGTGACGACGGAGTAATCCTGGCCGCCCCACCCGCGCGCATCGGCTTCCGCGAATAATTCGCAAATCCGCTCCGCGTCCGGAAGCCGCAGGCCCAGCTCGGCCGCATACTCCAAACCGTATCGGAGATCCTTGAGCATCCAGCGCAGGGCGAAATTCGTGTCGGAAAAATCCCTTTTCAGGATGAACGGAAGCTTTGTTTTCACGATCGGGCTGGCCATCGCACCGGCCTGGATGGCATCCGCCACGAGAGAAAGATCGAGCCCGCAGCGGTCGGCGAAGGCGATCCCTTCCCCGGTCGCCAGGATCTGCGCGGCCAGCATCAGATTGTTAATCAGCTTGTACGCCGTGCCCATGCCCGGTGAGCCGAACCGGAAGATACGCGCGGAGAACGCTTCGAGGACCGGACGGACCGCCGCCAGCGCATCCTCCTCGGCGCCGATCAGCAAGGTCAGCGTCCCCTTTTCCGCGCCCTCCCTGCCCCCGGTCACCGGGCAGTCGACGAAGGGTATGTTCCGCTCCGCGGCCAGCCTATCCAGTTCGCGGATCCACTTCACCGACAGCGTCGCGCATTCGATGGCTGTCGACCCCGGCGCCATCGCGGCCAGCGCCCCCTGCTCCCCGGTCCACACCCCGCGCGAAGCGTCCACATCGGTCACCGCGTCGATCACGACCTCCGCCCCGCGCGCGGCGGCGGCGGGACTGGCCGCCACCTCCGCCCCCAGGGACCGGAAAGGCTCCGCCCGTGCCGGAGTGCGGTTCCAAACCACGGCGGGGAACCCTTTGCGCAGTAAATTTCGGGCGATCCCGCCCCCGATGATCCCCAATCCCAAGACGGCGATTTTTGGCATGATCCTCCCGGTTCGGACCCAATTGTACATCCGTGCAGAATGGGGATTGACAGGAGCGCGGAGCGGGCATATTATTTCAAATGCTTGAATAGTTATTCATATATCAATCTTTTCATCTCCGCGGCAATCGAGGGAGGACGGCATGGCAAGAAGAACCATTTCCCGCAGAACGGACACCCTGGATGAACATATGGCCGCGCACGTCGCCGAGTTGTTTACCGCGTTCGGAGACACCAGCCGCGTGCGGATCCTTGCCTGCCTTTCGGCTGGGGAAAAGAATGTCGGAGCCTTGGCGCAATCGGTGGGGATTTCGGAATCCGCCGTCTCGCACCACATGCGCCAATTACGGCATCTGCGCCTGGTTTCCAGCCGCAAAGCCGGGCGTGAGGTTTTCTACCGCGTCGACGATCCGCACGTCCTGACCCTCTTTTGGCAGGGCGTGCACCACATTCAGGAAGAGGAATAACGCGCTTTTCCCCTTTCGGCGTTTTCAATAGTTCCGGCAGGCATCCCTCCAAAAACCGGATGCGGTTTCCTGCGTACGAAACAACATACCATTCGTAAAAAAAAGGGGTATTCCCATGATAAAAACCGGAGTCCCGCCGACCGCGTCCCGGCCCAACCTCGCCGCAGGTATCGCCATCCGGCTGGCAACCATTTTTTTAATGCTTGGCCTGCAGGGCGCGATCCTATTCGGCGCCGCCGGACGCCTCGATTGGACCGGAGCCTGGGTGTTCCTCGGCCTCAACCTCGCGGTCATCCTTATCAATGGAATCTTCTTACGTAAAAAGCCTGAGATCATCGCCGAACGCGGCCGCCCGAAAGAATTCAAAGCCTGGGATAAAGTTGTCGGCGGTTTATGGGGAGTTATGTACTACCTCGCGGTTCCGTTTATGGCCGGCCTGGATGCGCGCTTCGGCTGGACTCGCGGATTGGGACCGGCGTGGAATATCGCCGGGGGCGTTGTGTTCGCGGCCGGGATGGCGCTGTTCAGCTGGGCGATGATCACCAACGCATTTTTCTCCACCACCGCGCGCATTCAAAGCGACCGCGGCCAGACGGTCTGCCGTTCGGGCCCATACCGGTTCGTCCGCCACCCGGGTTATATCGGCGCCATCCTGCAATCCCCGGGCGCCGCGATCCTGCTCGGTTCCCTGTGGGCATTGATCCCCGCCGCCTCCGCCGCGCTATGCATGATCGTCCGGACCGCGCTCGAGGACCGCATGCTGCAAAACGAATTGGCCGGATACAAGGATTACACCAGGGAAGTGGAGTTCCGGCTTGTTCCGGGTATTTGGTAGACCCGGCCCCTTGCCCCTTTTCGAAGGGACGGGCAAAGGAAATGAATAACAAGGTGTTGAAAAAAGAAGGAACCGGTGTCTTTGCGAGCGACCCCTTCGCTGCGCTCGGGGCAGGCTCTGGGAGCGAAGCAATCTCCCCCTTCGGAAAAAGCAGAAGATTGCTTTGTCGCTTTGCTCCCCCCGCTTCGCAAGCATAACTGCTCAAGGAGCAAAGGCGAGCAGTTATGCTTCGCCAGGGGCAGGCACGCAATGACACTCTGATCATTTTTCAACAGCCCGTTAAGGAGTATTCCAATGAAATATCTTCGCGCTGGTCTCTTCGCCGCGGCAACGGTGGTTATATATCTCGGCCTGCCGCTCCTCGGATGGGGGCTCGCGGATTGGGGCGGGTTCTTCTCCCTCGCGCCCCGGACGGGTTACGCCGCAATCGTCGGATTGTTTGCGCTGGCCGTCGGCGTCCAGGCGATCGGCGGAACCGAGGGCATCCGCGGGGGCAAGGGGGACATATCCAAGCTGAATCGGCGGGAAACCATTGTCCGCATCGGATTGGTGATCGGACTCTATCTGGCGCTCGCGGGAATCCCCTTCGCCGACCGGTACGCTATCGGCGTGTTCCCCGAAGGGCCCGCCCTCCGCTGGCTCGGCGATGCGCTGTCCGCGCTCGGGTATGGTTTTGTATTCTGGTCGGGGCTGGCCCTCGGCAAACAATACTCCCCCGAAGTAACCATCCAAAAAGACCACCGGCTGATCACCTCCGGCCCGTTCCGGTGGATCCGCCACCCCCGCTATCTGGGAGTCATTCTGCTGACTTTCGGATTATCCCTGACCTTCCGGTCCTGGATCGGACTGGGCGCCGCCCCCTTCCTCATAGCCATTCTATTGCTCCGGATCCACGACGAGGAAGAATTGCTGGGACGCGAGTTCGGCGCGGAATGGGATGCCTACTGCCGGACCTCGGCGCGCCTTATGCCGGGAATTTGGTAAACAAATGGATGGACGCATCCGTAGACCGACGCGGTCTTGAAGACCGCGTCGGTTTTAGCTTCCGCAAGGCGGTTCCCATGAATTCCAAAAACGAATTCCTCGCATCCTACCTGGATTTCCAGGCCCAGGTTGGCATCACAAAACATAATGGCGGGATGGAAGCCACCAACACCCTGTTCTCGCGCTGCCATCTTGAATCGGCAAACGAGGTGCTGTACGTGGGATCCGGCATCGGCGCCGGACCGGCATTGATCGCCAAACGCTACGGCGTGCGGGTGGTGGGCGTGGATATCTCGCCCAAGATGATCGAGTGGTCGTGGCAACGGGCGCGCGAGGAACGGGTCCTTTCCAAAGTGGATTTTAAGGTGGCCGACATTCTGGACCTGCCCTTCGAAGCCGGCCGGTTTGATGCGGTGGTTGTTGAATCCGTGATCGCCTTCGTCGAGGATAAGCCGCGGGCGATCCGCGAATGCGTCCGGGTGACGAAACCGGGCGGGTATGTCGGCCTGAACGAGACGATCTGGCTGGACGTGCCGCCCCCTCCGGCGCTGGTCGAGAAGGCGAAAGTGCTTGGCACGAAGATCCTCACCGCCGCGGAATGGAATATTTTATGGGATCAGTCCGGTCTGCGGGATCGATCCTCCGAAGTGCACGCGATCGACAACCGCCAGGAGATCAAGGGGCGGATGCAATGGGTCGGGGCGCGCTGGGCGCTGCGGGGATTCGGCAGGTTAATTTATCTGTATCTCACAAATCCCGCCATGCGGAAATCGATCAAGGAATCCTTCGACGCTCCGCTGGAGGTGTTGACGCTCATGGGATACGCCCTGTACACCGGACGGAAGTGACCGGTTCGTTTCATGCGCCAATGATGGACAAGGAGGACTCCATGCCATCGAATATGTCTTCCCCCTCCCGGAAAAAAGACGCCGTCCACCAGGCCGGGATCACTCCCGGGGCTGTGATCCGGTTCGCGCTGGTGGTTTTGCTCCAGCCGGCGATCCTGTTCGGAGCCGCCGGGCGCCTCGATTGGTGGATGGGATGGATCTACATGGGTTTGTTCCTCTTCGTCTCGCTGGGCAGCCGGGTTCTTCTTCAGAGGAAGAATCCGGATCTGATCGCCGAGCGCGCCAGCTCGATGGACCGCGGCGACGTCTCGCCGGTGGACAAGGCGATCGTGTCGCTGATTGCGATCTTCGGCCCGATGGCGGGTCTTCTCGTCGCCGGCCTGGATTACCGCCTTGGATGGACACCGCCGCTTCCGCCGGCAGTGCCATGGATCGCGCTGATCTTGGCGGCCGGAGGGCTCCTCCTGGGAACCTGGGCGATGCTCGAGAACCGGTTCTTCTCGGCGGTTGTGCGCATTCAGACGGACCGCGGCCAAACCGTAGTCACCACCGGCCCCTACCGCTTCGTCCGCCATCCTTCCTACGTCGGCGGGGCGATCTCCTTCCTGTTCATCCCGTTTTTCCTGAACACGCTGTGGGCGTTGATCCCCTCCGGATTCATCATCCTCGGGTATCTCATTCGGACGATGCTCGAGGACCGCACCTTGCAGGCCGGGCTTCCGGGCTATGCGGAATACGCCCGGCGCGTGCGCTACCGCTTGGTTCCGGGGATTTGGTGAGGGCGGTTTCGAACTTGGAATAAGATCGTCATTCCCGCGTGTACCTGGCGGGAATCCAGGTCTACCTATTCCAGAAGTATCCGATAAATTCCTGGATGCCCGCCACAATCACGCGGGCATGACGAGCATCTCTATATCCGTCATTCCCGCGCGTACTTGGCGGGAATCCATGACGAAAAGATGTCACATACCTGCGTGCACGCAACCGTGATCCGGATCCCCATGGACCCCGGCCTAAAGCACGCCGGGGTGACGATGCGCTTCAGAAGGAGATGCCCATGACATCCGAAAACCTTTTCCGCATTCTTTTTTGGATTCTCATCCTGGGCGTATTTCTGATGCGCATTGTTTTCACGCTCCGGGTCCGGCTGGCCGGGGAAAGGGTGATGCCCGACCGCGCCGCCGTAAAACGCGAAGGGACGGTTGCGTTCCTCGTCCGGTTTGTCGGTTTCTTTTTGGTCATCGGCTTGTTGGCGGCCTTCGCGGTCCAGCCAAACTGGCTGGCCGAGCTATCCTTTCCAATCCCGGACGCCTTGCGCTGGTTGGGATTCCTTCTCGGCCTGGCCGGCCTCGGGATCTGGATCTGGGCGCAGATCATCCTAGGGAAAGAATGGTCGCCCCAGCTGCAGCTGCGGGATAAGCATCGCCTGGTGACAGCGGGGCCGTACGCCCGGATGCGCCATCCGATCTATACGGGCATGTTCATCTGGGCGGGCGGCCTGGCGCTCCTCACCGCCAATTGGATCTTTGTCGTCGTCGCGGTGCTGGTGTGCGCCGTGTTCGTCGTGCGGGTGCCCCGCGAGGAACAGATGATGATTGAGGAATTCGGGGAGGAATACCGGGAGTTTATGAGACGGACGGGGAGAATGTTCCCGAAAATATAGCCGCCCGCTTTACGAAGGCCTCAGGTAATTTTCCACCGCCCACCCCTGGCGCGATTTATCGTAAACCCCCTGCAGCAGCCACCAGGTGTATCCGTCGGCCTGGCGCGGTCCCTCGATCACGGTGAATAATTCATGCGAACTGGCCTGGTTGAGGATCTTGCCCGAGAGCGAAGGCGCATCCCGCAACCGGACGCCATCCTCGGTTATCTCCACCATCGCCCCGACACCGATCGTCCCGGGCATGACCGTGGGCAGCGCGGGCGCGGCGGTATAGAACGGGGTGATCGTCAGCGTGGGCGGAATCGGCGTGTAGGTCGGCGGCGGGTAGACCGTGAAATACGGCGGGATCGCTTCCGCGGGCAGACGGGGGAGCGGGGCGGCGAACAGGAGGATCCAAACGACAATCACCGCGGCCAGCCCGAACAGCGCGCCCA
>JBAVFZ010000018.1:0-10371 GCA_049684495.1 Anaerolineales bacterium | reverse complement strand
AGGTCGAGAAGCCGCTCGGCGAGCGCAAGGCGATCGGGTTAAATCTCTCGGCTTCCCGACGCGGGTCCAACCGCACGCTGGAGATCCGCCGCGCGGAAAAATCCTTCGGCGCCAACCCGGTCCTGCGCGGAGTGGACTTAACGATCTGGAACGGGGAACGGGCGGGCATCATCGGCGCCAACGGATCGGGCAAGACCGTGCTGCTGCGCTGCATCCTGGGCGAGGAAAAGCTGACGGCGGGCGAGATCGTGCTCGGGCCGTCGAACACGCTCGGGTATTACGACCAGGAACATCAATCTCTTAATTTGGATAACACGCTGGCGGATGAGATCACCCGTCACGCGGCGCTCACCAACCGCGAGTTGTACGGTATGCTGGGCCGATTTCTGTTCACCTCCGACGACGCCGGGAAACGCGTGCGCAACCTCTCCGGTGGCGAAAAGGCGCGGGTCCAGATGGCGCGCCTGATGCTTCAGGGAGCCAACTTCCTCCTTTTGGACGAGCCCACCAACCACCTGGACCTGCAATCCGCCGAGCAGCTTGAAGAGGCGCTCGATGAGTTCGACGGGACGCTCCTGATCGTCTCCCATGACCGATATTTTCTGGATAATGTCGTTACCCGTATTTTCGAGCTGGAGGAAGGCCGGATAATGGAATATGATGGCAATTACACTCATTATCTGGGGGAAAAAGCGGAAAGGGAGGAGAAAAATCCTTCCAAGATCCAGGCCCTGACGAACTCAGCACAAGTCGAAAAAGGGCTTAACGCAAAGGCGCTAAGGCGCCAAGGCGCAAAGTAAACCAATTCATTTCTTGCGCCTCCGCGCCCCCGGCCCACCCCAGCCGGGGCGGGCTTTGCGTTTTGCTTTTTACCTTCGCTCCTTCCCAAGTAGAAAAACCCCTGTTTTCACCTTCTGGCACGCAATTTGCACATATACAATCCAGACTTTCTCCGCCAGGAGGCAAACATGATCGTTCAATACGTTACGCAACCTGATTTGCAAGTCGGCATCATCCTGCTCCTCTTGGGGTCCGGGCTGATTAGCCTGTTGGCCGGAATATTGATTCTGATCGGCCGCGGATTCTCGAAAGAGATGCGGACCCTGGCCAGCGCCTCCACCGAACTGAGCAAGCGCGCCATCAATCATGACATGACGGCGCTTTCGGATAGCGTCTCGGAAATCCTGTCCCAGATCAATCAGATGATGAAAACCGCGGCCGGCACCGGCGCGTTTCTGATTCTGATCGGTGTGGGGTTGATGGCCGGCGCGTACTGGCTGACATCCGGGTTGATCTGATCCTTCCGAGCTTTTTCCGCGCGAGGTGTCCGATGTTTACCGATATCCAGGTATTCCAGTCTCTAGAAAACGCCCTGCCCTCTGAATTCCGGCCTGCGGTTGTACGCCGCGTTCGCCGCGTGAGCAGCCTCTGGGTGGCTTTGCACGAGGAAGCGTTTATGAAAACAGCCGTCTCGTTTGCCGGGGCCGATCCCGACCGTTGGCGGCCCGGCTTGCTGGGTCTGCTCCTGGCATCGGAAACCGATTACCTGCGGACCCGGTTCGCGAATGGTGAATCCTCCTCGACAAATATTCCGGGAACCAGTCTGATCCGGGCGCAAGCCGTCCTGCGGGATATGGATGGGAAGTCGGCGCCGGGATTGGACCAGGCCGCGCTTGCGGCGCTCGCGCTGGGTGAGAAACTCGCGCACACCGGCGCCGCCGGTTTGGAGATTCCCGGACTGGTCTGGACTTGCCTTTATGCGATCGCCGGCGACGGAACGAAAGTCGTCGAACGCCTCGCGGAACAGCTGCCCGGATCCGCGCCGGCTCTTCTCGAAACCCTGCTGGCCAACGAATCCCTCGATAAGGCGACTGAACTGCTTGAGCGGTATATTCCGGCGGTCGGGTTAACCGCCGCCGCCGCGCTGTGTGAAAGCGCCACCGCCATGGGGGAAGCCGAACTCGCCAAACGCATAAGTGCCGCCGTTACCGCTAAACCTGCGAGCGCCGATTCCCAGCCCGGGAGTCCCGAAAAACGGATCATTCGCTCGCGGATGCTGCGGTTGGCCGGGGAATCCTCCGCCGCCCTCCCCGAGGCCGACGCCGCGCGCAAAGATGCCAGGCGCATGCTGCTGGACACGCTGATCGAATCCGCGCATACCGCCGAAGCGGAACACAATTTCACCAGCGCGCTATCTTATTGGCAGGAAGCCGGCGCGCTCTCACCGAACACCGCCGGTATTCACGCCGGGATGGCCCGATCGCTTTCCGGCCTCGGGCGCGACCCGGAGGCGCTCGCCGCCCTTCCCTCATCCACCGACGATCCGGACAATTTGATGCTGCTGGCGCGCATCCACGCCAAGTCCGGGGCGAAGGAAAAGGCGATCGACGCGGCCCGCCAAGCCTTTGCGAAGGCCGCCGACCATTCAGCCCCGCAATGGAACTTTGAGCTGGCGGGCATCCTGGCCGATTGCGGCGACCTGCGCGCTTCGGCGCAAATTCTGGCGGCCGTCAGCCGCTCCTGGCCGGATCATCCGGAAGTGCTTTCCCGGCTTGCGGATTTGGATGCGCAACTCGGCGACTGGCACGGCTGCGCGGCCGCCGCCTCGTCGGCCTGGCATTTGCATCCCGGAGATGACCGTTCGCTCCGTCTGCTGGCTCAGGCCGCGGAACACGAAAACCGGCCGAAGGAAGCCGCGGAGTATTACCGGCTGCTTTCGGGACGGGCAACCGATGATCCCGGCATCCTTCTTTCGCTCGCCCAGACCAGCTTCGCCGCCGGTGATTCCATACAGGCGCAGCAAGCCGCCGAACAGACGCTCGCCCTGCAGCCCGATTGCGGGCAGGCGCATGCCGTCCTTGGGTTGATCGAATTGGAAAAGGGCGAACAGGAAAAAGCCTTTGCGTCGCTGCAGAAAGCCACGCGTCTGGCGCCGGCCGCGGCCGCACCCTGGAAAGCGCTGGCGGAAATGCATGCCGCCAAGGGCAACCGGGAAGCCGCCGTGACGACCCTGCGCGCCGGCATCGAATCCGCTTCCGATCCAGCCGAATTACTGCTGGCGCTCGGGCGGACGCTGTTTGACGAAGGCCGCTTGCGGGAATCCGCCTCGACGCTGGAACGCGCGCTGGGTTTACGCCCGGGGGATACGGATATCCTTGTGTCGCTGGCGCAGACCGCGCTGGGGATGCAGCAATCCGCGGAGGCCGAGGACTATCTCAATCGCGCGATTGCGATTTCCCCCGCCCTGTTCGGCGCGGTGAAACCGCTGGTCGGCCTGCTCAAGAACACGGACCGCTTCGCCGAGGCGCGTTCGACGCTGGAACGCGCGCTCGCCGCCGATCCGCAATCTTCGGATCTGCTGATCGAATTGGGCTCGCTGCTTCTGGAAATGTACCGCCGTTCGCCCGATGCCGACCCGTCATTCTCCGCGACGGCGCTGGCGTTCCTGCGCCAGGCCGAGGAGTTGCTCGGCGGGACGGCGGACTTCCGGCTGCAATCCCTGATCGGGTGGGCGCAGATTTTTACCGGCCGGCTTCCCGACGCCGTCGCGCTCTTCGGATCGCTTCTCCAGTCGATTGAGAATCTGACGATCGACCAGAAGGCGGACGCCCATAAGGGGCTGGCGGAGGCGATGCTGCGCTCCGGCGATTACCCGACGGCGATTCATAATTTGCAATCGGCCATTCAGATCTCCAAGACCGATCTCGGCATCCGCGTGCGGCTGGGAGAGGCCTATGCGGCGGCCGGATTACACGAGGATGCCCAGGACGTTTTCCTGAAGATCCTCGCGGAAAAGACGGATCACATTCCGGCACTTTCCGGGTTGGCTGCTTCGTTCGTTGCGACGAAACGAAACGAGGAGGCCGTCACGCTTTTACGTCAGGCATCCGAACTCGAGCCGGCCAATCCCGACCTGCCCCTGCGGCTGGCGGAAATTCACATGCAATCCGGAAACGGCGCGGACGCCCGGTCGGAGATGGCGCGGGCGCTGCAAACCGCCGGATCGGGGAATACCGAGATCGCGCTGCGCGCCGGCCGCCTGCTCTCCGCGCTCAAGGAGTATGCCGAAACAGCAACCGTACTGGAAAAAGCGCTCGAACAGAATCCTTCGTCCGTACCGCTGCTGACCAATCTGGGGAATGCGCTGCGCCAATCCGGCATGCACGCCCGGGCTTATGAAATCTTCCGGCGGGCGAGCGAAGTGGAACCGGGTCAATCCACCCACCTGGCCGCCGCCGCCGAATCGCTTTGGGCGGATGGGAGAAAGTCCGCCGCGCTGGCGTTCCTCAAAAAAGCGGTCCAGATCGACGCGAAGAATTCTTCGCTTGTCCGGCGCCTGGCGTCCGGACTGGCGTCCATGGGATTGATCCGCGAAGCCCTTCCGCATTACGAGCAGGCGGTTGCGTTGGAACCCGCCGACGCCGATTTGTCGATCGAGGCCGCCAAGACCGCCTTCCGCGCCGGTGATCTGGAGAAGGCGGACCTTTGGAAAGATGCCTGTCCATCGACCGCATCCGCCGAAGGAGCAATCCTCCAGGGAAGAATTGCGCTCGAAAAAGGCGATCTACCCAAGGCGGTCGACGCCTGCAACCACGCCGTGACGTCCCATCCGGCGGATGCACGCGGCTGGGCATTGCTCGCACAATCGCTTGCTCTCAAATCCGATGAAGACGCGCGTACGAGCCAGCCGGCCGAGGGGATGGAAGGCGTGGCCGAATCCGCCCTCGCCAAAGCCGTCGAATTGTGCGCGGAATCCACGGAAGCGCTTGGGTTGACCGGGCGGGCCGCGATGCTGATGGAAGATTATCCCGCGGCGGTGCGCTGCCTCGAATCCTTATGCAGCTCCTCAGCCGACGATGCCGAAGCGCATACGCTATTGGCGCAGGCTTTGATCCTGCAGGCAGAATCCCAACACCGGAGCCAGCTGGCCGGCGGCGGCGCGCCGCTCACTTCGCTGGGCGACGGCGACGCGGCGCGTTCGGCACTTGCCCGCGCCGCCGCGCTTGGGGCCTTGGAAGAACCGCTTCAATCGCTCTACGCGCGTGCCGCCCTGGCGTTCACCCCGCCCGACCCGGGTACGATAACCGACCTCGAGCGGTTGAACCAAGAGAATGCGTCACCCGAGATCGCCGCCGCGGCCGCTTTGGCCTGGCTGCGCTCCGGCGATGCCGAGCGCGCCCGCAAAGCCGCGGAGCTCGCGGTGAACCTCCAACCGGAGAAGGGAACCAGCCGCACGCTGGCGGGCATTTGCGAGTGGAAGGCGGGGCGTCCCGAATCCGCGTTGGCTTCCCTGCAGCAGGCGGTCCGGTTCGCGCCGCGTCGCGCGCTGCCGCATGCCGTCTCGGCGGTGATCCTGGCCGAACTCGGCCGCCGCGAGGAAGCCATGGAGGAAATGCTCGAAGCGGTGCGCCTCGCTCCGGATACGGCCGCCTGGCAGTACACGCTCGGCACATGGAACGAGGATGCGGGCAACCGCGCCGCCGCCCTGGCTTGTCTGCAACGTGCCGCCGAACTGGAACCGAAAAACGGCGAATACCACCGCCACTTCGCCCATGCGCTCCTGCGCGACGGGGATCCGCAGACCGCGCTGGCGCATTTCCGCAAGGCGGCATTCCTCCTGCAGGATCCCGGCGGCGATCTGCAAGCCGAGATCGGAAAGGCGGCGATCGAATCCGGGCAACCCGCGGATGCCTACGAAGCCTTCCGATTGGCACAGGAGAAAGCCGGCGCGAGCATGCCCGCCGTCTGGCAACTGGGCAAGGCGCGTGCCGCACTGGCGCTCGGCCGCCGCGACGAAGCCCGGACGATCGCCAAGACCATCCTCGGCGGGGAAGGGCATCCGCCGGAAGCCCGCCTGGTGCTGGCCGAGGTGGAGGAAGCCGAAGGCAGGCTGCCGGAGGCGATCCGTCATCTGGACCACGCCGCATCGGAAATGAGCGATCCGGTTCTGCCGGCGCTCCGCCTGGCCCGTCTGTGGACGGCGACCGGAGCAGCGGTTCGTTCCTCGGCCGCGATGCAGGCCTTGCTCGAGGCGCATCCGGAAAACGACGAAGCCCATTACCGGTTGGCCGAGGCGCTTTCCGAATGCGGCCGGCTGGAAGACGCGCTGCGCGCCGGCCAGAAGGCGGCCGAACTCGCCCCCCGTAACGCCGAACATTGGATCCTGCTCGGGCGGATTTCGCGCAAGATGGGCCAACTCGATCAGTCGCTTTCCGCCCTCACCCGCGCCCGCGAAATCTCCCCCCGGGATTTCCGGCCCGCGCTGGAATGCGGATTAACCTACGAAGCCGAACAGCGCTGGGACCTGGCGCTGGATGCCTACCGCTCGGCGCTGAATCTTTCGCCGGAAAATGCGGAAGTTCACTACCGGATGGGCGTGGTGCATAAGAACCTGCGCGCGTATTCCGACGCGGCCAGCGAGTTGCGCAAGGCCGTGCAGATCGAACCTCAGAACCTGGCCGCGCACAAACTGCTTTCCGGCGTGATGGCCCTCAGCCTGGTGTACGGAATAACCCCCCAATCCGCGGACGCGAGGTGACTTGTGGAGCGCTCACTTTTCCTTACAGCCGTTGACGCCGCACTTTCCCTGGCCTCCTCGCCCGAGAAGAACTCATCGGGGCTGGAGTACGCCAAACGCGTGTGTCCGGAATGGCTCGCGCGCTGGCCCGGAGATTTCCGCGTCCGCGCCCGCCTGGCCGATGCCTGCATCCTGTCCGGAGAATACGATTCCGCATCGAGGCAACTGGCGCTGGTCAGCCAGGCCGATCCGGAAGCCGCCCGCCCGTACCAGACCCTTTCCAAAATGTACCGCCGGACGGGACGGACCGCCGACGCCTCAGCGGCAGACGGATGCCTGCACGCAATGGATGCCTCGGTTGGATCGACCGTCGGTCTTCCCGAATGGGCGGATCCTTTGCAGACCGCCATCCGCCTGATGCGATCCGGCCGCTGGCAGGAAGCGCGGCTCGCCGCCGAAACCGTATTGCGGGCGGCCCCGGAACAGCCGCTGGCCGCGCTGATGCACTTGCAATCCCTTTGGCGGTTGTCGGAGCATGCCATCGTACTTTCGGCCGGCCGGGAATACCGTTCCATTTGGCCGGGATGCGCCGCGTTCCTCCTGTTGATGGCGCAATCCTCGTTTGCTTTCGGCCGCAACGCCGAAGGCGTCGAGTTCCTGCATGCCGTATCGGTTACCGATCCCGCCGGTGAAGTCGCCGACCGCTATCTGGGCGCGCTCAATCCATACCGCTCGCTGTGGCCGCCGAGGATGCAGGTCGAACTCACGACCGCGTTGCCGGCCGAAGTGGCCGCCGCCGCCGGATGGAACCGACTGACCTCCCCGCCCGCCGCGCCGGAGGCGCCCAACCTGCCGGAGGATATTCCGGTTTTAAAATTCCCGGATTTCGATTCCCGGGATCCCGCCAACTCGCCGATGGTCAACTCGACCATTATCGCCCCGATCCCTGGGGAAGTCTTTCCCGGACCGTCCAATTCCTCGGAGGATAAAAACGTCCCACCCATACGGCCGCCGGAATCCAAAGCGGCCGGTAAACCGGTCCTCGAAGCGGAACCGGAATCGGATCTGGAAGATCTGCGCCGCGAATTGAGCCAGGTTGCCGCCCGGCTGCGAATGCGCAAATCCATTTCGGAGAAAGACGTCCGCCGGCCGGTGTACATTCTCCTGACAAGCCGGAAGCGGCTGGCGTCGATCTACGGTCCCGAGGTTCTCCCGAAGATAGACCAATGCTTCCAGGACATCCTGCGCAGCAAACGCGCCCTGAGCGGCTGGTCCGCCCATCTGGTGGATGTGGATGATCCCGGGTCGTTGAAACCTTACGGCCTGGAACCGGTGGATCCCGCAAACGCTTGGCAGGTGAAAACTCTTGTGGCCGGGATCGACTCGGCGATCGGGAAGAAGGGCGAGATGATCGGCGCGCTGCAGATCGTGGGGGGACATGAGGTCATCCCCTTCCACCGTCTTCCGAACCCGACGGACGACGACGATCCGGACGTGCCATCCGATAATCCGTACGCATCGCGCGACGAAAATTACCTCATCCCTGAATGGCCGGTCGGCCGGCTCCCCACGCCCTCGGATTCGCAAGCGGCTTTCTTGCTCGGCCTGCTGCGGAAAGCGGCGGAGCCTTCAATGCAGACAAGATTAACACTTGCGCAAACGCTATTCGCGTTGGTCCGCAGGCTGCTGCGGCCGGCCACTGCGAAATTCCAGACCGGTTCCGCCTGCACCGCCGCCGTTTGGAAGAAAGCTTCGGTGGAAGTTTTCCGGCCGATCGCGTCCTCTTCCTCAATGCTGGTCGCGCCACCGACGCACAGCGGCTCCCTGCCCGCGGAATTCCTGACCCTGCCCAAGTATTCCTATTTCAACCTGCACGGATTGGAAAACGGCCCGCAGTGGCTGGGGCAGCGGGATGCCAAAACCAAGGGCCCCGCGGACGTGGAATTCCCGATTGTCTTGAATCCGGGAAAGGTAACCGGCGCCGGTAAAACTCCGGTCGTGGTTTTCTCCGAAGCCTGTTACGGGGCGAACATCCTCCAAAAGGGCGTGGGGGATGCGATCTCGCTTGCCTTTCTGGCTTCCGGGACGCGCGCGCTGGCCGGTTCGACCAAGATCAGTTACGGCGCCGCCGCCGCCCCTTTAATTGCGGCGGATCTGTTGGGGCGTTTGTTTCTGCAAAACTGCCAGTCGGGCATCCCGGCCGGAGAATCACTGCGGCTGGCGAAACTTGCTTTCGCCGAGGAAATGAACCGGCGCCAGGGGTTCCTCGATCCGGAGGACCAGAAAACGCTGGCGTCCTTCATCCTCCTGGGCGATCCGCTGTACGTTTCGGAACCCGGATCCGCAAAATTTTCCAAACAGGGCATCCTGCGCTGGCGGAAACCGCCGGACCAAATCCGGACACTCTTCGCTAAAGACGACATGATGGAGAACGGATCGGCTCCGTCGGCCAAGGTCCAAAGTTCGTTGAAGCAGGCTATGGAGCGTTATCTGCCCGGGATGGGCGAAAGCCATATGCGCTATCTGCATCCGCGGACCGTCGGCTCTACGGATTCTAAATCCGGCCGCAAGCCGCAGGCCACACCGCGTTCTCCGGCCTGGGTTGTGGCGCTCGACAGGAAATATGAAGCGCACGGGCAATCGATCACCCAGTATGCCAAGATAAGCCTGGATGCCTCCGGACAGATCGTAAAGATCAGCGTATCGCACTAACAGGGTGTTGAAAAAGAATATACAGGTGTCAATGCAAGCGCCCCCTTCGCTGCGCTCAGGGCAGGCTCCGGGAGCGAAGCAATCTCCCTTTTCAAAAAAAGAAGGAAAGTACTTCGTCCGCCACGGCTGGGGTAGGCCGGGGTCGCTTCGCTCCCACGGCACCGGCACGGCTAATCCTGGGCATGGCTCGCAATGAAATCCTCAACCCTTTTTACCAACCTGCTTAATAAAAAAAACGCTCCGAGAGGAGCTTTTTTATTTTATGTTGATACTATTTCTCGAAGCGGAACGTTTTCATTACACGGTCGATAACGAAGGGTGGAATCAAAAAGGGCGCCCGATTTCGGGCGCCCTTTGCGAAAGCTCAACGGTCAAGCATTGAACACGTAAAGGTTATCGAAGAGGATATCCGCTCCGGCCACGTCGCCGTTTCCGGCAAGCAAAGCGATTTGGCCTTTGGAGAACGAGGAATCCGTCGCGCTGGCTACCAGATCGCCGTTCACGTACAATTCGAGGGTATCCCCGCTGCAGACGGCGGCGAGTTGGTTTACATCGTCCGGCTTGATCCCTTGCACATCCTCGTACCCATCCGCCGAGAGCCCGACATATTCGCCGCCCTCGTATTTATAAATAAGCGCCTGGCCACGGCTGGTGATATCAAATCCATAGAAATTCTGGTTGTCCTTGTACCGGCACATGACGCCCATGGAATTCTCATCCGGGCCGCCGATCTTCTTGACTTCGACTTCTATCCGAATATCCGAATACTGTTTTATCGGAGTCGGACGGCTCCATACAAAATAAAGCGGCTCTTTGACCAGGATACGGTAGCCCCCGTCGGTGTATTCACTCATGACAATATCTTCGTCGAATTCCGGCCAGCCGCTGGAGGAATCTTCGAAGTCATCCATATAGATAAAATCCGGCGTGGGGGTGAAGGTGGGTGTGTTGGTCGGCGTGTCGGTGGGCGTGTTGGTCGGGGTGAACGTCGGCGTCGGTGTCCACATGGTTGCGGTCGCCGTTTCCATTACCGCGGTCTGGGTGGAAAAATAGCTGGTGATGGGATTGGTGCAGGAAAGCGAAATCACCACGAACAACGCAAGCACGAAAACAACAGGTCCTTTTCTTGCCATCATATCTCC
>JBAVFZ010000017.1:0-4553 GCA_049684495.1 Anaerolineales bacterium | reverse complement strand
GCCGAGTACCACAGGCTGTCGAACTCCGACCGGGCGTCGTCGATCCGGCCGATATCCCATAATATGCTTCCGCGTTGCAGCCGGGAATCGTTCCGGACGGCTCCGTAGCGTTCCTCCATCGATCCTTCCGCCGGAAAAACCGACTGCACCCAGGCTTCGGCCGCGCGGTAATCCGCGTCCGGATCGAACGAAAGATTGATTTCCTTCACGCGCGTAAAGGCGGCCAGCCCGGCCAGGATATCGGCCGCGCGTTCGGAATAATAATCGGTCGGTGAGACGGACGCGGCCTGTTCGAGAATCGTCCGCGCGCCACTGTCGCCGAGTTTCTCGCGCGCCTTCGCCGTCCAGAACAGCGCCTGCGACCGTGTCCATCCGTCCCCGGACGCCGCGCCCGCCGCCCAGGCGTTTTCCGCGCCGGCATAATCCCCGGCGCGGTACAGCGCGATCCCCGCCTGATGGCGCGCTTCCATCGCGCCCGAATCCGCCGGATAATCCCGCGCCATGCGCGTCCAGAGCTGCGCCGCGAGATTGAAATCATTCCCGCGCTCGGCGATGCGCGCGGCCGTGAAGAGCGCCTCCGCCGCGCGCGGGTGGGCCGGCATCGCGTCCGCAAGTCCCGTAAGGATCCCCGCCGCACCGGCGTAATCCTCCTGCCATGCCCAGCGCGTATAGGCGGATTCAAAGAGCGCCAGGTCCCAGTATCCGCTGGCCGGCCCGAGCGCGGCGGAGGCGTCCAAATCCGCCTTCGCGTTTTCCGGCTGATCCAGCGCGCGGTAGGCGAGCCCGCGGAAGTAGTAGGCTTTCGCCGCGCTGTCGGAGGCGTAGGCCAAGTAGTTGGAGAGCACCGCCACGGCCGTTTCGTATTCCTCCGCGTAGTAATCGATCACCCCGCGGGTGAGGTCGTACACCGAATACCCGGCATGCAGGAGCTCCGCCAGACAGCCGAATGCGTCGGGCGCGGTCGGGTATTGCAGCGCCGCCTGATAATACGCGTATCCCTCCTCCGTCCGGCCGAGCGCGATCAGCACACTCCCGATTTTTTGGTTGAGGCGCGCCTTGGAATTATCGCTGGATACTCCGGCCAGCACCTCCAGATACAGGGGGATCGCCGCCCCTCCGAGCTTCGCGGCCGTCAGCGCGTCGGCTTCTTTTTCGATCAGCCGCAGCCGGTTCGCCGGATCGGAGGCCTCCGCCGCGGCGCCGTATGCCTGCACAGCCTGATCGGTCAGTCCGCCGGCGAGTGAGGAATCGCCGACCCGTTCCTGAACCACATCGTTTAGAATCCCGGGCGCGAGCACCAGGAACTGCTGATAGGCCGCGACCGATGCCGCCCAATCCTGCTGCGCGGCGGCGATATCCCCCAGCAGCAGATTCGCCCGCCCGGCGTATTCCCCCGCCGGGAGGTTGGCCAGCAGCCCTTCGAGCATCCCGCGCGCCTCGGCCGGATTCCCCTTTTGGAACGTCGCCCGCGCCAGGAAGAACGCCGCGCGTTCGCTCTCCATACCCGCCGCCAACGCGGCGTTGTAGTGCGCAATCGCGGCGTCGTAATCTCCGTTCAGCAGCGCGCGGTCGCCGAGCTGTATGCTTTCGTTGGGCGAGGGAGTCGCGGTGGCGAGGATTGTCGGCGTCGGCGAGGGGCCGATCGTCGGGAGGGGCGTGACGGGCGAGGGCGTGACCGCATGCGGCGTTTCCGCGGCGGGCAGCGCGCAGGCGGATAATGTCGCGAGGAAGAATAGAGATAGAAGTTTGAGACGAATTTTCATGACAGGTATGCGCCCTTATGTTTTTGCGAGCCCCGCCCCGGCTCCGCCGTGGCGGGGCCACGGGAGCAAAGCGACGAAGCAATCTCCCAGAGATTGCTGAAAAAGGGAGAAAAGGTGGTCGAGTAGCGGTTTTTGCGTATCGAGACCACCGAAAAATAGCGGGGTCTCGATACGCCCGCAGAAACCGCGGGCTACTCGACCGGCTTTTTCATCATCCTGTTAATTAAAAGAAGAGGATTGCTTCGTCCGCCTGGCTATGCCAGGCCTCCTCGCAACGACTCGCCCACCCAAATACCAAATCCTTCGGCCTCTTTTTTGACAAAGCCGCCAGCGCATGTTACCATACTCCGGCGGCGCTCTCGCAAGGGGAGCGCTTTTTGTGCGGGAGTATAAGATGAAGGTGGTCCTCACCGGCTCGGTCGCATTCGACAACCTGATGACGTTCCCGGGTCTGTTCCGCGAGCAGATCCTCCCCGAAAAATTGGAATCCCTCAGCCTGTCGTTCCTGGTGGATACCCTGCACCGCCATCGCGGCGGGATCGCCGGGAACATCGCCTACACCCTCGCCCTGCTGGGCGAGCGGCCGCAGTTGATGGCCACCGTAGGGAAGGATTTCGCGGAATACCGCGCGGCCCTCGAGGCGATCGGCGTGGATACCGCGTTGACCAAAGAGTTCGGGGATTGTTACACCGGCTCCTTCTTTGCCACCACCGACAAGGCCAACTGCCAGCTGGCATCCTTCTACCCGGGTGCGATGGCCCGCGCCGCCGAACTCACATTGCGGGGGATCGATCCACGGCCGGATTGGGTCGTGATTTCCCCCAACGATCCCGCGGCGATGATCAAACACGCCCGCGAATGCGCCGAGCTCAAGCTGCCGCTGATGTACGATCCCTCGCAGCAGGTGGCGCGGATGGACGGAGCGGACGTCGCGGTCGGGATCGACGCCTGCAAGATCCTGATCTGCAACGAATACGAATTCGGGCTGATCGCCAAGAAGACCGGCCGCAGCGAGGCGGCGCTCGAGGCGGCGGTGGAGACCGTGATCGTGACGCTCGGGGAAAAGGGCTCGCGGATCAAGGCCGGCGCCAGGGTATTCGAATTGCCGATTGTCCCTGCGGCGCGCGTGGCCGACCCGACCGGGGTGGGCGACGCGTTCCGCGGCGGGCTACTTAAAGGAATGATGCACAAGGCGCCGTGGGACGTCTGCGGCCGGCTGGGCGCGCTCTCGGCCACCTATTGCATCGAGGAAGTGGGAACCCAGAACCACAAGTTCACCCGGGCGGAATTTCTCGCCCGCTATGAAAAAGCATTCGGGAAAGATCCGTTGGTAGAAAAAATACTGACCTAACCTCCTCACCTCCATCCCCTGCCCCTTCCCCCTCTCCTGGAGTAATTCCAGGAGAGGGGGAAGGGGTGACCCCGAAGGGGTCGGGGAAGGGGGTGAGGAAGGTCACAAGGAGCCCTCATGAAACGCGAATTCGACATCAAGAATCCCAAACTGGCCGACGGCGGGCGGCTGCGGATCGAATGGGCCGAGCAGGAGATGCCCGTCCTGCGCCAGATCCGCGAGCGCTTCGCCAAGGAGCGGCCGCTGGCGGGGCTGCGCCTGGCCACCTGCCTGCACGTGACAACCGAGACCGCCAACCTTTTGCACACGCTGCAGCTGGGAGGGGCGGACGTGGTCATCTGCGCCTCCAATCCGCTTTCCACCCAGGACGACGTGGCCGCGTCGCTCGTGACGCATTTCGAGATCCCGGTCTATGCGATCAAGGGCGAGGACCACGCCACGTATTACCAGCACATTTATTCCGCGCTGGATACGCACCCGCACATGACGATGGACGACGGCGCGGACCTGGTCTCCACTTTGCACAAGGAACGCCCGGAGCAGTGCAAAGAGGTGGCCGGCGGAACCGAAGAGACCACCACCGGCGTGATCCGGCTCAAGGCGATGGCCGCCGCCGGCGCGCTGCGCTTCCCGGTCATCGCGGTCAACGATTCGATGACCAAGCACTTCTTCGACAACCGCTACGGCACCGGCCAATCCACGATCGACGGGATCGTGCGCGCCACCAACATCCTGCTGGCGGGCAAGAACTTCGTCGTCGCCGGGTACGGCTGGTGCGGCAAGGGCCTGGCGATGCGCGCCCGCGGGATCGGGGCCAACGTGATCGTGACCGAGATCGATCCGGTGGCCGCAATCGAAGCCGTGATGGACGGGTTCCGGGTGATGCCGATGGACGAAGCCGCCCTGATCGGCGACGTCTTCTGTACCGTCACCGGCGATGTGAACGTGATCGACGGGCCGGATTTCGAAAAGATGAAGGACGGCGCGATCGTCGCCAACTCGGGCCACTTCAACGTGGAGATCAACATCCCGGCCCTGGAGAAAATGGCCAAGGGCAAACGCAAGATGCGCGAATTCGTGGACGCCTACACCATGCCCAACGGCCGCAAGATCAACATACTCGCCGACGGGCGGCTGATCAACCTGGCCGCCGCCGAAGGCCACCCGGCCAGCGTGATGGATATGTCGTTCGCCAACCAGGCCCTCAGCGCCGAATACATGGCCCAGAATTCCGGCAAGCTCGAAAAAACCGTCCACCGCCTCCCGGAAAAACTCGACCGCGAGATCGCGCGGATCAAGCTGGAAGGGATGGGCATCCATATCGATACCCTCACCCCCGAACAGCAGAAGTACCTGACGTCGTGGGAAGAGGGAACCTAACCTCACCCCCTTCCCCCTCTCCTGGAGTAATTCCAGGAGAGGGGGAAGGGGTGCAGGGG
>JBAVFZ010000016.1:0-10585 GCA_049684495.1 Anaerolineales bacterium | reverse complement strand
TGTTGGATGTGGCCGGGGAGTATTGGTAATAGGATGAAGGTATGACCCGTGTATATATTTCCGATGCCAACCACGAAGAGCGCTTTGCCCTCCGACTGATGCTCCAGGACCTGAAGATGGAGGTCATCGGCGAAGCGGCCGATTGGCCGACCACGATTGTCCAGGCGCCTGGCCGCCACGTCGATATGCTGCTGGTGGATTGGGATTTGCTACCCCGCTCGCAGAACGCGGCGCTGGAAGAGCTCCGGAAGGCCTGTCCGGCCGCGCTGGTCATCGTCCTCATCAGCCATATGGACGCCCGCCAGCAGGCCGCGCTCTCCGCCGGCGCCGACGCGTTCATCAGCAAAGGCGAGACGCCCGAGCGGGTGGCGGAACGCCTGAGAACAGTGGCCGCCGGCGTTCCGACCAAATGATTCAACCGGTCCGGCCGGGAAAACCGTAAAAAAGCTTCACCGCAGAGGACGGCGTTTCAGAAGTTCAGGAGGATCCAACTCAAAAAAAGCAAGGATCGAAAACCAAACGCAAGCCAAATTATGCAACCCCCATTCCCAAAAGGAGAGAAAAATGAACATCACCAACGTCATCATCTACCTGATCGTAGCCGCCGTGATCGGCTGGCTGGCGAGCGAAATCATGCGCGACCGGGCGAGCCTTTTGATCAACATCGTCGTCGCCGTCCTGGGTGCCTTCCTGGCCGGCTACTTCCTCAGCCCCATTTTCGGGGTCGGTACGATCAACGACGCGATCAACCTTCCGACCATGCTGGTGACGCTGCTGGGCGCCGTGATCGTGATCGCGATTGTCCACCTCTTCCGCCGCAGAGTCTAGCTCGGCGAACCATTGTCCCGGTTGTGGAATCACCGGGCAGGGGTGCGTTGCAGCACCCCTGCTTAACACGGAGAGGAACCCCCGGAAGCATCCGGGGAGCGTCTTCCAGGAGGTTAAAATGACCAACCAAAAGATATCGGAAGTCCGGATGACTCAAAAAGAACCGGAAAGGGAACAACGGATTTTTACCTTTAAAGCCACCCAGGTCGTCTGGCTGGTATTCGGCATCCTCGAGGTACTGATCCTGCTGCGGATCGCGCTCAAGGCTCTGGGAGCCAACGCGGCCAGCCCGATCGCCACGTTCATTTACGGTTTCACCGACCTGTTCCTGTGGCCCTTCACGGGGCTGACGGGGACTCCGGCCGCGGGAGGCATGGTGCTGGAAATTTCCTCCCTGATCGCCGTGGTGGTATATGCCCTGATCGCCTATGCCCTGGCGAAAATCATCTGGGTGATCTTCTACCGCCCGCGCGGGCCGGTGGAGGGCGTCACACAAACAACGACCACCGATCAACACACGCCTTAACCATCAGGAAAGACCATGGACATTTCGGCTGAGAAATGCGAGACAAGGGATAATTCACGACCGGATTTCTTTTCGACCGTCCGGCAGGCCGTGTCGGGCATTATCCGGCGGCTGGTCGAATTCTTTACGGTCACGGAAGCCGACCGGACGAAGGCCGGGATTTATATACGCCGGGACGGCGCGTGACCGTTGGGACGGCCGGCGAGGCATGCAAGGGAATACGCCTCCCGCGCAGCGGGATCCGGCCGTTCAGGAGAAGGCACCATGAGCAACGCTGTACTAACCAACGCAGACAGTAGAAGAATGAAGACCGTTGTTTTCGGCGTGGTGATCGGCGGCCTGGCCGGAGCGGCGACGTTGCTGTTGCTGGCTGCCCAACCGGGGAAACAAGCGACCGTTAAAATCCGGCAGACCAGCATGCAATGGCTTGAGCGCTCAGCCGGCAACGGCAAAGTCGACGGCGCGCGGGCGGGGTCTGAATCCGGTGGAGGAACCTCCGGAATCCGGGAGATGGCCGAGCAGACCAGACTCTTTGGCCGGAAGTGGTTCGGTGTTCCGCCGGACTTGGTGTACGCCGTCCGGCAGAACGGCAAAATGACGGTTCACGTCGCCTGAATAAATTATCCTTATCCGTGACGGCGGCCGGGCAACATTGCGGGATCCGCTCCCGCCGCCCATTCAAGATAGAAAGGAGACTTCATGCACATCAACCGCAACATCGGCATGCTTTTGCTGGCCATTTTTCTCATCGCCTGGGGCCTCGTAACGCTTCTGGGCATCAGCGGCCTCGGCGCAATCCTGGCGATCCTCGCGATCGCAGCCGGCATCTTCATCCTGCTGAACCGTTAGTTCCACAGTGCCGCCCGGCCCAAATCCGCGGCGGCTTCCGGCACATCACCCCAAAGGAGGATTCTTATGTTGTGGACCATCATCGTAGTTCTCGTAATCCTGTGGCTGCTTGGCTTTTTCGGCGGAAACATCAGCCCCAGCTTCCCGAAAGTCGGCAGTTGGATCCATGCTCTGATTGTGATCGCCGTCATTCTCATCATCCTGAAACTCCTTGGGGTGATTAACCTCTAGCGCCTCGAAAGAAATGGGAGAGGCAGCCGGAAAGGCTGCCTCTCCTGTTATTCCGGAAGCCCGACCGATGGAGGTGGGAAATGACAGGAAACAGATTGACCAAGTCCCAATTCATAGCGGATATGGCCGAGAAAAGCGGTCTTACGAAAAAGCAGGCCGTATCCGCACTGGATGCGATCGGCGCGATGGTTTTCCAGCAACTGGGCAAGCGGGGACCGGGCGAGGTGGTCATCCCGGGCCTGCTTCGGTTGAGTGTCGTTGAAAAGCCTGCCACGCAACAACGCGAAGGCGTCAACCCATTCACCAAAGAGCCGATGACCTACAAGGCAAAACCGGCCCGCAGGGTGATCAGGGTGAAGTTTCTCAAGGCGTTAAAAGAGGCTGTGTAAGGCACAGTCCGCCAATTCATTTGGCGCAGTCTCCGCGCATTCCGGCTGGTGTGTCCCAGTGGCGGGCCGGATCCAATCCGGAGGGAAGCGATGAAGAAGATCCTGCTCAATTTTGGAATTCTCGCCGTGGTGCTGGCCATGACCGCCGGTTGCGCGACCGGCACCATCGTAAAAATCGATACGCCGGCTCCGGCGGCGCAAGCCGGGACGCCCGCCTCCGGCGGTGAAATCGTCGTGTCCGGCGTAAGCATCCAAGTCTATGCGCCCGGCCCGAACCCGGAGGCCAACACCCCCGATGCCCACGGCCGCCCCGCGGGTATCGGGTTGGGGATCTGGCATGGGGTCATCTCGCCGGTGACTCTCATAGTCTCATTCTTTACTCCCGGCGTGCAGATCTACGAAGTGCACAACGATGGGAGCCTGTATAACTTTGGCTTCCTGCTGGGGGTGGCCATCGTATTTGTCCTTCTGGGCGTATTCGCCGGTTCGAGACGGCGATAGCGCGAGCGTCCAGGTCCCGAACGCCGGGCCCGAAGGTTTCCAATTCAGCCACACCCGGGCCGACCGTCGGCTACCGGATAACACAACATCCGATCCAAAGGAGATGCGAGTATGAAAACCAGTGCTCCGAAAGTCATTACGTGGTGGATCGCTTTTATCCTTGGCGCGCTCGGCCTCCTCGGCTTTCTGGGAACAATAGCCGCTCTGAGCCCGTACGCGTTCTGGTTGGCCTTCTTCGGCCTCGTCTTGATGCTGGTGGCGGTTCTCGTAAAGGGTCTCTAGCGGTTCGAGCGCGCGGACCCCGGGGTTGAGAATTAATCCAGCGGTCCCGGGGTCCGCGCCTGCTCTTAACGGCCGCGGCTTCTCCGCGTCGAGAACTGTTTCGCGCCTCGGGGAAGGCGACTCGGCGGACAGTCGAGCGGGAATGCGCATTGAAAGGTCAACGTCTTTGGTTAATGCCCGGTTATTTGTAACCATCAAGGATGCAAAAGTGATTGAAGAAATTGTACGCGGATTTCACGGAAAAGTGCGGATTGCGCGGATGGTTCAAAATATCTCGGGGTTTTCTCAAAGAAGTATTCCGCGAAATCTGCGGATTCCGCATAATCCGCGTACTAGTTCTTCTAAGCTGAGAAGCAGTTGCGGTTATTTTTATTTTCGTATATCGGCAGCACATCCGACCGGAGTAAAAGGAGAGAAATCCCATGCTTCCGATTGGTGATGATGATAGTGCCCGCAGGACGATTCCTTGGGTCACGTACGGCTTGATCGTTCTGAACGTGCTGTTTTTTATTCTCGAGCTGGGCAGCGGCGATGCCTTCATAGAAAAATGGGCTTTCGTTCCCAGCCGCTTCCTCGCCAATCCGCTTGGGGATTTTCTGACACTCTTTTCTTCCCTGTTCATGCACGCCGGGTGGGTTCACCTGGGGGGCAACATGCTTTACCTGTGGATTTTCGGCGATAATGTCGAAGACCGATTCGGCCACATTCCGTTCATCCTTTTCTACCTGATCTGCGGGCTTGCGGCGACCTTCGCGCAATTGGCGTTCAACGCCGAATCCGGCCTGCCGAATTTGGGGGCATCGGGGGCGATCGCGGGCGTGCTCGGCGCATACATTCTGCTGTTCCCGCAGGGAAAGATCAGGGTATTGCAGGGCCAACAGGTGGTTCAGGTGCCCGCGCTGATTGTGATCGGGCTCTGGATCGTATTGCAGTTTTTCAGCGGCATCGGTTCCATCACCAATACGGCGGACACGGGCGGCGTGGCTTACATGGCGCACATCGGCGGATTTTTGGCGGGGTTCCTGCTGACCTTTTTGTTCCGCGGGAGGAGCGGGGCGCAGCTGACGGACGGAAGCGCCGCGATGGCCGATCGCCGCTGACCGATCGAAGATCCTGCGGAGAGACCGGGGGCGGGGGGAACCTATCCACCGGTATGCCTGCCAATCATCGGCGGAAGGGTTATTGGAAACGGGCCCGACACTGCATTCCGGCGGCGGGATGAAGGCCGCGAAGGAGCAAAGCGGATACGGGAGACCAAGGAACTGTGAGTCTGCGATGACCTTTGCAACGTGGCTGGACGAATCACAGAAGCGCATCTGGACCGAGGAACGGGCGGTCTTGCAGCGCGCCCTGGACGTGCTGTCGGGGTGGGAAGCGGCGCCGGCTGATCTTGACCATCTGCGGCGCGCCTTGCGGCAGCTCGACGAGCTGTTCCTGCTGGTCGTGGTCGGCGAGTTCAACAGCGGCAAGTCGGCGTTGATCAATGCGCTCCTGGGCGAGGCGTTCCTTCCGGAGGGGCCGACTCCGACGACCGACCGTGTCTACGTCCTGGCGCACGGGCCCGCGGGCGCCTCCGAGTTCGTGCAGGACGACGTCCGTTTGCTGCACTATCCGGCCGAGCTCCTGCGGCAGGTGCGGATTGTGGATACGCCCGGGACGAACGCCGTCCTGCGGCGGCACGAGGCCATCGCCCGCGACTTCGTCCCGCGCAGCGATCTGGTCCTGTTCGTCACCTCGGCCGACCGGCCGTTCACCGAGAGCGAGCGGGGATTCCTCGAAACCATCCGCGAGTGGGGCAAGAAGGTCGTGGTGGTGATCAACAAGGACGACGTGCTCGACGGCGCGGCGGCCCGGAGCGAGGTCGAAACATTCGTGCGCTCGCAGGTGCGGCGCCTGCTCGACTTCGAACCGGAGCTGTTCCTGGTTTCGGCCCGGGCCGGTCTGCGGGCGCCGGATTCACCGGGGGCGGAGGGCTTCCGCCGGTTCCGCGATCATTTGCGCGACACCCTGACGCAGACCCGATTGGTGGCGTTGAAACTGCGCAGCCCGCTGGGCGTGGGCGGCAAGCTGGCGGACGAATACCAGGCCAAGGCTGCCGGACGGCTGCAGCTGCTGGCCGAAGACGCGCAGGCGCTGCGCCTGGCCGAAAAACAGTGGCAGGCGTATGAGGCCGAAATGCGGGACGAGTTTGAGCGGCACCGGGCCCGGATCGAGAACGACCTGCTGCAGATGAGCCTGCGCGGCGAAGCCTTCTTGGACGACCACATGCGGCTGGTGAAGATCGGCGAGATGCTGCTGCACGGGGAGCGCATGCGCGCCGCGTTCGAGAAGGACGTGGTGGCCGATACGCCCGAGAAGGTATCGACGCATGTCCAGGAGGTCATCGATTGGCTGGTCGAGCGCGAGCTGGGCGTGTGGCGGCGGACGGCGGTCGAGTTGGGCCGGCGGCGGGAAACCTCCGCGCTGCAGGGAGCGGCGCAGGAGGCGGCCAGCGGGTTCGTCTACAACCGCCGGCAACTTCTCGAGAGCCTCGGGGCGCAGGCCGAGGAAGTCATCCGCGGGTACGATCGAAAGGTCGAAGGCGAGCGGCTGACGGCGACCGTCCGGGAATCGGTCGCCATGACCGGGCTGGTCGAGGTCGGCGCGGTCGGCTTGGGAATATTGCTCAAGGTGCTTCTCACGACGGCCGCGGCGGACGCCACCGGGCTGGTGGCGGCGGGCGTGCTGGGCGTGTTCGGGCTGGCGGTCATCCCGTGGCGGCGCGGCGTCGCCAAGCGCGACTTCCGCAAAAAGATGGAAGCGTTGCGCAGGCAACTGGAGGCGACGCTGGAGGAAAGTTTCCACAGCGAGCTCGGCCGCGGGCTCGACCGGCTGAGGCAGGCGATGGCGCCGTACCGGGATTTCGTTGATGAGGAAGAAGGCCGCCTGGAGCGGGTCACCTCCGGTTTGGACGAAGTCACCAATCGGCTGGCGGCGCTCGAGTCGGCCCTGGACGAAGCGGCGCCGGCGGGCTGAGGCGTGGGCTCCTGCGCCGGCTGCTGCTTGGAGGAGGACATATAAACGGAATAACGTTCAAGCCTTTCGCCGGCCCAATAAATTTTCATCGGATCGTTCCATCAAGGAGACGGCAAAATGAGCATCCCTATCGAAAAGCACGGGCACGGAATGTCCGGTATCCGGAATGTCTTTCTAGGCATTCTGATCGGCGGCCTGGCCGGAGCGGCAACGGTGCTTCTGCTCGCGCCCCAATCCGGGAAACAGACCCGCAACCAAATCCGGCTTAAGAGCATCCAATTCCGGGACCAGGCGGCCGAGGAGATGAAAAATACGTTTGCGCATGTCCGCTCCAAGACCCAAACGGTCACGGACGGCATACGGGAGAAGTCCGGGCAACTTAAGCATATTGGCCAGGACAAGCTCGTGAAACAACTGGATCGTGCGTCCGCAGCGGTAAAGGCCGCCCAGGATCGTTAATCTACGCTTCCGAACCGGAGGAAACACCGCATGGCCGGACCCGGCGCCCACCGCGGGAATGGAAAGTGTTCGTGCTTTTATCCCGGCGGTTTCCGAAAAATACTCAAGGAGAAACCTCATGTTGTGGACAATCATCGTCGTTCTGGTAATCCTTTGGCTGCTTGGCTTCTTCGGCCGGAACATCCACCCGCGGTTCCCGCGCACCGGCAATTGGATCCATGTTTTGATAGTTATTGTCGTGATCCTTGTCATCCTGGAACTGCTCGGGGCAATCCACTGAAAACGCGGCAAGGATGAGATCCGTTATTTCGAAGCGGATGACAGCCCTTCATCCTGAACCGCAAAAAGATCCGCCACCCGGCCTCGTCGCCGGGTGGCTTGGATTGCAGGATAGTATTCTACCGGCAGGCTCGCATCCTGCTCCTTTTGTTTATGGGGCGAATGGCCATCCGATGAAAAAGTGAATACCCCGGCGTTCATCCGCCGGGACGCGCAGGTAACCCTATGCCATTGCATCTACCCTACAAGATTAAAACACTCTTCCGCCGCCCGCTCCGGGCGAAACTGATCTTCAATCCCGGTTCCGGCCAGCCCGGAGAATCGCCGCAGCAACTGGTTGCCATTCTCACGGAAATGCAGAAACGCCATATTTATCCGGAAGTGTATATCGTTCATCCCGGCAGCCGGCTCGAGCACGTCGTTCGCCGCGCCATCCGATCGGGGATTAAGCTGATCGTGGTTGCGGGCGGCGACGGGACGATCGAGAGCGTGGTGGGAGCCATGGTCGGCAGGAATGCGACCCTCGGCATCATCCCGACCGGCACCCGCAACAACGTCGCATTCAACCTGGGGATCACGGGGAATATCGCAAAATCCGTCGCCCTGTTGCGCCGGGGCTGCCGGCTGAAGATCGATGTGGGGCGGGTGCACAGCGGACATTCCCGCCACTGGTTTCTGGAAGCCGCGGCGCTGGGCCTGCTTTCGGATATCTACCCGATGGCGGATGAAATCGGGCACGGGAGACTGGCCAAACTTGGGGAGTTGTTCTCCAAATTCGTCTCGGCCACGCCTTCGCGCCTGCGCGTTTCGATCGACGGGCACGCCCAGCCCAAAACGTCCGCGCACATGATGTTGGTCGCCAATATGTCATATCTTGGACCGCATTTCCGGATCTCCCCGAATGTATCCTTTCTGGACGGGCGCCTGGACGTGTTTACTTTTTCGGATATGGGCAAACGGAACATGATCTCCTATGCCGTGCTCTCCCGCGGAGGCCTAAACGAGGATGCGGGCATCCTGCATTACCGCGCCCGCCGGGTGCGGATTGTTTCCAAACCGCAAATGCCCGTACTGGCGGACGGCGTTCTGCTGGGCCGGGGTTCGTTATCCGTTCACGTCCACCCGCGCGCCCTGGCGGTCATGGCCGGAACGAACCTTACGGGGCGGCGCGCAACCTTCGCGGTGAAAAATCCCAAGCGGATGACCCATGGATAACAGCATCCCCGGACCGGTTCTCCCGCCGCCCGTGGATCCCCGCGCCTCTTTTTGGAATGCCCGCCGCAGGCGGCCCGTCTTCCTGCTGCTCCTGGCGATCGGACTGGCCCTGTTTCTTGTTTGGTTGCCGGCCGGGGCGCGGGCGCTGCTTGGGATGGCGCTCAGCGCCCATCGGGAGTTGGTCCTCCTGCTGGGCCTGTTTGCGCTTCTGACGCTATCCCTGATTTGGTCGGCCGGTCAACGCCTGGATGCCCGGATATTTTTGATCATCAATATGCAGGTCCATCCCAAGTGGCTGGATCGGTTCATGGCAGTGGCCACCCAGCTTGGGAATATGCTGACCGCATTGATCGCTGCATTCCTGCTTTTTCTCGGGAACAGCCGCGGCCTGGCTTTCGAAATCATCCTCGGCACGCTCACCCTGTGGCTGGTGGTGGAAACCATCAAGGCGCTGACGGACCGGACTCGTCCCTTCCTGGATCTTGAGGGGGCGCGGGTCGTCGGCTGGCGGGAGCCGGGCCGGTCTTTTCCCAGCGGCCACACGTCGCAGATATTTTTCCTGGCGACTTTGCTCAGCTACCGTTTTTCACCCGGGGCGGGGGGAATCGCCGCGCTGTATGCGCTGGCCGTGCTGGTCGGCTATACCCGGATGTACGTCGGTGCGCATTATCCGCGCGACGTCATCGGCGGCGCCGTGCTGGGTTCCGTTTGGGGAATCCTGGCGACGCTGGTGAGTCCCTATTGGATCGGATTGGGGTTGTGAGGCAGGCTCAGGCCGGACCTGGACCCTCGCCGTCAGCCTGGCCGCGGCCGCGCCGGCCTCTCTGCCGCTGGGCGGATGGAGGAAAAAATGACTGTAAAGATTGAGATCCCCCGCAGCAAACCAGGAGCGAGTGGAGATTTCCGGTCGGGAATCCTGAATGTTTGGAACCGTCCCATCATCATCTGTGGCGTCTTGCTTATTCCGGCGGTCTTCCTGCTGATCCTAATCATCAAAGGAGCCTTTGCGCAGTATGCCAATTGCGACTATCTGATCGTCACACGGCTGGGAATGGATCCCTTCTTCTGCAACGGATACGATGTAAAAGTCTTCGATGCCACCATCTTCACGATTGCCGGCATGAAAAACGTTATGGATCCGCCGCTGGAACTTGTCCGCTCGGGCATCGCCTGGAGCGTGGTTCTTTTCATTTCATCTATCAGCCTCTTCCTGACCATCATCCTGGTAAACTTGAAATCCGTGGTCAGACTTTTCACATTCGATAAAGCGGAATGGAACAAATTCTTTGCCGGTGCCCGGGTTTGGCTTTTTCTCTTTGTTGGAATTTGCTCGATCTTTTACTTCGCCGTCATAAGATAAAAATATCTTCCGGTTAATAAAAGACATCTGAGCCCAACCCGCGCTTGCCGTTGATCCCCGATAGAAACACTCGGGGGCAAGCTCTGGCTTTCAATTTTATGTCTTGGCTGGTAAGTTCTTCGCCAGTGGTTTATGAATAATGGACACAGTCCTGCGCATCCGGCCAAGCGGAGCCCGCTTCCTTGCAAAAGGCGCAGGGCAAGCGCCACCATCCCCGCTCAAAGACCGGAATCGAGTGGCGATACTTCCCCCGCTTCCCTGCAAAAGTCGAAGGGCGGGCGCAAACATCACCCCTCATAGACCAGAATCGAGTGGTGATGCTTCGCGGAGGCGGGCGCGAGGGTGCCGCGAGAGCGGGCGGGGGACGGCTTGGGCGCTAGGGCGTTGGACGCTTTTTATATTATTAATGGAACTCTTTAGGTCGGAAAAAAGTATAACGAAACACGGGGAAAATCCGAAAACGCCGAGAATTTTTGATTTTATAAGCATAAGATGGCAGTGGATAGCGATAAGGAAAAACCAAATGCTTTTCTGTGTGTTCGGCGCTTTTCGGTGAAATCCGTGTACAAAGAAGGAAATCCGGCTGAGCAGTTGCGTATTAAATTTTATATTCTATCCTTGTGTAAAGCCTACTTGACAAGTATGCCAAAG
>JBAVFZ010000015.1:0-16987 GCA_049684495.1 Anaerolineales bacterium | reverse complement strand
ATGTAGACCTCCTCAAAGAATTGGATTCGAGATCCGACCTAATCCCCTTCTCCGCCTTTGCCTCGGAAAAACACCGAGGCTTCGGCGCCCCTCCCCCCTTCCCTTAAGGGAAGGGGGGAGGGGCTGGGGGGGGGGGGGTGGGTCAGTGCTTACGTATTTCTGAATCCCATCTTGCGCTTGATCGACTCCGCTTCCTCGTGGGTCGGTGTGGGAAGCGTTGTGGTTTCGGTGACGCCCAGCGCCTTTTCCTGCGCGCGCCGCCAGCGCTCGAGCCTCTCCCGGACCGCCGCTTCGTATCCGATGCCGGTCGGCTTATAGAAGTAGGTTCCCTGCAGCGCGGTCGGCAGATACTGCTGGCCGACATGGTGTTCTTCCATCTGGTGCGGATAGACGTATCCTTCGCCGTGCCCCAGGCCCTTGGCGTCGCGGCTGTCGTCCTTCAAATGGTCGGGGACCTCGGTGACGCCCTTCTTTTCCACAATTTCGTACGCCTGGAAATATGCCAGCGCGCTGTTGGATTTGGGCGCGGTGGAGAGGTACAGCGCCGCCTCCACCATCGGATAAATCCCCTCCGGCAGACCGACGTAATCGAAGGCCTGGGCCGCGGCGTTCGCCACCACCAACGCGTTCGGATCCGCCAGGCCGATGTCCTCCCCGGCCAGGATCAGCATCCGCCGGAGGATGAAGCGCGGGTCCTCGCCGGAATAAAGCATGCGCGCCATCCAATACAGCGCCGCGTCCGGATCCGACCCGCGCAGGGATTTGATGAACGCGCTGATCGTATCGTAGTGCGCGTCGCCGTCGCGGTCGTAGAGCAGGGCCCGGCGCTGGATCGATTCCTGCGCCACGGTGAGGTCGATCCGGATCGCGCCGTCCGGCCCGGGCACGGTGGATTCTACCGCGAGCTCAAGCGCGTTCAGCGCGTTGCGCGCATCGCCCCCGGATACGTCCACCAAATGGGCTTCCGCTTCGTCCTCGAGGATCACCTGGCGGCCGCCGTACCCGCGTTCGGGATCTTCCAGCGCGTGCCGCAGGAGGCGGCGCACGTCGTCCTGCGCGAGCGGGCGCAGTTGGAAAATGCGCGAGCGCGAAACCAGCGCGCCGATCACCTCGAAATAGGGGTTCTCGGTTGTCGCGCCGATGAGCACGATCGTGCCGTTTTCCACGTGCGGGAGGAGCGCGTCCTGCTGGGCTTTGTTCCAGCGGTGGACTTCGTCTACAAAAAGGATGGTGCGGATGGCGTTGAGCTTGCGCCGCTCGCCCGCCTCGGCGATCACCCGCCGCAGTTCGGCCACGCCCGCCAGCACGGCGCTGAGGGTTTCGAAATGGGATTTGGTCGTTCCGGCGATGATCTGCGCGAGGGTGGTCTTGCCGCTGCCGGGCGGCCCCCAGAGGAGGATCGAGGAAAACAGACGGTCGGATTCGATCGCGCGGCGCAGGAGCTTGCCCGGGCCGATAATATCTTCCTGCCCGGCGAATTCCTCGAGCGTGCGCGGGCGCATCCGCGCCGCGAGCGGCGCTTCGCGTTTCATCCGTTCCCGCAGCGCGTGGTCGAAGAGATCCATGGCGGGAAGTATAGCACGGCGACCGGTATGATTCCACGAAGCGCACGAAGGAAAACCTGAAGGACACGATGATATATTGGAAAAACCTCTGGCGAGGGAAAGCGATCGTCATGCCGGCACGTACTTGGCCGGCATCCAGTCATTCCACCGGAATTAATACACCCGGAGGGCCGATAAACCACTCGGGGATGATGATCGATATGCCTTCGTGTACTTCCGATCCCCTTCGTTTCCTTCGTGGATTCAATCTCTCCGGTGTATAATTTCTCCAGAGCCGCCAAACATTAAAATGAATCAACCCGCATTTACTCTTCTTCTGGTCGATGACGACGTCTCGATCACCGGGCAGGTCGGGGCCTTCCTCGAACGCGCCGGATACCGGGTCCATTGCGAAGCCGACGGCGCGCGCGCTCTGGAAAGGGTCGAAGCGCTCCATCCGGATATCGTGATTTTGGATGTCCTTTTGCCAGGCATGGACGGACGCGCGGTGCTGCGCGCGCTGCGCGCCAAGGGCGACCGCCGCCCGGTGATTTTGCTTACCAAGGTCGGCAAGGCTTCCGAGCGCGCGCTGGCGCTCGAAGAAGGCGCCGATGATTATCTGAACAAGCCCTTTTCCTCTCGGGAACTCCTGGCCCGCATCCGCGCCGTGCTCCGGCGCGCGCACGACGCTTCGGTTCCGCTGTCCTCCGCCTGGAAACTCACATCCGGCGACCTGACTCTCGACCGCCGGGCACGCCGCGCCGTGCGCAACGGAAAAACGCTTGTCATGAAGCCAAAGACTCTGGCCCTTTTGGAATATTTCATGACCCATCCGGACGAGCTGATGACGCGCGACCGGTTGCTCAACGCCGTGTGGGGATGGGAATATCCGTCCGGTCAGCGCACGGTGGATACGCGCGTGGCGGAATTGCGCCGGGCCCTGGGCGACAACGCGGACCAACCCGCCTTCCTGGAAACCGTCCCGAGCGAAGGATATCGGTTCATCGCGCCCGTGCAAGGCGAACCATGATCCGCAAGCTGCTGATTTCCGCGGCTCCCGCTTTCCTTTGCCTGGCGGCGTTTATCGCCGTGGAAACGCTGGCGCCGAATTGGCCATTGCTGTCTCTGGATATCAGCGCCGGTTGGATCTTCTTCCTTTTCGGCCTGCTCGTCAGCGCGCTGACCGCATCCTTCTTTTTCCTCCATTGGCTGCATAGCCTCCGCTTGGAATCCGCGATCCAGGCGGAAAAGCGGACGCAAGCCGAAGCCCAAAACCGCTTTCTGCGCCGGTTGGATCATGAGTTGAAGAATCCGCTGACCGGCCTTCGGGCGGCGGTGGAGAACCTGGAGGAACCCGCTTCCGAAGATCCGCTGCCCGCGGCCCTGCCCGATATCCGTCTGCAGGTTGAGCGCATGGTCCGCCTGACGGGCGATCTGCGCAAGCTGGCGGAACTCGAGGAAATCCCCCTCGAACAAAGCGCCATCGATCTGGGAGACCTTCTCAAGGAGGTCGTCGATGCGCTGCGAGCCCAGCCCCTGGGCGCCGGGAGGGAAATCCGCCTGGTTGTCCCGCGCGTGCCCTGGCCGCTTTCACCGGTCATGGCGGATGAAGATCTTCTAGGGTCGGCGTTCTTCAACCTTATCGACAACGCCCTGAAGTACACCCGCCGGGAAGATGTGGTGGAAATCCGGGCCGCGGCGCACGACCGTTGGATCCAGGTGGAAATCGCCGATTCCGGGCCGGGCATCCCCGCGGAGGAATTGCCGCAGATATTCGAGGAACTGTACCGCGGCTCCAATGCGCGCAACCGCGAGGGCAGCGGGCTGGGTCTGGCTCTCGTCAAACGCATCATCGAACGGCACGGCGGAAGCATCACCGTTCACAGCCGGATGGACGGCGCCACCGGTTCCATTTTTACCGTCCTTTTGCCGGCTTCGGGCGCGGGCGAGTATATTTCCAAACGGTAACAACCGGGTGACCACCCGGTAATCCGCCCCCGATATTATTGTGGTCGTGAATATCCTCATCCCCATTCCCTGATCGGAGGCCGACCATGAAATCCAAAACCATCCCCCCGCTCCTGCTGCTCTCGATGCTGGTGTTTTTATCCATCAACTGTGGAACGCTCGACATGAGCCTGGTGGAGAAAAAAACACCCCAACCGGGCGAGACGGCCATCCGCACTCAGCGGAATATGCCGGCCGAAGGGCAAACCGAAATCGCTCCGTCGGGCGCGAACGATCCAACCGAAACGGCGGTTTCCGTCCCGACCCAGGCGGCGTCGATCCAAATCCATGCCGAACCGAAAACCACCCTGGAGTATACCGGCTGGCACATCGCCTGGACGCCGGACGGGAAGTGGCTGATCCTGGGCGAGCGCGAAGTCCATTTTCTCGACGCCCAAACTTTACAGGAAACGCGGTCGATCCAGGCCGACCGCTGGGTGGAGGGGATGGCGGTCTCCCCGGACAGCCAGGTTCTCGCCATGATCGATGAATCGCGCGGGGTGATGCTCTTCGATATCGCCACCGGCAGCGAACGGCTCACGATTCCGAACACCGATACGAGTACTTCCGCCACTTCCGGTTCCTTCCTCGCGTTTTCCCCGGATAGCGCCACGTTGGCGGTGATCATCGGCGAAGTCGTCAAGCTGTACCAAGTGTCCGACGGGGAGGAACTCAACACCTTTATCCCGAAATCCGGCAATCAGTCGTCCTTTTTCAGCGCGTCGGCCGTGGCATTCTCCAAGGACGGCGGCAGCCTGTTCGTGGGCGGGTCGGGCATCGCCGTGATCAACGTGGCCGACGGAACGCAGGCGAGGACGTTCGGCGAGGATACGCGATGCATGGCGCTTTCCCCAGACGGCGCCTTGCTGGTGACCGCGGGCACCTTCAACAACCAGCCGGTTGCAATCTGGGAAACCGCCACCGGCCGCCAGCTGCGCACGCTTTCCGAACCGGCCAATAAGAATGTGGATCTCGGCGTGTCGAGCATGGCGTTCTCCCCGGACGGCCGGGCGCTGGCGACGGCGTCCGCCGATGCGACCATTAAATTGTGGGATGTCGCCACGGGCGCCTTGCTTCAGACGCTGGTCGGGCATACCACGGCCGTCGCCGCCCTCGCCTTCTCGCCGGACGGGACGACGCTGGCATCCGGGACAAAGGAGGAAGGGGATCAGGCCGGAGTGCGGCTGTGGACGGTTTCCAACGGCCCGGCCCAACCGACCCCCACCCGCTCCACCGCCAAAGTCGAGCGGCCCACTTCCATCCCGCTTTCCGCGCGCGCGATCCTGCCCGAGAATGCCCAGTCGGTTAAGAAACTCTCGATGCTCCAGGTCAGTGAAAGCGGCAGCCTGGCATGGTCGCCGGACGGTAAATGGCTTGTCGACGCCGGGCGCAAGCTCCATTTCCTGGATGGCGCGACTTATAAAGAAGTCCGCAGCGCGGATTTCCAGATGGAAGGGTTGGCCGTCTCGCCCGACGGCAGGATCCTCGCCGCGGTGGGTTATCCGGGTGTCGTGCTCTTCGACCTGGCCAGCGGCAGTGAATTGCGAACGCTTCCCGGCACCGGAGCCCACACCACCGCCGTATCGAGCGGCTACCTGGCCTTCACTCCCGACAGCGCGACCCTGGCGGTCGTCGTCGGCGACGTCGTCAAACTGTTCGACGTCGCAAGCGGCGGGGAAACGGGGACGATCGTGGCCAATGGTGCGTTCATCATCGCCATCTCACCCGACGGCAAGAACCTGTATACCGGGGGCTGGAGCGGGGAAATCACCATCTGGGATCTCGCCACCGGCGAACAGGTCGGCAGCCTCGGCGATCAATCCCGCGGTGCAAACCGCATGGCGCTTTCCCCGGACGGCAGCATGCTGGCCTCCGCCGGCACCTTCACGGAACCGATTATCCTCTGGGAGACCGCGACCGGGCACCAATTGCACAACCTCTCCGGCCTCACCGACAGTGTCACGTGCATGGTTTTTTCCCCGGACGGCAGAATCCTGGCCACATCCATCGGTGACGTGACAATTGTCTTGTGGGACACGGCCACCGGCGAGATGCTGAAGAGCCTCGTCGGCCACACCCAATCCGCGGAAAGCATCGTCTTCTCCCCGGACGGAGCGACCCTCGCATCCTCGTCTTACAACGACGGCGTGTACCTTTGGGGCCTGCCGGCCGGATAAGTCCACCGTACCCAATCCTGATTTATCCAACCCTCCCGCGGCAAATGCCGCGGGAGGGAACCCCTGGAATAGAAAATTCGAACGATTTCTTTTTGGGCAGCCCGGCGGGCTACCCGTGGGAGGAGCCATGCTTAAATCAAGTCTGATCGCCGTTCCCGTCACCGCAATCGTCATCCTCATCACCGGATTTCTGAGCGAGTTGTGCTGCTGCGCCAGTCCGTTCGCCGCGGTCTTCCTCGGGCTTGCCGCAGGAGCCTTGTGCGTCTTTTTTGAAAAACCATTCCAAAAAGATCGGGCGTTGAAGCGCGGCGCGACCGCCGGCGCGATCGCGGGGCTCGCCGCCCTGCCCGCCCAGGTGCTCGGGGAAATCGTCGTTGCCCTGGTTTTGGCGGGCAGCGGGAAAGTGGATATTTCCCTTTTCGGACTGCCGGCGGCCAGCGCAACGGTCGACTTGTGGAACTGGATCTTGAACGCTCTCTTCGCCGCCTGCCTGTATGGACTGACTGCCGCGGCGATTATGGCGGGGATGGGAGCCGTGGGCGGAGCCTTATGGTTCCGTATATCCCGGAAGGGGAAACCGATGGCTGAGGTAGAGCCGCAGGTATCGGAATTTCAACCCGTCCTTACGGATCAGGCGGCCAATTCCCGAAAAATGTTTCTATCCGGAATCCTTATGGCGGTGGTGGCGTTCGTTTTTATTCTGCTGATAACCACCACTTGGGGATGCCTGGCGCTGCCGGCCGCCTTAATCATGGGATCGATCACCGGAGTGCTCTCCGGCAGCCTGTCCAAACCACGCTCGGCCGGCCAGGCGGCTGTCTATGGGGGAATCGCCGGATGGATCGCCAGCACCGGTTCCTTCTTCGGCGATATTGTCGGTTTGCTGATCCGCACGTTCCTGATTCAAACTCCGCAGGGTATCAATTCCATGACCGAAGGGCTCTACAATATAATGGGAACGGCCAATTCCTACGGTGCAAGAACGCCGGCTGAAATCCTCATGGGCGATGTTCCGATCGTCTGCTGCTGCGGCGTAATATATGCTGCGGCTTTTATCGGATTTGGCGCGCTCGGCGGCCTGTTGTGGTTCCAACGGAAGGGGCGGAAGCATCTTCCCTCGCAGCCGGAGGCGCCGGTTAAATAATCCATCACACTCGGGAGGGAAAAGGGGAGGCGCATTTCTCTCCAGGAGATATTCGCCAGCCCCTTCCCCCCGAATCGTCGGCATCCCGAACGGGCATCCCCAAACTCGCTCTCGAAAAGGAGGTTGGCATGAAATGCGAAAAGTGCGGCGCCGAAACCGAATTCGGCAACCCGTACTATTGTTATTACGGGAAGATGATCCGCTCGACGACATCCACAGGGCCGGCCGGCTACGGCGGCTGGCAAAACCAGACGACCATCTCCCAATATCAGATGGGTGGAGAGAAGAGCGCCTGGTTTTGCGACCGGTGCGTGACGACCCGCTACGGGACGGAGCAGCGCAATCCAAGCCTTTACGGTTGCCTCATAACCGGCCTCCTCACCGCCTGCTGCCCTTCGCTCCTGATTTTCAATCCGGGCGAAAACCTTGGCGCGCTTTTTAAGATCATCACGCTCTTCGCCGTGCTTTTGGGATTGGCCGCTTTGTTTCCGCTGATCCGTGGCATCCGGGCCTTGCATGCGTCCCACGGCGACCCGAACGCCCTGCATGCGCTGCTGCAAGACGATCTTGCCAAGAATGGTTTTATCACCGACTCCGGCGACGAACTGGTTCTCAAGCGGGAAAAGGACGGGCTGAAAAGCCAGGGGTTCGACAGCTTCTTCACCCGCAGGAACAAGCCGACGCCGATACCGCCCCCGCCGCAATGACCGGTGTCGATCGGCCTCTTGGTTGGTGCGTTGAATCAAGCCAGGCATTGCGGCTGGATATTTCCCGGGTTCGGGGCCAAAATAAATCCCATTGCCTCTTGAGATTCTCCATCGGAGGAATTCATGCGCCGGAACTTTACTCGCCGAATGTCCATCTTCGGTCTTGCGCTGTTTATCATCACGAATTGCGGCTTCTTTGCCTCCGCCGGAAGCCCTTCCATAAATCTTGTTTTCCTCACCCGTTACATGATCGCCTCCGGAGGCGCATCCGGCCTTGAACAATACGTCTTCGGAGTCCTCGCTTCCGGCAATGAAATATACGCCAGAACCCAGACCGGAATCTCCATTTCCCGCGACGGGGGAAACTCCTGGTCCGCCTATACATCTGACGATGGATTGGCCGGGGAGTATATGCAGGATCTTTTTGTGGATGGACACGCCATTTATGCGGGGACGAACAGCGGGCTTTCCATATCCCGGGATGACGCCGCCACCTGGATGAATTACACCGCCGCGGAGGGATTATGCGGTGATTACATTTCCGCGGTTTATGCCGACGGATCGACGATCTACGCCGGCACAAACGGAAAGGGGTTCTCCATTTCAAAAGACGGCGGAATCACCTGGACTACCCATTCCCGCGGGAATATTCAACAGGATGGGGTTTTAGATATATACGCCAAGGGATCGACGGTAATCCTGGCGACAGCGGGTGGCGTCCTTGTCTCCGAGGATGGAGGAAGTACATGGAATCTGTCGCTTGAGGCCAACGGATTGGGCGACAACGAAGTGCACAGCCTCTTCGTCGACGGATCCATAATCTACGCGGGCACCTACCGCGGGCTTTCGATTTCGAAAAACGGCGGAAAGTCGTGGACCAACACCCTGCCCCACTACGTCAACAAACTCCAACCGGGTTGGCACGATACGGTTAGCAGCATATACGCTTCCGGATCCGTCATCTTTGCCGGCGGAAATGACCTGGCAATATCCACCGACGGCGGAAGAAATTGGAAGGATTTTCCCGATCAACTGGGAGATACTTCCATACTCAGCATCAGTGTCGATGGTTCAACAATGTATGTTGGGACGAACGCGGGGATCTTCGTCTTCCGGATGGAATGATTCCACGAAGGACACGAAGACGTTCGGAAGAGCACGAAGGAAAAACCAATATTATTTCCGTTGCTGCGGAGTGATCGTTATGCCCGCGCGACCCACGCGGACGGCCAGAGGTTTTTGATTAAAAATTCAATTATTGGATAAATGCAGAAGATGGCAGATCCATTCCGATTTCCATCACCCTCTTCGTGGCCTTCAGAACTTCTTCGTGTTCCTCGTGGATTCAATTAATCCCCAACAACTCCGCCACCCGCTGCTTATCCCAATCCACCACGATCTGCCCGCGGATATTGAAAGTGGGGGTGATTTCGTTGCCGTCCGCCCAGCCGCGCACGCGCGCCGCCGCTTCGCGGTCACGGCTGATATCCACCTCGACATATTCGATATTATGCTCCTTCAGGAAGAGGCGCGCCGCCCGGCAACTCGGGCACCATTGCGTGCAATACAGGATCACGTCGTCTGTCGTTTCCGAAACGCCTGTTCCATCTTTTAGCGGCATCTTGTCTCCTTTGATACCAATCGGTTTGAAGTAATTGTTCCGAAAACTTATTCACCGCAAAGCCGCAAAGGGCGCAAAGAATTCTTATCGTATTCACACTCTTTGTGTTCTTTGCGTCTTTGCGGTAAAAATTTTTTACTTCGTAAATGCACGGCCCGCGGCCAGCGCCGCCTGCCAGACTTCCTTGAGCGGCACGCCCTTTTCTTCCGCCAGCCGCAGGCAATCCCGGTATTCCGGAGCGGCGTTCATCACCCGATTTTCCCAGCGGGCGATTTTCACTTTCACCGCGCCGTAGGCGGTCTCCACAGTCATTTCCTCGCGCTCGAGTTTGCGCCGTTCCACCGGATGCATGCGCACGCCGATGGTGGTCGTCTCGGAAAAGAGGACGCCGAGCGCCGCATCCAATTTCGGTTCATCTACCATCATCGCCAGGGTGACCGCCGGCCGGCCGCGCTTCATCTGGATCGGCGTGAGGTACACGTCCAGCGCTCCGGCCCCGAACAACCGCTCCAGCACGTGCTCGTACCATTGCGGGTTCATGTCGTCGATGTTGGCTTCCACGACCAGAACCCGTTCCCCCGCCGGCTCCCCCTCCGCGCTGCCGACCGTCACACGCAGGAGATTGGCCCACGGCAGGTCGCGCGTTCCGGCGCCGTAGCCCACGTGTTCGATGCGCATCGGCGGCGCGCCGCCGAATTCCGCCGCCATTCCCGCCAGCAGCGCGGCGCCGGTCGGCGTGACCAGCTCCGCGTCCACATCGCGCCCGTAGACGGGAACCCCGCGCAGCAGTTCGGCCGTCGCCGGGGCCGGCACCGGGAGCAGGCCGTGCGCGGACTGGATGCTTCCGGCGCCGACGTGCAGCGGCGAGGAATACACCTTCTCCACCCCGAGCAGTTCCAGGCAGATCGCGGTGCCGACGATATCCACGATCGCGTCCACCGCGCCGACTTCGTGAAAGTGGATTTTTTCGACCGGTTCACCGTGGACTTTCGATTCCGCGGAGGCCAGCGCGCGGAACGTCCGCAGGCTTGGTTCGCGGACGCGCTCCGAAAACTTGGCGGATTGAATGATCGTTTCAATGTCCTGCAGGTGGCGGTGCGGTTGTTTTTCATCCATACGGACTTCGACCGACAGGCCGCGCAACCCGGCCTTGACCGTTTCGCGGACATCGAGGCGGTAGGCGCCGAGGTTCAGCTTCCCCAATTCACTCCGGAGGGTATCCGGCGCGATGCCGCAATCCAGCAAGGCCCCGAGCGCCATATTGCCGCTGATGCCGGAAAAACAATCGAAGTAAGCGATCGTCGTCATGGGATTCTCATTCCAGAAGGGGGCGTATCACTCGTCGCCGATGATGACCAGCCGATTCTTGGTTTTGTCCATGACCAGCACCAGCCGGGTGATTACCCACCCGCCCTCGACTTTTTTAGCCGAGACATAAACCGTTCCGGATCCCTTCGGGCCGGACACCGGGAAGGAAAGTTCCGCGGTTCCGGTGGAAGGCGTTTCGGAGATCTCACCGCTGACAAACCATCCGGATTGGATCGGCGTACCCAGGAGCTGTTGGGCACGGGGTTCCTCCTGGACCACGACCAGAGCATCCTGATACGCCGGGCTGGATTTCATCAGGCCGAATATGCCGAAAACACCGGCAGCACCGGTTCCGACGACGCATATGGCCGTCAACGCAAATAAAAGACAAGCCGCCAGAATCAGCGTCCACCAAAAACGGGCAAACCAACTTTTTTTCGGAGGCGGCGTTTCCATTTTTCCCTCCTATTAAATTGGAAGCCGGTGTGAGAAATGGGCTCGCGCGGTTTTCCTACGCCATGTTACCGACTAAAAAACCTTTCGGCCAGGGGCAGCAGGAAAAGGCTCGCGATGCAAACGGTTACCACGGCGACGAAAACGACGTTGATGTATCCCATCACCAGCCCGGCCACCGCCAGACCATCGCCGGTGAGCCGGCCCTCGGAGCGGGCGATCTCCATCCTGGCCATGTGCCCCAGGATGATCGCAGGAATCGCCGCCAGGACCGGCAGGAAGATCCAACTGGCAAATCCCAGGCTCAGGCTTGCCAGGGCCAGGTTGCTGGGCCGGGTAAGCGGTTCTTCGGGCGGTAGATACGACCGGACTACCGGAGAATCCGTCATCGGCATATCCCATTCCGGAGGAGATCCCCCTACCCGGCTTCCCGCTCCGCGCGCGTCACTCCATGGCAACCCGTCTGCCGCCATTCGTGGAACGCATCGCGGTTGCCTTGCATCCCGTAGACGACGGAGCCGACCGGATCCAAGGGGAGTGTCGAAGGCCATTCCCGGAATTGGCCTTACGAGTAATCAAGCGCTCGCCGCCATCGGAAGGAAATCTCTTCCGGGAGAAATCCGCCGATAACCCCTTCCGGCGGTTTTAGTGGATCTCTCCGATGATCAATAATCGCTCGAAGGTGTCATCCATCACCAATTGCAGCAGGGTAATCGTCCACTCGCCGTTGACTTTCTTGGCGACCACATCCACCCTCCCCGAACCCTTTGGTCCGGAGACCGGAATGGAAAAATCGGCGGTCCCGGTGGGACCGGATTCGCTGATTTCCCCGGTGATCATCCAACCTGCGGTGATCGGTGTTCCGAGCATTTCCTGCGCGCGGCTGTCGTTTTGGACGGTTTGCAGCGCCTCTTGATAGACAGGGCTTGCCTTGATCACGCTGACAGCCCCCAGCAAACCGATCCCGGCAATCCCCGCGACGGCGGTGACGCAAAGGCAACTGATAAGCATCGCCCCGGCAAACAAACCCGCAATCCATTTCCAATTCAGCGAAAACCAGCCTTGCGTTTGATGGCCCTGGGTCATTTCGCCCTCCCGCTCACAAGGTTTTCCGCCGAGCAACCGGCGATACTCTATTCCACTCCGAAAAGCGGTATTCGATTTTCCGGATCGGAAGAATCAACCCTCCCACTCCGCGCGCGTTACCGTGTGGCAGCCGCTCTGCAGCCACTCCCAGAAGGCGCTGCAATTCCCCCCCAGCGTGTAGGTCACACTCTGGACAAATTCAAACTGGAACATTGTGCTGTTCAATTGCGAGAGCAGCATTTGGCTGCCGGCGCTGGTTGAGGCATTCGGGATCAGGGTGTTCAAGCCCGCAAAATCAGCCGTGAAAAAATCACCTTCTCCGATCACACTGCTAGCGGCGCCCGCCGTGGCCGGCGAGAACCAGGAGGTAAGCCCCGTGCCCTTCTCCGCATCGGTCGGCCCTTTCAATAATTCCCTCAGCGTCGAATGGATGAGCGACGCCTGGATATCCGTCTCCGGAACGGCCCGGGCGACCGGGACGGGGGTCATGTTTTCGTCGGCGGCCATCGTGAAGAACACCCACACACTCACCGTTCCGGTTGCCTGAGCCTGAGTGGCGCCGGCGGCTTCGGTGATTCCCGGCATGACACTGTCTGTTTCCAAATGGACCAGGGTAATCCCGGTCTGGGTGGCTGCCGGACCTTCTTGGGTTGCGGCGGGAGTCGTCGCGATGCATGCCAGGCTAAGCCATATCGGCGCCGTTAAAAGCACGATCCGTCTCATAGTGTGCTCCTCCGGATACATCGGATGCCGGGTCAGGCCAGCTTGGCCGCCTCTTGGGCGAATTCCTCCACCTGACGCGCCTGATCGCGGATCTGGCGGATGATATCCGGCGCCTCTTTTGCCGCTTGCGCGGCTCCCAGAGCCTGAAGCCGGACAATGTCCTCCAGGATCGAGTCCATTGTGGTGGACATGCTGGCCAGTTGGGCCTCAACCCGGTCGAGGAGGGTGGAGACTTTCTTAATTTTCTTGATCCGGTCTTCCAGGGTATGCAGGGTTTCTTCTTTTTCCCGTTTAACCAGCGGATCGGTGATATTCTCCAGGGTGAGTTTGATCAGCGCCTGCTCGCCCTCCAGGTCGGTATTCATCTTGGATACTTTGACAAAATTCTCCGGGCCGGTCATCTGCCGGCACAGCGCATACACCCGGTTGGTCAGGATCTCGAGCTCGGCCTGGACCGGGTTCAGCGCCGTCTTCGTCCGGCCGCTGGCGCTCATCAGCGAATTGGAGATCCGCATCTGCGAACGCACGACCTTCGAATACAGTTCCTGGAAGCGGGTGGAGAGAGTCCCCGACCGCGCCTGCATATCGTAATCCAGGCGGATGCTGCGGTCGGAGGCGATCCGCCAGACCATGATCAACCACAGGATCACACCTAATGGAAAGAGCCACCATGCCGCCACCAGCCCGGCCAGGATCGCAATCCCCAGCATGGCCGGGTTGAGGCTGTGGAACAGCGCGGTTACGAGAGGGGAACGCATTTGGTCAGTACCGATCCTTTGGGAGGATGCGGGATTTTTTTGGAGTCATTGCGAGCGACCCCTTCGTGATGCTCAGGGCAGGCTCCGGAAGCGAAGCAATCCCATTCCTATTCGAAAACCGGAGATTGCTTCGTCGCTTCGCTCCTCGCAATGACTCCCGTGATATCTTCCCGTATCCTCGTTAGAAATAGCTGCTAATGATTTCCAGCAGCTTGGAAATATCCTTGGGATCGCCGGATTGCACCTTGGTGGCGGACGCGCGCGCGATGCTGTTCAACGAGGCGATATCCGCGTCGCTGCCGTAGGCCACCGGGATGATCAGGATCGGGTTGCGGCCGGACCGCCCTTCCTGGATCTTCGCCAGGACCTGGTTGAGCGTGGCGGTGCTGGCTGTATCCTGTCCGTCGCTGAGCAGGACGATGGCGCGGATCCGGTCTTCGCCCTCCGCCGGTTGGGTGGCCATCATCGTGTCGATCGTCATGATCAGCGTATCGTAGAGCGCCGTGCCGCCGGTCGCTTGTAGGCTGTAGATGTAGGTGCTGATCTGGTTGCTGACTTCCTCGACCAGGCCGGGCGCCACCAGCTCCTGGGCCTGATCATTGAATATCGTCAGCCCGACCCGGTTCTGAGTCGGCATCTTTTCCAGGAACAGGACGGATGCGTTTTTCACCTGTTCGATCTTATCGCCCTCCATCGAGCCGGAGCGGTCGAGCACCAGGAGGATATCCCCCTGCTTCTTGACGTATTGCCAGCTGGCTTGGACCGCGGCGATGACGTCGGGGTCGGGAACGTTGAGAACCGTCGTCGGCTGGTTCGGGTCCACGCCCAGTTCGGCTACGATCGGGTAGCCGATCGGCACGCTGGAATTGACCGGCCGGAATCCGTTTTCCAGCACCTTGCGCTGGACCACTTCGCTCAGCACGTAATTGGTGAAGAGCTTCGCGGCGGTCCGCTGTTCCTCGGTCACCCAATCCCCGTTGGGGATTGCGAAGGGGTGTTCGTGCCAGAAGGTGCCTTCCTTCGGATAGAGCGCCACCAGCTTTTCGGGCGGTTTGTATTGGGTCTTCCCCTGGTTGATGAAGATCAGATCGTTTTCTTCCAGGGCGACGAAATCCAGGTACTCGGGGCCCTGGGCGATGTATTCCTTGAACTCGGTCGTGCGCGAGGAATAATGCTTGACCAGGCTTTCGATCCGGCGCACGCCCGACTGCACGGCTTCGTTCTGGACCAGGTCCATCGTGAGCCGGCGGACTTCACCCTGACCCGCGTTGTACATCGCGCTGGCATAGAACTCGGCGATCAGGGTGGAGATCGCCGTCGAGCTGATATAGGGATCGGTATGGCCGTAATAGACCGTCGTGCGATTGCCGCCGATGCCGTAATCCGCCCAGCCATTGGGGGAGTTCATGACTTCCAGGAGCTCCTGCCAACCCACCGGCTTGCCGGGGTTCTTATTCTGGATCGCCCGCAGGCGCGATTCCCAAATCGCCATCACCACCGGGGCAAGCGCGGTCGGCGGGCAATCGGAAAGGGTGAACACTTCGCGGCCCGTCTGATAATTCACCAGCGCCAGCCAATGGCTCACCGACGGGCTGAAGATGGTCGGCCGGGAGACGTTTTCGTTGTTGGGCGCGATGAAGGCGTTGATGATCCCCTGCGCGACCGTGCCGGAGGAACCGGAGACACCGGTCACCCAGACCGGTTTCTCGCCGGAGGCGTAGGCCTGGTTGGTGACGGGATTCTTTCCTTCGGCCGAGGTCTTGTTGAACGCCGCGATCGCTTCCTTCAAATACAAATCGCTTTCGGGCGCATAGATGATGCTGATCTCGACGGCGTCCTTCGGTTTCGAATTTCCCGCGATGGAGCACGCCGTCAGGAAAACGAGCAATCCGGTCAGGATCGGTATCAGGCGTTTCATGTGTTCCCTCCTTGGTTTCCCCAGCAAAACTGAAGCGCATAAACGGCGTTCTCATCGGCGGGACGGACCGGATTTTCAAAGACCGCATCCGGCCGCTCGAGGTACTGATCCGCAAGATTTCCCTGCGGTCCCCCGCGTAATAAGTAGGATAGGAAATTTTTTGCGGCGGCCTGCTGCAGATCCGCTTCCCAATTCTCGATCTCCCTCCAGTTGGACCGGATGAAGAACGTGTAATTCAGGACCGCCCGGTACGCGGGCACCTGGAGGATAAAAGCGGAAGCATTCAGCCGCCGGCTGTCGGACAGCGGTAGAAAGGCCGCCTCCGCCTGCGGCGGCCGGCTGGTCATCTGGTCATAAGGATTTTTCGTCCGGTCCGAGACCGCCTGCAACAAACCCGCCAGCCAGTGCTTGAACGCGGGATCGTTGATCTGCTCCGCGGTCAATGTGGATTGCTGGAAGAATTCCGCGGCGGCCGAGAGGCACGCGCCCATCCCCTCCACGCTGCCCTCCGGCGGAACCGCCAGGCGGAACTGGGAATCCGTCGCCGCAACCTGGGCCAGGGATTTCCAATTGAGGCCGGTCAGGACATTCTGCGGCGCTCCGGCCGAAGCCGCCCAGATGAAGGTATCCTGCGCGACAACCGTTCCGGACGGCTCGAACGGGATTCCTCCCGCCGCGATCCGCGCCCAATCCGATTCGGCGATCCAGATGTCCGGAAGGCCGGTCATGGCGGTCAGGCGGGTGCTGGCTTCCGCACCGCGCAAGATGGTCAGGTTGACCGTCACCAGCGGATTGAGTCTGGAAAACTCAACCGAGGCATCCCGGATCCAATCCTCGAGCGCCGGGGGCGCGGCCAAAATCAGGGTGACCGGTTTACCGGCCTGCGGGTTCAAATAAAAATTGGGGAGCAGTGCATCCCTGAGGGGGGCATAGGAGACTACGCGGACCGGCTCCCAAACCAACGCGGCGCTTCCCACGCACAGGGAAAGGAGGATGAAGGCGGTGAATAGAAAACGGTTCAGGCGGGGTGTGCTGCTCATGTTGGCTAATTATAGACGAAAATCCCGGTTTTCATGGAAGAATACCGCTTTCCTCAACCCGCGACGAATGGAACAACGGGTGCGTTCCGGCAGGGCCGGCGTTCATGAGAATATACGAGGTTTGGTGAAGAATGGCTCAGTGAGAGGTTTATCCTGCCGGGGTGACAGCAAGAGCACCCGTCATGCCGGCGTGTATTTGGCCGGCATCCACAATAAACTTCATTTTCGATGGACCCCGGCCTTGAGCACCCCCGCTTCGCAATCATCCCGGCTCATGTTCCAAATACGAGCCGGGATGCTCCGCGGGGGCAGGCGCCGGGGTGACGAGCTTCGCTAGCACGCCGGGGTGACAGCAAGAGCACCCGTCATGCCGGCGTGTATTTGGCCGGCATCCACAACGACTTTCATCTACCATGGACCCCGGCTAAAACCACGCCGGGGTGACAGCAAGAGCACCCGTCATGCCGGCGTGTATCTGGCCGGCTTCCCCAACGACTTTCA
>JBAVFZ010000014.1:0-1872 GCA_049684495.1 Anaerolineales bacterium | reverse complement strand
AGGTAATCAGGCAGACATCGTATTGTTCCTGCAGCGCCTGGACCATCCATAAGGCCACCAGCTCCGCCCCGCCGCCCATAAACAGGGGGTGAAGAACCGCAATTTTCCTTTTCATTCTTGGAATCGCTTATTTCGAAAGATGCGATCGACGAATAAATGATACATTCCCGATAATCCCTTTTTTGTCCATGTGTATCGCAGCTTCTCAACATCATGGAGCAAGATGTATAGATCCGTAAAGAATATAAAGCTAACCCTGTTTATATGGTGTGATGCGACAACCCGCTGAAATTCGGCTTCCATAGCCTGTTTATACCGGTCCGTTGTCCGTTCCGGGTGAATCCGAACCGAAGACAGATATTGTTTTGTCTGAAAAACGCGCAGCTTGGCAAAAACCCGCAATAGCCAATCATAATCACCCACATAATGCAACGAGGCATCGAAAAGGAAATTGTCCTCGATAAGCCGCTGGCGATTTAGATAGAGGGAACAATGCGAAATATGCGAAAAATAAGCGTAATATCGGATCGGAACTGTCTGGAAGGGGTATTTTATGGGATAGGGCAGACCGTCACCGGTTATGAAATGCGTAAACCCGCATACTCCATCATATCCGGGATTGCCTTGGAAGATTTTTACAACGGATTGGACCGCATCGCTCAGGAGTAAATCATCTGCGCTGATAAAACATACATATTCCCCCTTGGCCGCTTCCAATCCCTCGTTCATGGTGGCGTATTGACCGCGATTTTCCCGGCTCCACCAGTGGAGCCGCGGATACTTCCGCAATACGGCAATGGTCGCTCCGTTATCCGTGGAACCGTCGTCTATGATGATGTGTTCGAGGTTTGGGTAATCCTGTGCCTGGACGCTCTGGATAAGCGCATCCAGATAATTCGCGCCGTTATAAACGGGGGTTATGATTGAAACCAGCGGAACATCCGGGGTCATGCTTGATGGTATCCGGTGAGGATCTTAACCACCGACTGACTGACTGTTTCGGCCATGTATTCCGAGGGGGGATTCCAATCCGGAATCCGGGAGAGCACGGTCTTTACGCAATTTTGGATCCTCTCCGGATCCGCTCCGGAAAGGATATTGCTTCCGCATTCGAGCGTCTCCGGACGCTCGGTCACGTCACGCAGCGTGACATTCGGAACCTTGAAGATGCAGCACTCTTCCTGCACCGTCCCGCTGTCGGACAGAACACAACGCGCCTTCTGCTCGAGCGCCACGAAGTCGAAGAAACCAAACGGTTCCAGCAAGCGGATCTCCGGATTCTTGACCGACACCCCGAAGGCCTTCAAGCGCAACCGCGTATGCGGGTGGGTGCTGACGATGACCGGCAGGCGGTATTCTCCCTGCAGGGCATCCAGCGCCGCCGCGAACTTCCCCAGCCGCTGCGGATCGTCGACATTCTCCGCGCGGTGCAACGTGACCAGGAAATACTTCCCCGGTTCCATCTTCAACTGGGAGAATATTTTCGCCGCGTCGATCTGCGGCTGGTAATGGCGGATGACCTCCAGGATGGGGTTGCCCGTCACAAAGATACGCCGGGCCGGGACGCCCTCGGCCATCAAATTTTGCCGGCTGCGCTCCGTGTACGGCATGAGGATATCGCTGCAATGGTCGATGATGCGCCGGTTGACCTCTTCCGGAACCCGGTCGTCGTAGCAGCGGTTGCCGGCTTCCATGTGGTAGACCGGCACACCCAGCCGTTTGGCGGCAACCGCCGCGAGCGCGCTGTTGGTGTCCCCGAGGACCAAAAAACGGTCCGGCTGTTTCTCCCGCAGGAGTTGCTCCACTTTTTCCAGAATTACACCGACCTGTTCGCCAAATCCCCCTTTGGCGCCGAGGTACGCATCCGGAGCC
>JBAVFZ010000013.1:0-2672 GCA_049684495.1 Anaerolineales bacterium | reverse complement strand
GGGAAGGGGAGGAGGGGTGTCTGAGCCCGGTGAATTTCCAGGGCGAAGACGGGGAGGTGGGGTTAGGTCGGGAATAACTTCGTGCCCTTCGTGCTCTTCGTGGATTCCTTTTGGAGGTCTCCCGCATGCCCTTCACGATCCTGATCGTCGATGACGAAGCCAAAGCCCGCGGTTCGATGGGACGGCTGCTTTCCGCCGAGGGTTATGAGATCCTCGAAGCCGAGAGCCTCGCGCACGCGGTTGCCACGCTGCAGGACCACCTGCCGGACATCCTGCTCCTGGATTTCAATTTGCCCGACGGGCACGGATTGGATCTGCTGCGCAAGCTCTCGGCGACCAAGCCGCGGCCGCAGGTCGTGGTCGTCACCGGCACGGCCAGCATCTCGACCGCGGTCGAAGCGCTGCAACTGGGCGCGGTCGACCTGCTGGAAAAGCCGGTCGATCTGGCGCGGCTGAAGGGCGTCGTCCTGCGCGCGACCGAGGTCGTGCGGATGCAGCGCGAGCTGGATTATTACCAGCAGAGCGCACGGGCCGAGGCGATGGACTGGGTGATGGGCGAGACCGCTCCGATGCAGGCGGTATTAAAAGAGGCGCGGCGGGCGGCGGCGACCTCCACTCCCGTCCTGATCACCGGCCAGACCGGTACCGGCAAGGACGTGCTCGCGCGCGCGATCCACATGATGGGCCCGCGCGCTTCCAAGCCGTACATTCCGATCAATTGCGCCGCACTGCCGGCGGACGTCATCGAATCCGAGCTGTTCGGCCACGAGGCGGGGGCCTTCACCGACGCCGCCAAGCGCAAGCCCGGCATGGTCGAGGCCGCCGACGGCGGGGTGCTCTTCCTCGACGAGATCGGCACGCTGCGCCTGGACCTGCAGGCCAAGCTGCTGCGCTTCCTGGACGATCACACCTTCCGGCGCGTGGGCGGCCTGGGCGAATTGACGACCGACGTCCAGGTCGTCGCCGCGACCAACCGCGACCTTCCGGCGCTGGTCGAAGCAGGCCAGTTCCGCGAGGACCTGTATTACCGGCTCAAGGTAGCGGATCTGCGCATGCCGACGCTGGCCGAACGCAAGGAGGATATACCGGCCCTGGTCGGCCTCTTCGTGCGCAAATACAACCAGCGTACGGGGACGAGCCTTACCGGCGTGAACCCGCGCGCGCTGCAGGCTCTCATGGCACACTCCTGGCCGGGGAACATCCGCGAACTGCGATACGTCGTCGAACGCGCGGCGATGATGTGCGAGGGCGAGGAGATCGACCTGGCGGACCTGCCGGCGGAATTTTCCGCGGTTCCCGCCGAGGACGAAACCCCGAAGAAGGCGAAGAAGAAGTAGGGGCGTACGGTCGTCCGTTATGGTAACGAATAAATAGTAGGGGCGGACGGCTGTCCGCCCGCACGGCAATGAATTTGTAGGGGCGGACCATCGGCCCGACCGCACAGGGGAGCCGTCCGCCCTGTCGAGGAAGAAAAAGAAATAGACAGGATTGACGGGATTTGTCAGGATGGACAGGATTTTTTTAATTCCTAAACAACCCTCTAAATCCAGTCCATTGCGTTTGTACGTGAAATTAAAGCGATTGTGATATACTAAATCTGCCGCTTGGATCGGGCAACGACCGAGACGGCAGGAAAAAGCGAGTTCGCCACTCGGCGCTCTATCCGCCCTCCCGGTCTGCCCGGGAGGGCTTTTTAATTCTCCTCACCCCGTCGGAAGATCACCGACTCCCCTCTCCTGGCATAAGCCAGGAGAGGGGCTGGGGGTGAGGCGGGAGATCGCATGTCTTCTTACGCTGTTGAAAACGGCAAGAAAGTAACCGTTCGCTCCTTCCGCGAGAAGAAGGAAAAGGGCGAGCCGATCGCGATGCTGACCGCCTATGATTACCCGGTCGCGCGCGCGCTCGACCTGGCCGGGATCGATTCGGTCCTGGTCGGCGATTCGCTCGGAATGGTCGTCCTCGGGTACGAAAATACGCTCCCGGTGACGATGGACGAGATGATCCACCACTGCAAAGCGGTCGCGCGCGGCGCAACCCGCCCGCTGCTGATCGGCGATATGCCGTTCCTCTCTTATCAGACCAGCCCTGTCGACGCGGTCCGCAACGCCGGCCGCTTCCTGCAGGAAGCCGGGATGGAGGCGGTCAAGCTCGAGGGCGGGCATGAGATGCTGCCCGCGATCCAGGCCGTGCTCGAGGCCGGGATCCCGGTTCTCGGGCACCTCGGGCTCACCCCGCAATCGGTCCACAAATTCGGCGGGATGCGCCCGCAGGCACGCTCGGCCGAAACCGCCCGCAAGCTGCTCGAGGATGCGTTGCTTCTGGAACAGACCGGGGTGTTCGCGATTGTGCTCGAATCCATCCCCGCCCGGCTTGCCGAACTTGTCTCCAAGCGGCTCTCGATCCCGACGATCGGCATCGGCGCCGGATCGGCGTGCGACGGCCAGGTGCTGGTGACCAACGACATGCTCGGGCTGTACGACCGCTTCACGCCGCGCTTCGTCAAACAATACGCGAACCTGCTCGGCGAAATGGACCGCGCGTTCCAGGCTTATCGCGCCGACGTGCAATCCCGCTCCTTCCCCGCCGCGGAGCACACGACCGACATGGCGGATGAGGAGTGGGAAAAACTTTCCTCACCCCCTCGCTCCCCCTCTCCTGGCCAAGGCCAGGAG
>JBAVFZ010000012.1:0-3034 GCA_049684495.1 Anaerolineales bacterium | reverse complement strand
AGCGCGGGCCCAACTACAACCACCTTGGAGGGAGAGGGAGGGAGGAGAGAATTTCGGAGTGCATTTCGCACTCCGATTACGATAATACTCCCCTCCATTATTTGTTTCCAAGTGACAATTGTCATATTCCGCCGGGTGCAAGGTTAAAGCGCAACCGGATTTGGAGACCGGCTTTTTCCCGTCGCGCCCTTCGGGTCGCGCCAGATTCCCGCAAGGATTTCGCCACAATCCGGGCACGCGCCGTCTTCCCGGAGTCGATACTCCAAAATCGTATACCCCCGGCGGCGGATTAATGCGTGCCGGCATTTGGGGCACAGCGTGTCTTCGAGTTCCTTGACCATCCCCGGCAGGTTTCCCGCGTAAACGTATCGCAGCCCCGCTTCCTGGCCGATGTCCGCCGCTTTTGTCAGGTCGGCGGCGCTGGTCGGGCGCGCGGATTCGTACTTATAGTCCGGATGGTAAGCGGTAACATGCCACGGAATATCGGCCGAGACGCCGGCCAGGAATCGCGCCGCATCCCATAACTCCTCCGGTTCGTCATTCAGGCCGGGTATCAGCAGCGTGACGACCTCCACCCACAACCCGGCCTGGCGGGCGGCCTGGATCGTATCGAGCGTGTTTTGGAGCACCCCGCCGAGTTTGCGGTAGGTGGCGTCGCGCATCGCCTTCAGGTCGATTTTCATACCGTCGAGGAGCGGGCGCAGGTAGGCCAGTACTTCGGGCGTCGCGTTGCCGTTGGATACGATCGCCGTCTTGCAGCCGCGTTCGCGCGCCGGCCGGAAGATAGCCGCCGCCCATTCGGCCGTGATCAGCGGCTCGTTATAAGAGGAAACCACAACCTCCGACCGGGTGCGCACCGCGGCATCGGCGATTCCCTCCGGGGTGGCGCGCTGGAGAGAGAGCCCCATGCCTTCCGAGGCCGGATCGCGCAGCGCCTGGGAGGAGACCCAGTTCTGGCAGAAGGGGCAATGGAAATCACAGCCGAGCATCCCGAAGGTGAGCGCGGAGGCTCCCGGGAGCAGGTGGTAGAACGGTTTCTTTTCCACCGGATCGGCCTGCAATCCGGCCACATAGCCCCACGGCATCCGCAGCCGGCCCTCGCGGTTGAATCGCACGCGGCATACGCCGCGCCGCCCCGGACGCACCAGGCAGCGGTGCCCGCAGGCCAGGCAGCGCACCGCGCCCGCCTCGAGCGCCTGCACCAGTTCGGCGTCGGCCGAAAATGTATCCAGCGTTTCCTGCAAAGATGCCATCACGTTTGATTATACGATGACCGGCGATATGAAAATCGATTCTCTTGCCATCCCATCCTACCCCTCCTTCGCCTCCCCTCCCTTCCCGTATCGCGGGAAGGGAGGGGAGGGATCGCCGAAGGTTTTTTACAAAGCGGTGAAGGGAGGGGTGGGATGGGATGGTTCTTTGCGCTCCCGGAGGCGAGCTTCGCGTTTAAACGGTTGAGTTTTTCAATGCGTCAACGTTGTGCAATAATGGATAGGTGGGTCGGATAGTTGATCGGATGAAGGGAGCCGCCCAAATGACTTCCAAGCAAAGAAAAGCCTCCCCAAAGCCCGGCAACCCGAAGCGCCGGCCCGGCCGCCGCACCAACGTTCTAAGCTCATCCACGCGTTCCCGCTTGATCCCAAAAGATCCCGTCCCGAGCGACCTGGCGATTGCGCAAGCCGCCGTTCCCGCGCCGATATTGCGCATCGCGCGCGCCGCGGGCATCCGCCCGCAGGAATTGGAACTCTACGGCGAGTTTAAAGCCAAGGTGCGGCTGGAAATTCTGGACCGGCTGCGCGACCGGCCGCTCGGAAAATACATCGACGTCACGGCGATCACCCCCACGCCGCTCGGCGAGGGCAAAACGACCACGACGATCGGATTGGCGCAGGCGATCGGCGCGCACCTGGGCAAACAGGCCTTCGCCTGCATCCGCCAGCCCTCGCTCGGGCCGACCTTCGGGGTCAAGGGCGGGGCGGCCGGTGGGGGATACAGCCAGATCCTGCCGATGGAGGATTTCAACCTGCACCTGACGGGCGATACCCACGCCGTCACCGCCGCCAACAACATGCTGGCCGCGGCGATCGACGCCCGCCTGCTGCATGAATGCGACACGCTCGATGACGAGAAGCTTGCGCAGCGGTTGGCACCGGACGGTGTATTTAACTTTTCTCAGCGCGACCGCGCCCGGCGGCTCGGGATCGACGCCCGGGACTCCGGCGGCCTTTCGCGCGACGACCGGCGGCGCCTGTTCCGGCTGGATTTCGATCCGGACCGGATTGAAATCAACCGCGTCCTGGATATCAGCGACCGGATGCTGCGCCGGGTCCGGATCGGCCTCGGCGACGATGAAGCCGGGCACGACCGGCCGGCCGGGTTCGACATCTCCACCGCCAGCGAAGTGATGGCGATCCTCGCCCTGGCCGCCTCTCCGGCCGATCTGCGGATGCGGCTGGGCAGGATGGTGGCCGGCTGGAGCCGCGCGGGCGAGCCGATCACCGCGGAGGACCTCGGCGCGGCGGGCGCGATGGCCGTGCTGCTCAAGGATGCGCTGCTGCCGAACCTCCTGCAAACGCTGGAGGGGACGCCGGCGTTCGTGCATGCCGGCCCGTTCGGGAACATCGCCCACGGCAATTCCTCCATCCTGGCGGATCAGATCGCGCTGCGCCTGGGCGAATACGTGGTGACCGAATCCGGCTTCGGCGCGGACATGGGGATGGAGAAATTTTTCCACATCAAATGCCGGGCTTCCGGACTCGTGCCCGATGCCGTGGTGCTGGTGGCGACGGTCCGCGCGCTGAAGATGCACGGCGGCGGGCCGGCGGTGGCCGCCGGCCGCCCGCTGGACCGCGCCTACCGCGAGCCCAATCCGGCGCTGGTCGAGGCCGGGTGCGCGAATCTCTCGGCCCATATCGGGATCGCCCGGCGTTTCGGCGTGCCGGTGTTGGTGGCCGTCAATTCCTTCGCGACGGATACCGAAGACGAACTGCGGGTGGTGCAACGCGCGGCCGAGTCGGCCGGAGCTGCCGGAGCC
>JBAVFZ010000011.1:0-13108 GCA_049684495.1 Anaerolineales bacterium | reverse complement strand
GCCGAAGACCCGGTGGTTTTCCGGGTCGACGGCGGGGTGAGGGGGTTAGGTCGGAATTAATCATGACATCCTTTCCTTTATTATCCCTGCTCGTCTTCCTGCCCGCGGTATCCGCCGTGGCGCTGCTGCTGTTCCCGGCCGGAAGCCGGCGAGCGATCCGGTGGTTTGCGCTCGCCACGGCCGCGCTGGCATTGGCGATCTCGGCCGTGGCGTATTTCTCCTACGACATGCACGCGGGCGGGTATCAATGGGAGCAATCGACCCAATGGATTCCGCGCTGGGGGATCGGGTATCACGTCGGGGTTAACGGGATCAGCCTGCCGCTCGTCCTGCTGACCGGCATCGTGATGTTCACCGGTGTGCTCGTCTCGTGGGGGATCGACGACCGGCCGCGGGAGTTCTTCGCCTTCCTCTTCATCCTCGCCACGGGCGTCTTCGGCGTTTTCGTCTCGCTCGACCTCTTCCAGCTCTTCTTCTTTTATGAGATCGCGGTCTTCCCGATGTACCTGCTGATCGCGCTGTGGGGCTGGCCGAAGACCCGCGAATACGCGGCGATGAAGCTCACGCTCTACCTATTCATCGGATCGATGGTCGCCCTGATCGGCGCGCTGGTGCTGGTATTTTCCTCGGGCACCGTCACCTTCGACCTGCCCGCGCTGGAAGCGGCCGCCTTCCCCGCGGATTTGCAGCGGATCGTATTCCCGTTCGTGTTTCTCGGGTTTGCGGTGCTGGGCGGCCTGTTCCCGTTCCACAACTGGAGCCCGGACGGGCACGTCGCGGCGCCGACGGCGGTCTCGATGTTCCACGCCGGAGTATTAATGAAACTGGGCGCGTTCGCCGCGCTGCGGGTGGGGATCCTGCTCATGCCCGAAGGCGCCAAATTCCACATGCCCTGGATCCTGGTTTTGGCGCTGGTCAATGTCCTGTATGGCGCGTTCATCGCGATGGTCCAGACCGATTTCAAGTATGTGATCGGATTCTCCTCCGTCTCGCACATGGGCCTGGTCATGCTTGGGTTCGCCTCGTTGAACGCCGACGGGCTGCTCGGCGCAAGCTTGCAGATGTTTTCGCACGGCGTGATGACGGCGCTCTTCTTTGCCGTGGTCGGCATGGTCTACGACCGGACCCACACCCGCGAGATTTCCGCGCTCGGCGGGCTGGCGCGCAAGATGCCGCTCGCGGCGCTGGCGTTCATCGTCGGCGCGCTGGTCTCGATGGGCATGCCGGGCTTCTCGGGGTTCGTCGCCGAGTTCCCGGTCTTCCTCGGCGTGTGGCAGGCGCAGCCGGCGGCGGCGGTTGCGGCCGCGCTCGGGATCATCGTCACCGCGGCGTACATCCTGTTGGTCGTCCGGCGCGTGTTCTTCGGGCCGATCTCCCCCGAACACGACCGGACCGTAACGCGAATCGCCATCAAGGATTCCTTCGCGCTCATCATCCTGATGCTCTTCCTGATCGGGATGGGTGTGTATCCGGCGTGGATCGCACCGCTTGTGGAAAGCGGCGTCCAGCCGATCCTGAGGATATTGGGAAACTGACCTATCCTTCCCTCCCCCAATCCCTCCCTCCCTTCCCTTAAGGGAAGGGAGGGAGGGGAGTCGAAGACCCGGTGATCTTCCGGGGCGACGACGGGGAGGGTGGGTTAGGTCGGAGATAATCATGTCTCTTCTTCCGGAACTGTTGCTTCTCCTGCTGGCGCTGCTCATCCTCGGACTGGACCTGATCCTGCCGGAGAAATGGCGCGCCGGCCTGGGTTGGATGACCGCCGTGGGGATTGGCGGAATCCTTGCCGCCGCCCTGATCGGAGGCGGCGCTTCGGCATCCGACCCCGCTACGGTGCACGCCGACGCGCTGGCGTTCTTCTTCCGCGCGCTGTTCCTGCTGGGGGCAATGCTCGCCGTGCTTATCTCGATCGATAGCGTTGGAGTCGGCCGGCGCGGCGAGTATTACGCGCTGCTGCTCTTTTCGACGATCGGCCTGTGCCTGATGGCCTCGGCTTCGGACCTGGTGATGCTGGCACTGGCGATCGAGATGGCCACCATGCCGCTTTACATCCTGGCGGGTTTCCTCAAGCGGGATTCGCGCTCCACGGAAGCCGGGTTGAAATACTTTCTCTTCGGCGCGATTGCATCCGCGGTGATGTGGTACGGCTTCTCGCTCCTCTACGGCTTCACCGGCCAGACCGACCTTTCCGCCGTGGCCGCCGCGCTCACCGGGGCCGGTCCGGCGATGTTGCTTGCGGCGGCGATACCGATCCTTGTGGGATTGGGGTTCAAGGTTGCGGCGGTCCCATTCCACTTCTGGGCGCCGGATGTATATGAAGGAGCCCCGACCCCCATCGCCGCCTTCCTCTCCACCGCCGTCAAGGCGGCCGGCTTCGCCGTCCTGCTGCGGATCCTGCTGGCGGTTTTCCCGCCGGCGTCGGCCTCCTCCTGGGGCGTGTTGATCTCCATCCTGTCGGCGGTCACCATGACGCTCGGAAACCTCCTGGCGATGGTCCAGAAGAACGTCAAACGGCTGCTGGCATACTCCTCGATCGCGCATGCCGGATACGCGTTGATCGGGCTGGTAACCCTCAACCCGGACGGCCTGGCGGCGACCGCTTTCTACCTGCTGACCTACCTGCTGGCCAACCTGGCGGCTTTCGCGGTCGTCGTTCTGGTTGCGAACGCGGGGGGAAGCGACGACGTGGCGGCGCTAGCCGGCCTCAGCCGCCGGTCCCCGGCGGCGGCACTCATGATGCTGGTCGCGCTGCTTTCGCTGGCGGGGATGCCGCCGTTTGCCGGTTTCGCCGGTAAGATGTTCCTCTTCGCCTCGGCCGTGGAAGCCCGGCAGATCGGGCTGGCCGCCCTCGGCGCGCTGAATTCGATCCTCGCCCTGTACTATTACCTCGTAATTATAAAAACCATCTTCCTCTATCGCGCCGGGAACGAGCAGGCGGCGTTTCCGTTTCCCGGCGCGGTCGCCCTCGCGCTTGCCGCGTGTACGGCGGGGACCCTCCTCCTGGGCATCGCCGCCTCGCCGTGGTTTGAGGCGGCGCTCAGCGCGGTGCGGCCTTTGTTTCCCGGCTGAATCTTCCGGTCTTTCATGATAGAATTTTGACCCGTGACCCAATCTCCCGGCTCCGGCAAACCCTCTCGTGCTTTAACCAACACGCAGATCGCGGGGCTCATGGCCCAGAGCGGTTGCCTTGTGGTCGTCGTGATACTCCTGGCCGTCGCGGCCGGGATCTGGCTGGACCGGGAGCTGGGCACCCGCCCGGTCTTCACGCTGGTCCTGGTCATGGGCAGCGTGCCGGTGACACTCTTCCTTTTATATCGGATGGCCACGCAGGCGATTTCGGCCGTTCCAACCGCGGCGCGGCCCGCGAAGAAGGTTGTGGATGACGACTCAGACGACGCGTAGGTGGAAATACGGCTTCAAGCGCTGGATCGTCCTCGGCCTGCTGATCACGGCCGGGGTACTGGCGTTTGGGTTGAGCGGAACCTTTCCTCCGTTCAAACCGGTCATCCCCGCCGTGGTGCTGCCCGGCGAGGAACTCTGGCCGGGGGCGGAGATCGTCCCGCCGTTCAGCGTCGGTTCGTTCCATTTCGGCGGAATCCCGTTCACCAACACCATCCTCTCCACGCTCCTGACCGACCTGCTGTTGATCATGGTCGCCGTTTTCGTGGTGCGTCCATTCCTCCGCGGACATTCTCCGGTTCCGGGAAAAATCTATGCCGGTCTGGAAATGCTCGTGGATTATTTTTACAACCTGGTGAAGACCACGGTCGGGGCCAAATGGGTCTGGCGGGTGCTGCCGATCGTCCTGACGGTTTTCCTGCTGATCCTCTCGGCCAATCTGGTGAAGTTGATACCCGGCTACGAAACGATCGGCCGGCTGGAAGCGGTCGGCCCGGAAGCGGGGACCAATGCGCATCCCATCCTGCCGCTGGCGGGCAATTTGTTCGCGCTGAACGGGACCGCTCCGAAGGATGCGTGCCTGACGGCCGCTTGCTACGAGTTGTTCCCGTTCCTGCGCGGCTCGGCCACCGATATCAACTTCCCGGCCGCGATGGCCGTGTTCGTGGTGGCGTGCATTTTCGTGTTCGGGATCGGATCGCAGCGGGGCGCGTTTTTCGGAAAATACTTCCCCGTGCAGCGGACGATCGACGTGCCCATGTTCGGATTGATCGATTTCTTCGTCGGCCTGCTGGAGTTCTTCCTGGAATTCATGAAAGTGATTTCCCTGACCCTCCGGTTGTTCTTCAACATTTTCGCCGGCGGACTGCTGATCATGATCATCGGGTCGCTGACGGTGGTGTTTATCCCGGCCGGGTTTATCGCCTTCGAACTCTTCGTCGGCGCGATCCAGGCCTATGTGTTCGCCATGCTGGCGCTGATCTTCATCCAGCTCTCCATGCTCGGCCATTCCGGCGGGAATGAAGCCGCGCATTAAGACGGCTCGGCTCAGAGATACGGAAAACGGAGGATGATCGATGGATCCCACAACGGTTGATGCAATCACCAAGGCCTTCATCCAGGGAATGCGCTACCTTGGGGCGGGGCTGGCCATGATCGGAGCGGCGGGCGCCGGGGTGGGCGTGGGCCTGGCCGCCATGGGCGGCGTGCAGGCGATGGGCCGCAATCCGGATATGACCTCCACACTCCAGGTGAACATGATCCTGGGCATTGTGTTTGCCGAAGCGATTGCGATTTACGCGATGGCGGTGGCGCTGATCGTGCTCTTCGTCTGACAAGGGAATTGTCATGGAAAAACTTGGAATAAACCTAGGTTCCTTTCTCTTCTACCTGCTGAATTTCTCCGCGCTGGTGATCGTCCTCGGCGCGTGGATCTATAAACCGGTGGTCCGGGCGCTGGAGGACCGCCAGAAAAAAATCGCCCAGGGCCTGGAAGACGCGAAGGTGGCGGCCGACGCCCGGGCCAAGGCGGAGATGGAAGCCCAGCATATCCTCGGTCTGGCCCAGCAGGAAGCGTCGCGCAAGCTCCGGGAGGCCGCCGAGAACGCCGAGCGGGCGTCTCAGGAAGCGCGCGCGGCCGCGGACAAGGAAATCCTCGCCATGCGGGAAGCCGCCCGGGCCGAGGTCGAAGCCGAGCGGGACCGGATGCTGGCGGATTTGCGGCCCAAGGTGGCCTCCCTGGCGATCGCCGCCGCGCAGAAGCTGATCGGCGAGGTCCTGGATGAAAAACGCCAGCATGCGTTGATCGACGAATTCTTCAGCGGCGTGCGCTCCGGCAAGGTGACACTGCTCGAGGAGGGCGGCGGCCTGCCGGCCGCGGCCAACGCCGAAGTAACCAGCGCGCTGCCGCTTTCGGAGGCGGAGCAGGCTTCCATCCGCAAGGAGGTCGCCGGGATGGCGGGCGCCGGGATCACCGTCGCCTTCCAGGTGGATCCGGACCTGCTCGGCGGATTGAAGATCCGGATCGGGGACCGCGTGATCGACGGATCGGTCGCCGGCCGGATCGGCGGCCTGCGAATATCGATGCAGTAAAGCCCGGTTGAGTGTGAATTAGACAGGATTTACAGGATTTCTTTCAGGATTTCCTTTAAAGGTCGGATAATCTTGAAACATCCTGTCAATCCTGTCTATTTTTTCCGCCGGAGTTGTTAATCCGGCGCTAATCCCGCATTCGTTATAATGCAACTTCACGGAAATCCGCGTAATTTTCCGGTCTCCGGTTGATCCGCGGTCACCAGGAAAAAATACTGTTTATACCGCAACGGGTTAAGCTAGAGGATGACCGTTGCATGCGGGATACACTTTATCCCGGGTATAATCGCGGCTTGGATTTGGCCTCCATGCGTCTTTCCCAGCTGATTGCCGCGCTTCCGCATGGCGTTTTACCTCCCGGGGGGGACCCTGAGATAACCGGTGTGACGCAGGATTCGCGTCTGGTCACTCCCGGGAATGTGTTTGTCGCCTGCACGGGCGGAACGGCCGACGGATATACGTTCATCCCGCGGGCGGTGGAAGCCGGAGCGGCGGCGGTGGTGGGGGAACGCGGGCAGGGGGCGGCGGGAGTTCCCTACCTCCGCGTCGCGAACAGCCGCCAGGCCCTCGGATTGCTTTCGGCGGCGTGGTTCGGGTTCCCTTCCCGTTCGCTGATAATGATCGGTGTGACCGGGACGGACGGCAAGACGACCACGGTCAGCCTGATATTTAACATTCTGCGCCGGGCGGGTTTCCGCACCGGGATGATCGGGACGGTCGGGGCGGTCATCGGCGGCGAGGAGCTGGACACCGGTTTTCACGTCACCACCCCGGACTCGCCCGCTCTGCAGGCGTATCTGGCGCGGATGACGGCGGCAGGGCTGACCCACTGCGTGATGGAAGTCACCTCGCACGGATTGGCCCAGCAGCGCGTGGCCGGATGCGATTTCGATTTCGCCGCGGTGACCAACATCACCCATGAGCATCTGGATTACCACGGCACCTTTGAAACCTACCGGGCGGTGAAGGCCGGGCTTTTTTCCGGACTCGGATCCGCCCCTCCGAAAGAAGCCGTGCGGGAGCGGGCGGCGGTTCTGAACGCGGACGATCCCTCGTATGCGTATCTGCGCGGCCAGACGGCGGTAAAGGTCGTGACCTACGGCCGGCGCCGGGCGGCCGATGTAAGCGCGAAGGATATCCGCCTGTCCGCGGACGGGCTGCGGATGACTCTGAAACTTCCGGAGCGCGAGCTGCCGCTGCGGTGCAGCCTGCGAGGCGCGTACAATGCCGATAACATCCTCGCCGCGATGGCGGTTTGCATCGCCGGGATGGGGATCGACCCGCAAACCGCGGTGGATGCCGTGGCGGAGATGCCGGGCGTGCCCGGGCGCTGGGAAACCATCGCCCTGGGCCAGGATTTCCAGGCGGTAGTGGATTTCGCGCACACGCCGAATTCGCTGCGGCATACGCTGGAAACCGCGCGGGAAATCGCCGGAGACGGAAGGGTGATCGCGGTATTCGGCGCGGCCGGTTTGCGCGACCGGGAAAAGCGGAGCCTGATGGCCGCGACCGGCGTGGAGCTTGCGGCAGTGACGATCCTCACCGCCGAAGATCCGCGCACGGAAGCGCTGGAGGAGATCCTCGAGGAGATGGCCGCCGGCGCGCGGTCGCGCGGCGGCGTGGAAGGCAAGACATTTGTCCGCGTTCCGGACCGCGGCGAGGCGCTGCGCTTCGCCGTCCGGTCGGCCCGCAAGGGCGACGTGGTGATCGCGTGCGGAAAAGGGCACGAGCAATCGATGTGCTTCGGAGAGGTGGAATATCCATGGGATGATCGGCAGGCCATGCGCGCGGTTCTGGCAGAACGGCTGGGTATCGCCGGACCGGAATTGCCGCAATTGCCGACATCTCCTTCGCTGAAGGAGGAAAGTTGATGAGGCGTATCGTACAGAATTCCTGGTTCATCCTGCCGGCACTCGCGGCGCTGACGTTCCTCGCGGCCTGCCAATCCTCGACGACGATCACCCCGACCCGGGACCTGCGCGGCTTGGGGACCCCTTTGGTCACGCAGCAGAAGTGGGCCAATCCGCCGCCGATGCTGATCGACAAATCGAAGATTTACGTCGCCACTTTTAAGACCGCCAAAGGCGATTTTCGGATCCAGCTCCTGGCCGATAAAGCCCCCTTCACGGTGAACAATTTTGTGTTCCTGGCCCGCGAGGGATTCTTTAACAACACCACGTTCCACCGCGTGATCGCGGATTTCATGGCTCAGGGCGGCGATCCGAGCGGGACGGGGAGCGGCGGCCCGGGGTACACCTTCGACGATGAGATCTCCCCGGACCTTAAATTCGACAAACCGGGCGTGCTGGCGATGGCCAACTACGGCGCCAACACCAACGGCAGCCAGTTCTTCGTCACCTTCAAGGAATATCCGGATCTGAACGGGCGCTACACGATCTTCGGCCAGGTGATCTCCGGGATGGACGTCGTCCTCGCGCTGAAACTGCGGGATCCCAGCACGAATCCCACCACCCCCGGCGACGCGCTGTATTCGGTGACGATCGAGGAAAGCCCGATCAACCTGCTGCCGCCGCCCACGGCGACCGCTACGCTGAACGTGCCGCGGCAGACCCCGAGCGTGAAATCGCTGGCGACGCTTGAAGTGACCGCGCGCGGCAAGCTGTTCACCGGCCCGCCCGAGATGGTGATCGACCCGGCCCATGCCTACCAGGCTTCGATCCAGACGAGCAAGGGCAAACTGGTCTTCAACCTGTGCACCGCCGAAGCGCCGAAAAGCGTGAACAACTTCGTAGTCCTCTCGCAAATGGGCTACTGGGATAACTTCCCGATCAATTATGCCGAGCGGCACAAGTTCATCCTCACCGGCCAGCCGAGCGGCATGCAGGACAGCGACATCGGATACACCCTTCCGCACGAAACCGGCTGCTCCAACGATGCCGGCGCGCTCGGATACTGGACCCCCGAAGGCGCGACCGAATCCAGCGCCGGCCAGCTCTACATCCTGATGGTGACCAACAAGGCGCTGGACGGGAAGACCACGGCCTTTGGACGGTTGATCGGGGATGACGCGCTGGCGCTGCTGAACACGCTGACCACGGCGGATAAGATCCTATCGATCTCGATCGTGGATACCGGGACGGCGCCGACCGTCACGCAGACACCGACACCGGGACCGACCCGGACGGCGACTCCGACCCGGACCGAGACGCCTACCCATACACCCACCTCGGCCAAGTAGGGCGTTCGCACTGGAGCCATGCCGAAAAGAAAACAAAGCGGCCCGAAAGGGCCGCTTTCGATTCCGATACCCGGCCAACCCGCCTTTCCTTCATTTCTCCACTATTGACCATCCCATCCTTCCTCCCCCCCGTGGGAAGGGGGTGGTGGGATGGGAAAGGAAACGGGACAGGGAGGGGGTGGATGATATGGGAGGATAATTGCATCTATACGGAACCCGGCATACAATATTAACTCGCGGTTGAAGTCATTTTCATTTGCTCAGGCACAGTGCAAAGCAGCCAATGCGAAAAGCCGTCCGGCGCAGGATCACTCTCTTCCCCATCCTCTTTTTCCTTCTCGGATGCCAGATCACCGGAGCCGCTGCCGCGGCCGCGGCCGATTCCGCGACGCAGACGGCGCTCGCGCTGTCGGTCATCCAATACTCCACCTCCGCCGGCGGGCGCTTCCCCTCGCCGACCAACACCGCTCAGGGGATCCGCCCGCATACGCCGACGGCCAGCGCGACTCCCATCCCGTCGGAGACGGCCACCGTCACCGCAACGGCCACGGCCACCCCGACCGCGACCGCGGGTCACACCGTGACCCCGCCCGGCGCGACCGGCGCGACGCGCTACATCCTCGATCCCGTCACGCGGGATTACGCTCCGCAGAAAAAATCTCCGGCCGGTTCGGACGAATATCAGAACAACCGCTGGGAACGGCCGTATACCGCCGGGACGATGGATTACCTTCCGGATGTGGACCTGATCCGGGTGGAATTGCGCGTCGCGCCGCCGTGGATCTACGTCACGTTCGTCACCGCCGGAACGCGTCCGGCAGGGACGGGCCAGACGATGTACGGCGCCGAGTTCGACGTCAACCGGGACGGGCGCGGGGATTACCTGGTCTGGGGGGCGTCGCCGCCGGGCGCGGAATGGACGACGGCGGGTGTGGAGGTCTGGAAGGATTCAAACGCCGACGTCGGCGGCCCGATTCCGCTATTGGCGAACGCGCCCTGGAGCAGCGGAAACGGCTATGACCGGAAGGTGTTTCCCGGCGGGCAGGGGGCGGACCCGGACCTGGCGTGGATCCGGCAGATCGAGAGCGAAGCGAAAATCCAACTGGCCTTCAGCATCCTGGCGGTCGGGAACGCGCCTCAATTCCTGTGGAGCGGGCTGGCGGATTTCGGGATCCGGCGGCCGGACTGGTTCGATTACAACGATCACTTCACCCAGAGCGAAGCGGGCTCGCCGCTTCCGGTGCAGGCCGATTTCTATCCGCTTCAGGCGCTGTTCGGGATTGATAACACCTGCCGGGATGCATACGGCTTTACCCCGACCGGTTCCGAAGCGGGCTTGTGCGTGTAGGAGGGCTCTGCCGCGGCGAATCGGCTTGGATTGCCCGGATATGCCGGATTTGGAAAAAGCGGATTTATTGATCCGCGGAAGGGGTGACATGATGCCGCTGAAAAAGGATCTCGTAAAAAAAAGAGAAGTGAAAATCAGACGGGAGGATCGTGCCCGGATCCTGATTTTCCCGATCGCGCTTATGGCACTGCTCGCTTGCAATCTTGAGCGAACGGCGGCCTCCACGCCGTCCGAATTCACGGCGTCCCCGACCATATTTGCTCCCCGTGAAACCGGAGAGATTCCCGTCACCCCCTCGGAGACGGTTCCCGCGGAGCTGCCAACGCTCACGCCGACCTTCACGCCCACCTTCACCGCCGTACATCTGGCAACTCCGCCCGGCCCCACGGGGACCAGCCGCTATATCACCGATCCTGAAACCCGCGATTACGCCCCGCAGAAAAAATCCCCGTCCGGATCGGACGCATATCAATTCAACCGGTATGAACGGCCGTATACCGCCGGGACGATGGATTATCTTCCGGATGTGGACCTGACCCGGGTGGAACTGCGCGTCGCGCCGCCGTGGGTGTACATCACGTTTTTCACCGCCGGAACGCGTACGGACGGGATCGGGCGGACGATGTACGGGGCGGAATTCGACGTCAACCGGGATGGGCGCGGAGAGTACCTGATTTGGGGAGGTTCGCCTCCGGGAGTGGAATGGACCACGGATGGAGTTGAGGTTTGGAAAGATTCAAACGGCGACGTGGGCGGCTCCGATCCGCAGCTGGCCAACGCCCCCTGGACCGGCGGCAACGGGTACGATCAGAAGTTTTTTTCCGGCGGGCAGGGGGCGGACCCGGATCTGGCATGGATCCGGCAGATCGAGGGCGGGCTTAAAATCCAGCTGGCGTTCAAATATTCCGCGATCGGCAACGCGGCCGCCTTCCTTTGGAATGGCGTGGCGGATTTCGGCGTGCGGCGCCCGGACTGGTTCGACTACAACGATCACTTCACCCAGAGCGACGCGGGCTCGCCGCTTCCGATCCAAGCCGATTCCTACCCGCTCCAGGCGCTGTTCGGAATCGATAATACCTGCCGCGACGCGTATGGTTTCTCCCCGACCGGTACCGAACCGGGCTTGTGCCTGTACGAGGGCAGCATCCTCGGGCAGGTCGCGTGGGATATCGATCACAGCGGATCGCTGGATTCATTTGAACTGACCACCACGATGATCGGCGGAGACACCGTGACACTCGGCCAGGGCGCATGCCCGGCGGCGGGTTTCCGCACGGCGGTTACGGATGCGGAAGGCCGTTATTCCTTCCCGGCGCTCGCCCCCGGCACCTATTGCGTCGGACTGATCCATACGGTTCCAAATCCCATTTCCATTTCCCCCATTATGGTCAACCTCTCGCCCGCGGAGAACGAGGTTGTTAACTTGGCCGTGCCCTGGTGAGGATGTTTTCCGGGGAGGGTCTTTGGAGTAGGATGCCGTCAATCTCCTTGTTTTTCGGGTTCCCGCATATCTGCAGATTCGGAACATATGTTGAAGGCTTTCTTTCGGAAGGAAGAGCGGAAAAAGGCAGAGGCCATCGCCCACGCTCGCTTTTCCATCGCTGAACGGCAGGCAGGCATCATTACAGGAGGGAAGAATGACGGACCGCACTCGATCTTTCAGGCTGGCAGTTCTGATGGCGCTTGGAATTATGGGACCGGCGTGCATCCTCGCCGGACAACCCACGGCGCAGGTGATCGTCGTCACGGCGACGCCGGAAGCGGGTGAAACCGTCGGGCAGGGACCGGCGCAGGCGGATGACACGCCTTCGCTAACATTGCCGGCGGAAATCCCGACCCTCACGCCGACCTTCACCGTCGTCCATCTGGTGACCCCGCCCGGGACCACGGGCACCACCCGCTATATCACCGATATCAAGACCAAAGATTATGCCCCGCAGAAGAAGGCGATCGGCGGCGACGAATATTCCAACAACCGCTGGGAACGTCCGTTCACCGCGGAAACCATGGACTACCTCTCGGACGTGGATCTGATCCGGGTGGAGCTGCGGGTCGCCGCGCCGTGGATCTACATCACCTTTGAATTCGTCGAGCCGCGCGCGGAGGGGATCGGGCAGACGATGTACGGCGCGGAGTTCGACCTCAACAAGGACGGGCGCGGGGATTACCTGATCTGGGGCGCTTCCCCGGCGGACGGGGACTGGACCGCCGACGGGGTCGAGGTCTGGAAGGACACCAATTTCGATGTGGGCGGCGCGACTCCCCAGGTCTCGAACGCGCCTTGGGACAAAGGCGACGGGTACGATAAGAACCTTGTCGCCTCCGGCGTGGGCGACGACCCGGACCTGGCATGGATCCGTCAGATCGAGGGCGGGAAGAAGGCCCAGCTGGCTTTTAAATATTCGGTGCTCAACAATGCATCGCAGTTCCTGTGGAACGGGTTGGCGGACCTCGGCGTCCGAAAGCCGGAGTGGTTCGACTACAACGATCGCTTCACCCAAGCCGAAGCCGGTTCCCCCTTGCCGGTCCAAACTCAATTCTACCCGCTCAAAGCGTTGTTCGGACTGGATAACACCTGCCGCGACGCCTACGGATTTACCCCGACCGGGACGGAAGCCGGATTGTGCCAGTACTACGGTTCGATTTCCGGAACGGTGTTCCGGGACTACAACGAAGACGGGGTCCTCGACGCCGGCGAGCCCGGACTTAACCGGGGCAGCGTGCTGCTCGGACAGGGAGCCTGCCCTTCGAGCGGATTCAAAACCGCGACCCTCGGCAGCCCTGGAACCTATGCGTTCAACGACCTGGTCATCGGCACCTACTGCGTCAGTCACAGTTACGCGTTCCCCGACCCTACTTACCTCAGGACCACACCGGGTGCGGTGACGGTTCATCTCGCTCCCGGCGATGCGAAGGTGGTGATCTTCGGGATCAACTGGATCGATCCGCCCGAGTAATCGGATCGGGCGCTTAAAAACAAACCGCCGGCTCAGCCGGCGGTTTGTTTTTGCTTTCCGGTCACGTTCATCCCCGCACCCACATAATTCCCGGTATTGCGAAGAGCCATGGAC
>JBAVFZ010000010.1:0-16042 GCA_049684495.1 Anaerolineales bacterium | reverse complement strand
TATCCACGGAGTACACGGAGGGTCACGGATTATTTCTTGGTCTTTTTCCGCGCAACTCCGTGTTCTCCGTGGATGAAATTAATTTTTAATAGCAAGTCAACCCTGAAAAAAGTCCGGGCAATCCGTTCGCAAATAATTCCGGAAAGGAGCTTTGTAGAAATTCTCCGACGGCTTGCAGGAACGCCTCCGGCTGTTCCTCGTGCGGGACATGGCCGGCATCCGGGATGACGGAGAGTTCGGCGGACGGCAGCTCCCCCGCCAGACGCACCGATTGCTCCGTCGGAACGATCCGGTCGTCATCTCCCGTGATCACCAGGACCGGCGGGGTAAATTCGTCCAGCCTCCGCGCGACCCCGGTATCGCTCCCGGCGACCGTCAAGTACCAAAGGGCGAGGTCCCAGTTATCCACCCGCAGCGGTTTGGTATAGGCGTCTTCCATTGCCGGGGTGATCTTCGAAGGATCATGCCAGGCCATCCGAAGCAGTTCCAGACCGCGTGTTTTTATCTGGCGGGCGATCAACGGGCCGAGATGCCGCACTTGCGGGAGCGTCAGGAACGGCGATAGCCACGAGGGTGGACCGCCTCCGTATACCGCCGGATCCACGAGAATCAAGGCGAGCACCCGTTCGCGGTGCGCGAGCGCGAAGTTCATGGCGAGCGTGCCGCCCGCCGAATTCCCGATCAGGATGGCCTGCCGAAAACCGAATTGATCCATCATTTGCAGCAACAAATCGACGTTCGCATCCGGCCCGTACGGATTGCGTCCCTCCCACGCCATCGGCCGTTCGGTCAGCCCGAAGGCCGGCCGGTCGTACGCCAAAACCGTCCCGCCGCGGCCCAGCGGTTGCATGACCGCTTGCCACGAATACACACTGGCCCCGAATCCGTGAAGAAGAATGAAAGCCGGTTCGCCCCTGCCGGCCGTCTTGTAATGGATCTTCAGCCCGCCGATCTCCGCAAACCGGCTGTCGGGATCCGCCAACGATTCCGGAGGAACGGTTCCTTCCAGCGGCGGTACGGGGAACAGGAACGGGCCGACGACCAGCAGTAAAAGGAAAACCGAGAGGATGAGCGCGAGGACCCGCCCGATCCTTCGCATTACGGCTTCCTCCCGGACGGTTGTCTGAGGACGATGGCATACACCAGCACGCAGATTACCACCACGGCGGAGGCCAGCGAAGCGATCACGAGCGATTTGGCCGCCGCCTGTTTCACGGCAATCCCGACCAGCGCCCAGACGATCACGAGGTTGTAGGCCGTGTCGCGGCGGGTGAGGCTCATCAGCCCGGCGATCAGGATCACCGCGGCAAACAGAATCAGCGTCCAGTCCCGGGCGGCGATCCCGAAGCCGTCCCATTTGAGATAGTATAAAACGTCGGTGACGTTGGCGATCGTGGCGACCGTGATCCACCCGAGGTAAACGCTGAAGGGCACGCGCACGCACCATTTCTCCGCGGTGGAAACCTGCGTCCGCCCGATCCCCAGATTCAAGTAGACGAGGATCAGCAAAGCCAGCAGACCGAGCATGGCGACCAAGGTCAATGGGAATTGCTCATAATGCCACAGAAAAAGCCAGATGCAGTTGGCCAGGCCGGCGACGACCACCGGGTAGCCGGTCTGCCGCAGCCGGGGATTCTCGCGCTGGGAGGGCAACGCCTGATAGACGGCATACGCGATCAGTCCGATGTAGATGACGCCCCAAATCGAAAAGACGTATCCGGCCGGGACGAAGTAGACCTGGAATTGGTCCGAGATCTGGGCGGTGGACAGCCCGTTGAACGGCAGGGCGTTGGCGAGGATATTGACCGCCAGCGTGGCGATAATGGAAAGGACGACGAGGATCTGTCGAAGCGTGTCTTTCATGGGCGGCCTCCTGAAGGGGGTTGACTTCATTAATAATATACATCGGATTGGAACTAACTTACCTAACCCCCATCCCTATTTGCTTTCTTGAAGAAGCACGAGAGTCCTGATCCCTTCCCCCTTCCCTTTGGGGAAGGGGGAAGGGATTGCGCAGCATTTTATTCATAAAAAATGGAAGTAGGGAAGGGGGTTAGGTCGGATCAGGAATCCATTACAGGCTGGCAATTGGCTTCGCATCCTATTCCATTCAGGGAGTTGCGAAAGCCCATGCTTTCCCCCCTTCTCCCCTGTCAGCCATAAATCGAGGTGCGGCTGACGGGGGAGAAGGGGAGTTAGGTCAACTTGCCGGTCAGGATGGGTTGTTTGGCGGCGCGGACTTCATCCAGCCGGCCGACGGGCGTGTTGTGCGGGGCTTCGTGCAGCAGTTCGGGATGCGAATGCGCTTCTTCGTCGATCTTTTTCATCGCGTCCGCAAAAGAGTCGAGGGTCTGCTTGCTCTCGGTCTCGGTCGGTTCGATCATCAGCGCATCCGGGACGATCAGGGGGAATTTGACCGTCGGCGGATGGACTCCGTAATCGATCAGGCGCTTGGCAATGTCGCCCGCGCCCACCCCCGGCGCGTCCGCCCAGCGCCCCTCGGCGACGAATTCGTGCATGCAGGTGCGTTCGTGCGACATCTTGTAGGTGTCCTTCAGCAGCACGCGCAGGTAATTGGCGTTCAAGACGGCGGTCTCGGCCACCTTCCGCAGCCCGTCGGCGCCCAGCATTCGGATATAGGTGGCGGCGCGGACCAGGATGCCGAAGTTGCCGTGGAAGGCGCGCATGCGGCCGATGGATTTGGCCGGGGTGCGGAACCCATACAGGGGAGGATCTTCGTCGCTCTCCGGTTCGGTCATCTCGACCACCGGCGCCGGGAGGAAATCCGCCAGCTTCGCGGACGCGCCCACCGGACCGGAGCCCGGCCCTCCTCCGCCGTGCGGGGTGGAGAAGGTCTTGTGCAGATTGAAGTGCATGACGTCGAAGCCGAGGTCTCCGGGCCGGACGATCCCCAGCAGCGCATTCAGGTTCGCCCCGTCGCCGTACAACAAGCCGCCGCACCCGTGCACCGCTTCGGCCACCGCGAGGACGTTTTCCTCGAACAGGCCGAGGGTATTCGGGTTGGTGAGCATCAGCCCGGCGACGGTTTCATCGCACAGCTTGCGCAGTTCCGCCAGGTCGATGTTGCCGTCGGTGTCGGACGGCACCTCGACCGCTTCCATCCCGGCCATCGCCACCGAAGCCGGATTGGTCCCGTGGGCGGAATTCGGGATGAGCATCCGCCGCCGGTTTTCCTGGCCGCGGTCGCGGTGGTAGGCGCGGATCATCAGCACGCCGGTAAATTCCCCATGCGCTCCCGCCGCCGGTTGGAGCGAAACCGCCGACAGCCCGCTGATCTCGCACAGCCATCCCTGGAGCTGGTACATCAGCGCCAGGCAGCCCTGGACCGTCTCCGGATCCTGCAACGGGTGGACGAAGGCGAATCCCGGCAGGCGCGCCGTGTCCTCGTTGATCTTGGGGTTGTATTTCATCGTGCACGAACCGAGCGGATAGAAGCCCTTATCGACCGCATAGTTCATCTGCGAAAGCCGCAGGAAGTGGCGGACGACATCGGATTCCGAAAGTTGCGGAAGCGGCAGATCAGCCCGGATCAAGGCGGGGGGAAACGTCGAGGGATCCACGTCGAGCGCCGGCAGGCTGACTCCGGCGCGCCCGGGGGATGAAATTTCGTAAACCGTCGGTTCGGTCATGCGCGTATCCTCATAAAGACTCCCCGGCCAGCGCTTCCGCCAGTTTGTCGATCTGGGCGCGGGGGGTCATCTCGGTGAATGCCAGCAGCATGTGGTTGGCCAGGCAAGGGTAATCCTGTCCGAGGTCGTATCCGCCGATGATCTCGGAGCGGTCCAGGAGGTTGCGGTTGATCTCCGCGACGGATTTCGGGCAGCGCAATATGAACTCGTTGAAGAACGGAAACCGCGAGACCACCTGGAAGCCCGGGATGCGGGCCAGCCGTTCGGCGGCGTATCCGGCGCGGTGATAGCACAACTCGGCCACCTGGCGCAGGCCGCGCCTGCCCATCAGGCTCAGGTAGATGGTGGCGGCCAGCGCCATCAATCCCTGGTTGGTGCAGATATTGGAGGAAGCGCGTTCGCGTTTGATGTGCTGTTCGCGCGCGGCCAGGGTCAGGGCGTAACCGCGCCGGCCCTGTCCGTCGACCGTTTCACCCGCGATGCGCCCGGACATCTTGTGCAGGAAGGATTGGCGCGTCGCGAAGAATCCCAGATACGGTCCGCCGTAGGAAAGCGGGATCCCCAGCGGCTGCCCCTCGCCGAAGACGATGTCGGCGCCCATTTCCCCCGGCGGTTTCAACAGCCCGAGCATGATCGGATTGACCGCCACCGCCAGGAGCGCGCCGGCGGTGTGGACGATTTCCGCCAGCGAGGATAGGTCTTCGACCTCGCCCACGAAGGACGGATACGACACGACCACCACCGCGGTGGATTCGTCGACACAGGTGGCCATGTGCTTGACCCGGCTGCGGGCCTGGAAGGCCGAGTAGTTTTCGGGCGTCTCATCGCCGGCAAAGTGCACGCCCGCGCCCTGGAGATAGGTGCGGACGGTCTGCCGGTACTGCGGGTGCAGCACCGGGGACATCACCACCCGGCGGCGGCCGCGGGATTGATGTAATGCGAGGATCACCGCCTCCGCCGCGGCCGTCGCGCCGTCGTAATGCGATGCGTTGGCGACTTCCATCCCGGTGAGGGCGGCGATCAGCGTTTGGAATTCAAAGATGGATTGGAGAGTCCCCTGGGAAATTTCCGGCTGGTAGGGCGTATAGGCGGTGTAGAACTCTCCCCGCAGCAGCAGGTGGTTGATCGCCGCCGGGATATAGTGATGGTAGGCGCCCGCCCCGAGGAAACAAGCCGCGTTCTGAGTGTTGACATTGGCGTCCGCCAGATATTGCATTTCCGCGAGCACTTCGGGTTCGGAAACGGCGGGCGGGAGTTTCAATTGGGGGAACCGCGCGGTCTTTGGTATGGCGGAAAACAGGTCCTCGGCCTTCTTGACGCCGATGGCGCGTAGCATCTCCGAGCGTTCCGATTCGGTGTGCGGAAGAAATGGCATGCGGCCTCTCAGGCAACGGCGGTGCGCCGGACGGGAATTCATCCCGCCGGGCGGACGGTGCGGCGCGCGGGCTTCGGCTTAGTGTTGGCGTCCGGCGCAGTAAGCTTCGTAGGTCTTCGACTCCATCAACGCATCCAGTTCGGCGGGATTGGCGAGGGTTAACTTCACCATCCAGCCTTCGCCGTACGGATCCTTGTTGAGCGATTCGGGCGCGGTCGCGAGCGCCGCGTTGACGTCGCTGATGGTTCCGCCGGCGGGAAGGTAGACTTCCGACGCCGCCTTGACCGATTCGACCGAGGCGATCGGTTTACCCTGCGCCAGCGCATCGCCCTTTTTCCCGAGCACTTCCACGTAGACGATGTCGGAAAGCTGCCCCTGGGCGTAATCGGTGATACCCATCGAGCCCTGGGTTCCCTCCACCCGGATCCATTCGTCGCTTTTGGTGTACTTCAGGTCCTTCGGAATATTCATACCGAAACCTCCAAGAGATGGCCGGCGCGCCGTCGGCGGCTGTGCGATCTGTTGATGATCCGCAGGGTGAAGAACGGCGGGGGATCTTCAACGGAAGGAGATGCGGAGTTCCGGCTCCGGGTGGTATGGACGCGGGTCAGAGGTCCCGCGCCACGCGGATGCCGGAAGTTGTATCTCTCCCCTGAATACGCATGATGTCCAACGAGATTGTAAAAAGCGGAGGCCGGAAAGTCAAGGAAGGAATACCGAAAAAAGGGGGAGTATAATCCTGAGTGCCCCGCCCCGGCCGGAAAACAAGCCTCCGGAAGCAGGTGGTGGAAGGGAAACAGGCGAGAGGAGCCGTACGTTCATCCCATGACCGCACCCATAATCCGAGTCCTGATCGCCAAACCCGGCCTGGACGGCCACGACCGCGGGGCCAAGGTCGTCGCCCGCGCGCTGCGGGATGCCGGGATGGAGGTGATCTACACCGGCCTGCGCCAGACGCCCGAAATGATAGCGGACGCCGCGCTGCAGGAAGATGTGGATGTGGTCGGCCTGTCGATCCTCTCCGGCGCGCATGGGACGCTGGTCCCGCGCGTGATGCGGCTTTTGCGCGATAAGGGACTCGAAAAAATAAAGGTCTTTGTCGGCGGGATCATCCCCGACGCCGATATCCCCGACCTGAAAGCATCGGGCGTCGCCGGTGTGTTTGGACCGGGGACGCCGACCACGGACGTGGTGACGGCCATTCGACAGGCGCTGGGAGCGCCGCAGCCCGGGTAACTCCCCACGGATGCCGACTCTGACGGAACTCATTGCGGCGGGCGACCGCCGCGCCCTGGCCACCCTGATCAGCCGGATCGAAAAGGATGATCCCGACGCGCGGGCGATCCTCGGCCGGCTGCACGGGCGGACGGGCCGCGCGATGGTGGTGGGGATTACCGGTGCGCCCGGCACGGGAAAATCCACGCTCGTCGCGGTGCTGGCGCGCGCTTTCCGCCGTGGAGCCGCCGGGCAGCCCCCGCGCACGGTCGGGATCATCGCCGTCGACCCGACCAGTCCGTTCTCGGGAGGCGCGATCCTCGGCGACCGGATCCGGATGCGGGATCTGGCGGGGGACGAGGGCGTGTTCATCCGCTCGATGGCGTCGCGCGGCCGGCTGGGCGGGTTATCGCATGCGACGGATTCGGCGGTGCGCGCGCTGGACGCGGCGGGTTTCGAAACGATATTGATCGAGACGGTCGGCGTCGGGCAGGATGAGGTCGATATCGCCCGCCAGGCTCCGACCGTGGTGGTGGTCGAAAGCCCGGGCGCGGGCGACGACATCCAGGCGCTGAAAGCCGGGATCCTCGAAATCGCCGACATCCTGGTGGTCAACAAAGCGGATTTGCCCGGCGCGGATTCGACTTTCGAATCGCTTTGCGCGATGCTCGGATTGGGCGGGGGGGAGGGCGACGGCTGGAAAACGCCGGTGTTGAAAACGGCGGCGACGACCGGCGACGGCGTGGATGCCCTCGCCGAAGCCATTTACCGCCACCGGGCCTATCTGCGCGAGACCGGGGAAGGCCAGCGCCGCGAACGGGAACGCGCGGAAGCGGACCTGCGGGACCGCCTGCGGGAACGGTTGTTCGACCGCTGGCAGAAGATTGGCGGAAAGGATCTGGCGGAGATGGCGCGCAAGATAGCCGCCCGCGAGTGCTCGCCGGAAGATGCGGTGGAGAAATTGCTGAAATAGGGGAAGGGAAGACGGAGGTCATTGCGAGGAGCGAAGCGACGAAGCAATCCCCTACTTTTTAGAAGGGGGAGATTGCTTCGCTCCCGGAGCCTGCCCTGAGCAAAGCGAAGGGGCCCCTCGCAATGACTCCTTGAAAGGGAGAGGGATTTCCTGTGGACTACTACGGTGAAAAAATCCGCCTGCGCGCGATCGAAAGGGAAGACCTGCCGCGGTATGTGGCCTGGTTCGCGGACGGAAAGGTCAGCGAGGGTCTTGCCAGTCCGATGCCGATGAGCCTGGCCCAGGAGGAGCGCTGGTACGAAGAGAACCTGAAGCAGCCTCTCGAACAGCAGGCTCTGGCGGTGGATGTGCGGACCGGGCGCGGAAAATGGGAGCACATCGGCGGGACGGGGTTCCACATCGTCGACAAGCGCAACCGGCTCGCCGAATGCGGCCTGTTCATCGGGCCGCGCAAGCACTGGAGCAGGGGATACGGGCGGGATATCCTTTTAACGCTGCTGCGCTACGGATTCGAGACGCTCAACCTTAACCGCGTGCAGTTGCGGGTGATGGCGTTCAACGAACGCGCGATCCATCTGTACGAGAAGATCGGGTTTGTCCGGGAAGGTTCGATGCGGGAGGCGCATTTCCACCGGGGCCGGTACTGGGACATGCACTTCTATGCCATTCTGCGCCGCGAGTGGGAAGCCCGCTACGGCGCGTCCAAGGAGTAGGAAAATTATGGCGGTTTACGGCGGTATCAAACTCTTTGCCGGGCGCGGATCGGTCGATCTGGCGCAGGCCATCGCGAAATACATTCGCATTCCCCTCAGCGGCCACGATGTGATCGATTTCCCCAACGAAAACATCTTCGTCCGGCTGCATTCGAGCGTGCGCGGGCAGGACGTCTATATCATTCAGACCACCTCGAGCCCGGTCAGCCGCAATCTGATGGAACTGTTGATCACGCTGCGCACGCTCAAGCAGGATTCGGCGGACCGCGTGACGGCGGTGGTGCCGTACCTGTGCTACGCCCGCTCGGACAAAAAGGACCAGCCGCGGGTGGCGATCACCGCGCGGCTCGTCGCCGACATGATCGAAGCCGCCGGAGCCGACCGCTACATCTTCCTCGACCTGCACGCCGGGCAGATCCAGGGATTCTTCTCGGTGCGCGGCGACGTGCTGACCGCGTTCCGGATCCTCTCGGGGTATTTCGCCAAGAAGAAAAAGAAAATGCACGATCCGGTGATCGTCACGGCCGACCTGGGATTCGCCAAGAAGGGCCGCAACTTCGCCGCCTCGCTGGGCTGTTCGATGGCCTTCATTGAAAAGCGCCGCAAGGGCAACAAATCCATCACCGAAGCCCTGACGGTGGTCGGCGACGTGGACAACCATGACGTGATCATCGTGGACGACGAGATCGACACCGGGGGCACGATCATCCAGGCGGTGAACACCGTCAAGGAATACGGGGCGCGCGACGTGTACCTCTCCTTCGTGCATCCGGTCTTTTCGGGAACGGCCGCGGAACGGCTGGCGGGGCTCCCGGTGCGCGAATTCGTCACCACCGATACGATCCCGATCCCGGCCGAGAAGAAGGCGATGCTCGGAAACCGCCTGGTGATCCAAACGGTGGCGCCGCTCCTGGGCGAAGTGATCCGCCGCACGCACGAGGGCCGCTCGGTGGGCGAGCTGTTCCACGAATAAAGGGGCGGCAGATTAGAATCCACGAAGAACACGAAGGGACACGAAGAAAAACGGCATAATATCATTCGTGCTCTTCGTGCTCTTCGTGCTCTTCGTGCCCTTCGTGGATACGTATTGGTCTTCAGAAATGAAACCTGAGTAGAGGAAATCACACTCTTATGCTGAATTCACTGATCCGACTCGTCGGCGGCGATCCCAACCGCAAGGATATCGAGCACTATACCGAGCTGGTCGACGAGATCAACGATTTGGAATCGGAATACCAGGCGCTTTCCGACGAGGCTCTCAGGGAAAAGACCGCCCAGTTCCGAAAACGGCTGGAGGACGGCGAGACGCTCGACGACCTGCTGCCCGAGGCGTTTGCGGCCGTGCGCGAAGCCTCGCGCCGGACGATCGGCCTGCGCCACTACGACGTGCAGATGATCGGCGGGATGGTGTTGCATCTCGGAAGCGTGGCGGAGATGCGCACCGGCGAAGGCAAGACGCTGGTCGCCACGCTGCCGCTTTACCTCAACGCGCTGACGGGGGAAGGCGCGCATCTGATCACCGTCAACGATTACCTGGCCCGGCGCGACGCGCGCTGGATGGGCCCGGTTTACGGCGCGCTCGGGATGACGGTCGGCGTGCTGCAGGAGGCGTCGCGCACCGACAACGCGCGCAAAGCCTTCCTCTACGACCCCGAACGGGAATCCAACCAGGAGGACGCCGACCGGATGCGGATGGTGGACCGCCGCCAGGCGTACGCGGCCGACATCACCTACGGCACCAACCACGAATTCGGATTCGATTACCTGCGCGACAACCTGGCCATGCGGCGTGAGGAACGGGTCCAGGGAATCCGCAACTATGCGATCGTCGACGAGGTCGACAACATCCTGATCGACGAAGCGCGGACGCCCTTGATCATTTCCGGGCCGGCTTCGGGCGAACAGCAGGAATACAAACGCATGTCCGCGGCCGTGCGCCAGCTGAAACCGGAGGATTACGAAATCAGCGAGCGCGACCGGACGGTGAACCTGACCGAGGCGGGGGAGAGCCACATCGAGGAGATCCTCGGCGAACCGTTGCGCGACCCGGACCGGCCGGAGGACGTGACGCCCGAACAGGCGCGGCTGGCGGGGTACCTCTCCCAGGCGCTGCGCGCGGAACTGCTCTTCCGCCGCAACCGGGATTATCTTGTCCAGGGCGGGCAGGTGGTGATCGTCGACGAGTTCACCGGCCGCCTGATGCACGGCCGACGCTGGTCCGACGGGCTGCACCAGGCGGTGGAGGCGAAGGAAGGGCTGGAGGTCCAGCCGGAGAACGTCACCTACGCCACCATCACCCTGCAAAATTATTTCCGCCTGTACGCGAAGCTTTCCGGCATGACCGGCACGGCAATCACCGAAGCCGAGGAATTCGACAAGATTTACAAGCTGGCCGTGACGCCGATCCCGACCAACCTCGAATACCTTGCCGCGCGCGGGAATTCCGATCTGATCGAAGCGCCGTACAAGGAAGACGGCAACAAGTTCACATTTTTCGCGCACAAAGCCGATCCGAAAACCCCCGTATTCTGGCGCCGGAAAGATTTCAAGGACATCATCTACCGGACGGAGGAGTCGAAATTCCGCTCGGTGTGCGCCGAGATCCTCCAATTGAACGTGCTGGGCCGGCCGATCCTGATGGGCACCACGTCGGTCGAGCGTTCGGAGATCCTTTCCGAGCGGCTGCGGGCGGAACCGCTGCGCAAGCTGATCCTGACCCTGCTGATCCGCGATGCGTGGTTTACGGCGCACAACCGGGAGGAAGACGGGCGCCAGGTCGACGAATTGACGCCGCTGGCCGAACCGCTGGGTACGCTTCAGCCGGCCGTGCTGCGGACGGTTTCCAAACCGCTGTCCCTCGCGCTTAATCCGGAAGATCCGGCAAACGTCGACCGGCTGATGGAACTCCTGAACCTCCCGGCGGAATCGCGTCCGCGCCTGATGCAGGTCCTGCAAAAAGGGATTCCCCACCAGGTGCTTAACGCCAAGAAGCACGCCGAGGAAAGCCAGATCATCGCCGGAGCGGGCGCGTACGGCGCCGTGACGATCGCCACCAACATGGCCGGCCGCGGCGTCGACATCAAGCTCGGCGGCGATCTGGCCGAGGAAGTCCTGGCGGCGATCAACCGCATCCTGCGGCGCGGCGGCGTGGAGGATCCCTACGATCTGATCAATGCCGAGCGGCTGCGCCTGCTTGAAGCCGCCACCCCCGAACAGATCGGGATCTACACCTCGGAAGTGGAATTCTTCCGCAAGCACATGCGCGAAGAACAGAAGGTGCGCGAGCTCGGCGGTCTGCACGTGCTCGGTTCGGAACGCCACGAGGCGCGCCGGATCGACAACCAGCTGCGCGGCCGCGCCGGCCGCCAGGGGGATCCCGGTTCCTCGCGCTTCTTCCTCTCGATGGAAGACGACCTGATGCGCCGGTTCGGCGGGGACCAGGTGGCGGGGATGATGCAGAGCATGCACATCGACGACGCCGTGCCGATGGAATCCGGCCTCGTGAGCCGGATGATCGAACAGGCCCAATCCAGGGTGGAAGGCGCGAACTTCGACGTCCGCAAGCATCTGCTCGAATACGACGACGTGCTGAACAAGCAGCGCGGCAAAGTCTACGACATGCGCGAACGGATCTTCGAGAAGGAGAACCTGCGCGAAGATATCCAGGCCATGCTGGCGGAGGACATCCGCCGCCACGTCCGGACGGCCGAAAAGGAAAAGGAAGACCCGTGGAAGCTGATGGCCTGGCTGGACGAAATCCAGCCGACCCTGCGTTTTTCCGACGGTGAAGCGCATCCGTCCTTCCCGGTGCGGATTATCCTGGACGAACTGATGGAAGCGGCCCCCGCCCAGCGGCTGAAGCGGCTCACCGAATTGATCGGCGAGGCGCTCGACGAGGAAGCCGAACACCTGCGCGACGGGTTCGGAAAGGCGATGGACGGAATCTCGGAACGCGCCAAAGCCTGGGCGCGGGAAAACCGCGAGGCGCTGGATATGGCGTGGGAGGGGGCGGAACTCGAGGCGCGCGAGAAGGGTACGGATATGACTCCGCGCACGATCCTGGATGCGGTTGCCCAGACCGCACCGGTCGACGTCAAATCGGTTCCGCGCGAACTGCTTGCGCCGGATCAGGCGCATCGTCTGCGCGCGCACCTGCAGGATCAGGCCGAGGACGCGGCCTGGGTGCGGGCTTCCGCGCAAGCCTCCGCCTGGCTGCAGCGGCGGACCGGGCTGGTTCCGGAACACGCGGCTTCCGCCGAAACGGATTTCGACGAGGCGGTCGGCCAATTGCGGAATCAGTTGGATCAGGCGCTTGCCCAGCGGCGGGTGCGGATCCTGCGGGACGTGGAGGAACAAATCCGCGCCGCGGGGGGCGAGGCGGTGGATGAAAACCCGCTGGTGCGGCTGCTCATGACCGTGACCCTCAAGACCCAGACCGTCTTTGACCAGCGGACGCACCAGCGCCGCGCGGTATCGGCGGCGCAGTTCTCGTGGGTCCACCTCGCGGCGAAGCTGGCCGCGGGCGGGGGCGCGCGCGATATCGAGGCGCTCATCGGCCGGATCCAGGATCACTTGCTCGAGACGCTCGACGCGATGCGCGTGGAATGGGGGCGCCAGATCTGGGTCCGGACCGGGGAACAGACGTTTGCCGCGCTTGCGCCGGAATTTCAGGCATCGATGCGGGCCAACATCCCCGGACCCTGGCAGACCCTGGAGCTCGACGGTCCGCTCCGGCAGTGGCCGGATTGGGCCCGCGGAAAAGCGATCGAGATGGCGGGCGACCGGGTGATCACCCAGGCCCACCGGGAACTGATGCTCGGCGTGATCGGGCAATCCTGGGTGGAATACCTGACCGAAATGGAAGGATTGCGGACCTCGGTCAGCCTGGAGGCGTACGCCCAGCGCGATCCGCTCGTGCAATACAAAAGCAAAGCCTTCGACCTGTTCCAGGCATTGATGCAGCAGGTGCGGACGGGCGTGGTCTCGCGGTTGTTCCGCATGTCGCTGCGCAACGCGCCTCCCTCCTCGGGCGCGCCCGCGCCGGAAGAATCACGTGCCGCTCCGGCGCTGCCATCGGGCGGGGAGGAGCCTTCCGCGCCGGTGGCGGGGAAAAAGAAAAGACATAGGCATTAAATAGAACCATCCCATCCTCCCTCCCCTTCGATTCTTCCTTTTACTTTTGAAGCAAGCAACTACCCTCCCTCCTTCCCGTATGACGGGAAGGAGGGAGGGGCTTTTATTTACATAATGATCGGGAATAGGATCTGGGGGTGGGAGGTTAGGTCAATCAACGTCGACTGCGCGAATCTTTCCCCACATTCGGCCTTGTGGCCCCCCGATTGCCTGACCCCTCCCTAGCCCTCCCCAAATCATCGGAGGGATTCCTTCTCAGTAAAGTGTTCACGGTCGATGATTTGGGGAGGGAAGGGTGGGGTTGTGATATAAATTGGGCATGACCCGCTCGGGCCGAATCCTCCAATGCGCATTTCTGTTCCTTCTGGCCGGCTGTACGATTCCATTTTTAAATGAAACCGGACAGCCCGCGCCGATCCCCCGCACACCGGATTATTCCGGATTGGCCTTCGATACGCCGAGCCCGATCCGGACTCCATCTCCGCTGCCTACTGAAACCGGCACCCCGACCGCGACGCGCGATCTCGGCTGGATCCCTTCCCCGACCATCGAGCCGACTTACAGCCCGTTCCGATGGAGCTGCGTCCCGGATGGTTCGCCCGATCCCTGCCACCACGTTCTGCTCGATATCGCGATGCTTCCCTCGGGCGACGGGTGGGCGGTTGGGGAGCGGGGGCTGATCCTGAGGCGGAACGAGGAAACTTGGGAGCTGGCGGCGAGTCCGGTGGAAACCGATATCCGGCGGGTGATCGTCCTGGGGGCGAACGACGCCTGGGCGGTCGCGGATGAGCCGTACGCGGTCGCGCCCGGGGAACTCCGGTACCGCAGCCGCCTGCTGCACTGGGACGGCGCCGCTTGGTCGATTTTTTCCAATTCCACCCGGTTGGGGTACATCATCGATCTGTCCTTTCTCACCGAAAGGTACGGCTGGGGGATCGTTTCCGAAAACGAAGGTCTGGAGCCGGTGTATTACCTTATCCGCTGGAACGGGGAGGAATGGACCACCGTCAACCGGACTCCGGTTTTGAACGCGATCCAGATGGTTTCCTCCGCCACCGGTTGGGCGGTCGGCGATGGGGGCGTGATCCTGCATTGGAACGGCTCCGCCTGGAGCGCGATCGAATCCCCAACCGACAAGGATCTGAACGGATTGGTCTTCACCTCGAATGTCAGCGGATGGGTGTACGGCACGGAGGGCGTAATCCTGCGCTACGCCAACGGCGAATGGTGGACCTATTCCTCGATGGCGCCCAATCCGCGCCGGATGGTCCTCGATCCGGAAGGAGAAGACGGCTGGGTTCTCGGGTCATGGCAGCGCGGGGATATCGTCCTGCGCTGGGACGGAAAGGACTGGGCGACTTTTACGGGCGATGGACCGGACGGCGAAGTCCTGGCGCTTGATTTCCCTGCCGTTGGCGAGGCATGGGCGGCCGGCTGGATCCCGGGCCGGTCGCGGGCGGGGATGATCTGGCATTGGGACGGCGAGTCGTGGAACCGCGAGTTTGAAAAGGTCGGCATTCCGCTGCAGGCGGCGGTGTTCCAGCCGGGGGGCGACGCCTGGGGCGTGGGCGAGGACGGGATGCTCGCGCGCTGGGACCGGACGGAATGGATGGCGGTGGATTCCCCCACCGGCCAGACGCTGAACGCGGTTTCTTTTCTGACATCCGACGACGGCTGGGCGGCGGGCGAAGGCGGGCAGATCCTGCGCTGGGACGGAAGCGAGTGGTCGGTGGCGATGCCGTATATCGCGCGCGGCCGCGGCGATAACGCGTTGTATTCGCGTTTACTGGCGTTCGCGCTGATCGCGCCGGACGACGGCTGGGTGGCGGGCGGGCTCGAGGGGGGCGATTTCAGCCAGCCGTGGATCATGCACTGGGACGGCAGCGAGTGGAGCGCGGTCGGGCTGTTTGCGAAAAAACCGCCCTGCCGCTGTTCGCTGTACGCGATGCATTTTTCCTCGGCCGACGACGGGTGGGCGGTGGGCGGCGGCGATCAGATGCTGGTCATGCATTGGGACGGTTCGGAGTGGACCTACCAGACCTGGCCGGATTCGTACCGGCTGTTGGCGGTCCATGGGGTGAGCGCGGACGATGTGTGGGCGGCCGGAATCGCCGAAAACGTCGCTTCCTCGATCAACCCCGGGGTGATCCTGCACTGGGATGGTTCGGAATGGACCGCCTATCCGTTCCCGCACGGCGTGGCGTGGATGGACGCGGTTTACATGCTCGCGCCCGACGACGGTTGGATGGCGGGGAACGGGCTGCTGCACTGGAACGGATCGGAATGGGGGACGGTCCCCTCGCCGGTCAACGGCGTGATCATTTCGCTTTCCCGCACCGCCGACGGGACGCTGTGGGCGGTGACGGATACGGGGACGGTGTTGAAGTTGGGGGCGGGTGTCTGAAGCGGGCTGGATAAGATTTTTTCCGATTGGAAGACAAAGGGGTGATCGATTTGATTTCCTTAGTCTGCCGATGCCTATCCCCGTAGGTTTGCCTTGCCTCGCATCTTCCCTGCTGATTTTCCGTGATTGGGCAGGTTAATACCGACGCGGCGGTTAGGAATCCACCCCTCTGTCTCGCGTACGGGTTTTTCGTATTCGGATTCAATCGATGAACCGATGAATTCGCACCTTTCCCGCGGATGAGATATCAATAATTATTACAGCGAGTATTGACAGATTGATTGGGACCATGGCAGAAGGGAGACACACTCCGTTATTTCCTCCATCGTTTGCATTGGGCATATGGGTAGATGTGCGGGCATTTACTATGAATCCGGTCGAACACAGAATACCTGGCGACAGATGAACTCTCTTCGACTGAGTGCCCCCTACTTCGATACTCGCGAAGGGCATGGAAAGGATGTATTCTGGCGGCCCCACTTGTTCTGGAAGCCTGATTGCCGGCGTACGATCAACATCCATGGTGCAGAGACAAGCCATGCAGATGAGTTCAATAAAAATATATACAATGTGTATAAC
>JBAVFZ010000009.1:0-6972 GCA_049684495.1 Anaerolineales bacterium | reverse complement strand
GGATCCGGTCGACCCGGACGCCGAACGCCCGGCCGGAGAACCGTTTTTCCGAGGAGATAATCTTGGGAGGCATTGGATTTTTTACAACAAAGCCGCAAAGAGACAAAGTAATGCAAAAACCTTGGCGCTCTTTGCGCCTTTGCGGTAAAAGGGTTTTTCCATCACGCCGAATATCCGATTAGTTCCGTTCCGTCCCCAAGTTTGTAAAACGGGACCCAGGCCACGCCGAACAGCTCGACGTAGACGTCTTTTTGCGCGGGGGTCAGCGTGATCTCCGCGCCGGCCGCCTGCGGCGCGCCGGCCGCCTTCATCTGCTCAAGTTCCCGAATCTGTTTTTGCAGCAGCTCGATCGTCTGCTTGGATTCTTCCACATTTCCGGCGGCTTTGGTAGTCAGGCGGCGCTTGGTGAGCGAGGTGGTCAGCCGGCGGCTGTGGCCGGTGAGCATGCCAAAAATGTTGTCGGCGGCGGTGCCCACTTCCTCGATCGTGCGCTGGGTCATCTCGGTTTTATCCTGCTGCAGCTCCAGCTGCTCGCGCTGCAGCTTCAGGCGCAGAGCGTCCAGTTTTTTATCGACCGCCGCCTGCGGGCCGGATGGTTTTTGCGCAGGCGTGATCTTGAGCGAACTTTCGTGGTATGCCCAATCCTGAAAATCTTTTTCCAGCGCCTTGAGGACTTTCCCGTCGCTGAGCGGCGGTTCCAGCGCGGCGAATTCCGCTCCGCCGACCGGGCCTTTTTGGAGCGCCGCCTCATCCACCGCGGCCGAGGGATAATCCTGCCAGCGGACGACGCCGCGCGGGTCCGGGGCGATCACCAGAACCGTCTTCGCCGCCTGTTGATCTATGCCGTACTTGCGCTCGAGGAAACGCACCTTGGCCTGCGCCAGAAGCGCGGGCCGGTAGAAGCATTTGCCATCCGCGGCCGCGGGCCGTCCGGCGGACAGGCAGGCCTGGGCCAGGGATTTATTCTGCGGCAGGAAGAACTCCGCGATCCCGGCGGGGACCCCCGGGCGGGCCGAAGACACAGCGGCCGCAGCGGTTCCCGCCGCCGCCGCAACGGCAACCGGCTTGCGCGCACCACCCGCATCCTTGGGCACCACGGCGCCGACCAGTTTATTGAGGGCCGGGATCTGCGCGCGTGTCAGCGGTCCGGGCAGATAGTTCATCGCCCAGCGGGTCTGGAAGATGACCGGCTCCTTGGCGTGCGTGTTGTGGAGCAGGAACACGCGCTTGCCCAGGCGGGAGATGATCTTGTCGTACTCGGCGCGGTTCACGCCGGGAGCTTCGAGCCCGTCGAGCAGGCGCTGCTTGTCCTGATCGGTCTGGAGTTTGCCGATGCACCAGGTGCCGGCGTTGGAGAGCGCCTTGTAGTCGACGTCGACCGGGTTCTGGGTGGCGAGCAGCAGGCCGAACCCGAAGGCGCGCGCCTGTTTGAGCATGCGCAGGATCACGGTCTTGGAGGGCGGGTTGGCCACCGGCGGGAGGTAGCCGAAGATCTCGTCGAAGTACAGCATCGCGCGCAGACCGGAGGCGCCGGGGCGGGTGCGCATCCAGGCTTCGGCGGCCGAGAGCAGAAGGGTGACGAAGAACATGCGCTCGGCATCCGAAAGGTGCGCGATGTAAAACACGCTGTGGCGCGGGCGACCGCCGGGCGCGCGCAGAAGCGATTCAATATCCAGCGGCTGGCCTTCGACCCAGGTCTGGAACGACGGCGAAGCCAGCACGCTGTTGAGCCGCATAGCCAGCGCCTGGCGGTCCTTGGCCGGGAAAAAACTCTCCACGTCGAACACGCCGAGCTTGGTGATCGGCGGGGTTTGCGTCTGGAGGATCAGCGTCTCGAGGTCGAGGCTTTGCCCGCGGCTCCAGGCGTTCTCCAACAGATTGGAAAGCAGGATGTGTTCACGGGAGCGGAGTGGATCGATATCCGCAACGCCGACCAGGCTCAGGACGGCGGTCACGGTGCCGGAAATTTTTTCCCGCAATACCTCGCGGTTGGCTTCCCAGGGCACATCGGGCGCTTCGAGCGAGGCAAGAATGCTGACCGGAAGCCCGGATTCGGATCCGGGTGTGTAGATGGAATACTGCACCGATTTTTGCAGGGCCTGGATTCGCTGCGGGGCAATCCCCCATTCGGCGAGTCCCTTCTTCCAGGAAGCGGCGGCCTCGGCGGCCGCCTGCGCGGCGGTCTTGCCTTCGCGTTTGGCCGCTTCCGCATCCACCCACGGCTCGAAATCGGACGCGGCCAGCCCGGGGAAGTGCAGCAGCAGATTGGTCAGGTCGCCCTTGGGGTCGATGATCAGCGCCGGAATACCCTGCAGCGCCGCCTCTTCCAGGAAATCCATCCCGAGACCTGTCTTTCCGGAACCAGTCATCCCCACGATCACCCCATGCGTGGTGAGATCGGATGGATCATAGAACACCGGCTCATCCAGCAGCTTCGATGTCTTAAGATCGAACAGCTTGCCCAGATAGAATTTATCATCGGGAATATTCATAGGTGATTCTCCGATTTGGGACGCGGATTCTCTGCCCGAGAATCCGGCCGGGGTTCATCTACTATGCCCGTATTGTAATCCAACCAAAAACTCCGAATTCCGCCGCGAAACCTGCCGGGATAACTCCGGCAGGCACACGGAAATCCAGCTTCCAGGATCAAGACCCGAAAGACTATGGCGCTGGCAAGGTTCTCGCAACCATATGGTAAATCGGACAGAAAAGGTGCGCATCTTGCCAAGGGCCGTAATTCGGTTAATATAGTGGCATGAATCCCATCCGCCCGGCAGCCTCTCCGCGGCGCAGCCGGACCCGTTTCTATTTGTGGACGATCGGCCTGGGCGCGGCACTGGCGACGGCGTTCATCACCTTCGCTCCTTCCGCCCTCTCGCCGGATGCCATCCGCGCGTCCTTCGCCGGCGTGATCAATCCGACTCCGGGCGGGCTGGGGCCGATCTCGCCGTTCAAGCTGCCGATCGGGATCGTCGCCGGTCATTCCGGGAACGACTCGGGGGCCTCGTGCGACGACGGCCTGACCGAACTTTCGGTCAACGAGGACATCGCGGTGCGGGTCAAGACGCTTCTCGAAAGGCAGGGGTACGTCGTCGATCTGCTGGAGGAATACGACCCGCGCCTGAACGGCTACAAGGCCATGGCGCTCGTATCCCTGCATACCGATTCGTGCCAGTTCGTCGACGACAACGCGACGGGCTTCAAGGTGGCCGCCTCCAAGGCGGCCGCATCGGCCGAGGCTTCGCAAAACCTCGCCGGCTGCCTGACCAACCGCTACGCCGCCCGCACCGGGTTATCCAATCATCCGGGCAGCGTCACCTGGGATATGACCGGATATCACTCCTTCAGCGAAGTGGCGGCGGACACCCCGGCCGCGATCATCGAAATGGGCTTCCTCTACCTGGACCGCAACTTCCTGACCCAGCACGCCGACCTGGCCGCGCAGGGCGTCGCCGACGGGATCCTGTGCTTCACGCGCAACGAACCGCTCAACGGGACGGCCGCGCCATGACACCCGACACCCCGGACGGCTCGGCTTTCCGACAAGCGCTCGGACGCGGGATGGACGCGCTAACCCAGGGCAAGCTTGCCGAAGCCGGCCAGCAGGCGCTGCGCGCCGTTCGGCTGGACCCGCTGGCGGAAGAAGCCTGGCTGCTGCTGGCAGCCGCCGTCCCGCCGCAGAACCGGGCGCCCTATCTCAAACACCTGCTCCAAATTCATCCCGGAAGCGAAAGCGCGCACCAGGCGCTGGCCGATCTTGCGCTCAAACTGCAGGGCGTGCCGGCCGCCGAAGTGGGAACCTCCCTGCCCTCGCTGGAAGAGATTCTGGCCGGGCTGGCTGAGGCTGGGCAGACGACCACACCGCGGGAAACCGCCGCGAACGGCAAATCCGCAAAGCCCGAGGAAAAATCGAAATCGGCCGGGGGAACCGCCGCCGAAAAATCCGCGACGGCCAAAGCCGAACGGAAAAGCATTTTGGGCGGAAAGGGATTCCGCTGGGCCGCGGCGCTCGTCTCCGTCTCCTGCCTGCTGGCGCTTTCCGCGACGGCCTTCGCCGGCGTGGTCACCTACGCCCAGGAGGTGCCGGTGGTGGCGCGCGTTGTCCGCGAGAGCAGCGCGATTCCGCCGACCTTCACCCCGTCGTCCACGCCTTCGATCACCGCTTCGTTCACGCCGACCTACACGCCCACCTTCACCCCCTCACCGACCTACACCGCGACCAACACCCTGCCGCCCACCAACACGCCGATCCCGGACGCCTACATCATTCCGGGAGCGGGCGGCGAGCGCTGGATCGACGTCGATATTTCATCGCAATCGGTGACCGCCTACGAAGGCAGCACACCGATCCGGACGTTCATCGTTTCCACCGGAACCGCCGCCCACCCGACCGTACTCGGCCGTTACCGCATCTACATCAAACTGCGCTACACCACAATGGCCGGCCCGGGCTACTACCTGACCAACGTTCCCTATGTGATGTATTTCTATCAGGGATATTCGTTCCACGGCACCTACTGGCACCACAATTTCGGAACCCCCATGAGCCATGGATGCGTGAATATGTACACCCCCGACGCCGAGTGGTTGTTCTACTTTGCATCGGTGGGGACTCTGGTTAACATTCACTGGTGATCTCCCCCGGAAATAAATATTTCTCGCCGCAAAGCCCGCCCTCGCCGGTCGGTCCGGGGGACGCAAAGGGCGCATAGTTTTTACTGATCCGCCCAAAACCGGTGATACAATTTCGCGCCTATGATGAAAAAAGAATCTGTGATCCGGGTCCCGCCCGACGGGACGCCGCCCGTTCCGGTTTTCGATTTCGGGGGAGTGCTCTTCGATTGGAACCCCCGGTATTTGTTCCGCCGGTTTTTCGACGGCGACGGCGAGGGCATGGAACGGTTCCTGGCGGAGACCGATTTCGACCATTGGAATGCCGCATTGGATCGCGGGCAATCCTTCGCCGATGCGGTGCGCGCGCAGGGCCTTCGATTTCCCCAATACGCCGAACCGATCCGCGCCTTCGATTCCCGCTGGGAGGAAACGGTGCGCGGCCCGATGCCCGGAATGGAAAACCTTCTGCGCCGGATGCATAACGCGGGGATTCCGCTCTACGGATTAAGCAACACGTCCGCGGAAAAATTTTACATCCTGCGGCGGAGCTATCCCTTGCTGGGCTGGTTCTCGGGGATTCTCCTTTCGGGCGAAGTCGGCATCACCAAGCCCGACCCGCGGATTTTCGAGAAGTTTCTTGAGCGGACCGGGCTGCGAAAGGAGTCGCTGCTTTTCATCGACGATTCGCAGGCCAACATCGCCGCCGCATTATCCATCGGCTGGAACGCCGTACAATTCACCTCGGCCGAGGAATTGGCGCGCAAACTAGGCGCCTGTAAAATCCTCTGATGGATCGTTAATCGTAGATATGATAGTGTGGGTGCAGGCGAAAATGACAGAACCTCTTTTTTTGGGATTGGTTTTTACCGAGGACGGGAAGCAGCTCACGGCCACGCGCGTCGGCAACGACCCGTTTTACGTTCTCGATGACGCAGGATTCCGGCGCCATATCCGTGCGCGGGAACTCGACGAATCCATCCTGCGCTGGCTGTGGGAGCAAATCCGCGGGCATGAACGCGAACTGGCCGAACAGGCGGCCAAGATGACCGGCCAGGAAGACATCTTCTCGCGGGCGGTGCTGCAACAGAGCCTCGCCCACCCCGAAGCCTACGTAGAGGAAATCTTCCGCCACGGGCTTCCGGAAAGCACGCGGATGTGGATGGGGATGATGGGGTTCCGCGCGATCGTGAACGTGCACGGGGAACTGCTGCGCGTGGACCAGCCGGCGCGCGCGGTCGAAGATAACCCGGAATGACGGGCGCGCCGGGCGCCGGCGCGACCTATGAGGTGCAACATGCATGCGGATATTTTGGAAGTGGCGGAGGCCGATTTCGACCAGGAAGTGATCCGGTATTCCTCGACCACACCGGTGGTCGTGGATTTCTGGGCGCCTTGGTGCGTTCCCTGCCGGATGCTGAGCCCGACGCTGGAGAAACTGGCGGCCGAGGCGGCGGGCACCTTCCGCCTGGCGAAGGTCAACATCGACGACAATCCGGGGCTCGCGGCGCGCTTCGGCGTGCAGAGCATTCCGATGCTGAAATCCTTCCGCGACGGGAAGATCGCCGGGCAGATGGTCGGCGCACAGCCGGAAAGCGAGGTCCGCAAGTTCCTGCGCGGGATCGCGCCCGGTCCGGCGGACCAGGCGCTGGCCGAAGCACAGGGGCTGCTTACCGCCCGGCGCTGGGACGAAGCGGAAAAGGCCGCCCGCCGCGCGCTCGAACTGGAGCCGGGGAACAGCGCCGCCGCGTTGTGCCTGGTCAAGGCGCTCCTGCGCGAGGGCAAGGGATCTCCGGCCCTGGAAATGCTGGACCGGTTCCCGGCGGGGAACGAAACCTCCGCGGCGGAACGGCTGCGGCCGCTGGCGGGATTGCTTGCGGAAGTGGAATCCAGCAAGGATCAACCGGCGGACGCAATGGAAGCCGGTTACCTGCAGGCCGCCCGGCTGCTTGCCCGCGGGAACTATCCCGCCGCGCTCGACGGCCTGATCGAACTGCTGCGCCGGGACAAACACTTCCGGAACGACGAAACCCGCAAGGTATATCTTGCCGCGCTGGAAATCCTCGGCGAGGACGATCCACTGACGCGGCAATACCGGGACGAACTGGCCTCGGTGCTTTTTTAATAGACAGGATGGACAGGATTTGTTCAGGATTTACAGGATTTTATTTTGGCTTTTTTAAAAATATCGCAAACCGTGTTTGAATTCCTGGAAAAAATTCCCATTTTCATCCAGAGATGGTTCGCTGAGGCGGGAATACCTGCAAAAGTGGTTTTTTAATAGACAGGATTGACAAGATTTTTCAGGATTTACAGGATTTCAGTGAAAAATAATTCTGTAAATCGTGTTCCAAATCC
>JBAVFZ010000008.1:0-4951 GCA_049684495.1 Anaerolineales bacterium | reverse complement strand
GGAACCAGCAGAAAGTAAAAGCAGCGGCTTTTATACTGCCTGGGTCAAGGCGGAGCAATCGCTTCGCAAGTGAAAGGTTGAGGTTTCAGTTCCCTCCCGTACTCTGAAAGCCCCCAGCGGAACTTTTCTTATTCATACCTTCTTCTTATACAACGGTGGCAGAATAATTGTAACCCTCGAAAGGAGATCCTTCCATGAACCCCTTCATCGCTTTTATGGCTTCCACCAACGGACGCATCACCCGCATCGTGGCGGGCGCTGCGCTCATCCTCCTGGGCTGGCTGGTCCTCGGCGGAACCGTTGGGATCATCGTCGCCGTAATCGGCGCGGTGCCGCTTCTGGCCGGAGTATTCGACTTCTGCGTGTTTGCGCCGCTATTCGGCCTCCCGCTGAGCGGCCCGGCGCTCCGCGCGAAAAAGTAACCGGATCCCCTCATAATCAAGGGCACCGCGTCCGAAAAGCGCGGTGCCCTTTTTTTCTTTTAACGGGCTGTTGAAAGACGATCAGAGTGTCATGGTGAGGAGCGAAGCGACCCCGGCCCACCCCAACCGGGGCGGGCGAAGCAATCTCCTGCCTTTTCCGAAGGGGGAGATTGCTTCGCTCCCGGAGCCTGCCCTGAGCGCTCGCCCTCCGAGCGATGAGCATCGGTGGTTTTCCGATGCGAAGAATTCGCGAGTGGGGGGAGCGAAGGGGTCGCCCCCGCTTCGCAATCAAAACTGCCCAAGGAGCAAAGGCGAGCAGTTTAGCTCCGCGGGGGCAGGCTCGCAATGACACCTGATCCTTCCTTTTTCAACACCCTGGTAAAAGGTTGAATTCTTCCTGGCCGAAACGCATGTGTTGTTTATGGGGGTCCGGGGATTGAGGATATAATCCTTCCACGCGCACCCTCTTCTCTGCATGGATTCTTCTTCAGGATATCCGGTGGCCTCCGATCTGCTCGCGACCAAACTGCGCCGTCCCGCCGTCCCCTCCGGACGGATTCCGCGCCCGCAGCTTGTCCGCCGCCTGAACGAAGGGCTTGCGGCCACCCGCCCATTAACGCTTTTTTCCGCGCCGGCGGGTTTCGGCAAGACCACCTGCGCCGGCGAATGGTTGGACACCCTGGATCGGCCGGTCGGGTGGCTTACGCTGGATGAGGCCGATGACGATCCCGGGCGCTTCTTTCTTTACCTGATTGCCGCATTTCAGCAGGTGCACCCCGCGATCGGCCGCGAAATCGACGGGATTCTCCGGGCCGGGTCGCTTCCCTCCGCCGGCATCCTCCATACCACGCTCAGCAACGACATCCTCGAATTGGACCAGTCCTTCCTCCTGGTGCTGGACGATTTCCAGGTCATCCAGGATTCCACGATCCTTCAAGTGGTGGAGCAACTGGTGGTTAATCCCCCGCCGCCGCTCCATCTGGTCCTCCTCAGCCGTGAAGATCCTCCTTTGCCGCTGGCGCGGCTGCGGGCAAACGACCGGTTGTCGGAAATCCGGGCGGCCGATTTGCGGTTTTCTTCGGAAGAAGCCGGCCGTTTGCTGCGGGGAGCGCTCGGATTGAATATTTCCGAGGAGGATGTCGCGCTGCTCGATGAACGGACCGAGGGTTGGGCGGCCGGGCTGCACCTTGCCGGGCTGTCCATCCGCGACCGGGCGGATCCGTCCGCATTCATTTCCAGCTTGAGCGGCGGCCACCGGCACATCCTCGGATATCTCACGGAAGAGGTTCTCAACCGGCAGACGCCGGCGGATCAGGAGTTCCTGCTGCAAACGTCGCTCCTGGAACGCCTGAGCGGCGGATTGTGCGACGCGGTTACCGGCCGCACCGACGGCCGCGAGACGCTCGAGCGGCTTTACCGGGCTAATTTATTCCTGGTGCCGCTCGACGACGATGGCCGCTGGTACAGGTACCACCAGCTTTTTGCCGAGATGCTTCAGGATCGCCGTAAAATGCTTCCCGTTGAAATTTCCGCCGGGTTGCACCGGCGGGCCTCCGTTTGGTTTGCGCGGGAGGGAATGGCGGGCGAAGCGGTCCGCCACGCGCTGGAAGCGGGGGATTACGCGGCCGCCGTGATCCAGATCGAAAACCACGCCATGGATATGCTGATGCAGTGGCATGTCAAGACGGTCGACGGATGGATGCGGGCCATCCCGGCCGGGTGGAGCGCCCGGAGCATCCGCGCCAACCTCGCCTTCGCCTGGATCCACATGATCCGCGGGGAGCCTCTCCGCGCGGCGCCGCATCTTGAGAGGCTCCAGGCGTTGTTCGCGGAATCCCAGCTTGCCGAATGGGGCGATCCTTCCCTTAACGCCAAGTGGCTTGCGATCCAGGCCATGATGCTCAATGCCCGGGGAATGCCGGCGGAGGGATTGGCCCTCGGCCGCCAAGCGCTCGCGCTCGTCCCGGAGACGGACTATCAGGTGCGCTGCCTGGTCCACCTGGCGCTCGCCGGATCCTGCGAGCCGCTCGAAGATACGCCCGGCATGGAACACGCGTTTACCGAGATCGTCCGCTACGGGCGCGAGGCCGGCAATTCGGTGTACGAACTGCTGGGGATCTCCGGATTGGCCCTCAGCGCGATCAAGCACGGGAGGCTGCATTTCGCCTACGAACTCGCCGACGCGGGGATCCGAAAGATGGAATGTTCGGGCGCGCTGCCGCCCGTCGCCACCGCGGTGTACGGGGAACTCGGCACCGTCTGTTACCAGTGGCACCAATTGGACGAAGCCCACCGCCACTTCCGGCGCGCGATCCAGGTCGGCACGCTGGCCGGTTTCAGCGATGCGGAATTGTTCCACGGCGTCATACTCTCGCGCCTGAATTTAATCGAAGGGAATATTGGCGCCGCGGAAAAGGAGATCCGGAAATCCGCCGACCTTATGCGGGTCGATGCGGCGGTCGTTGTCCGCGAGGAAGTGATCTCCCAGCAGGTGCGGGTGGAGCTTGCGCTAAAGAGGCCGGCGGAAGCGGAAAGACTGATGCAGGCCGAGGGGTTTTCCTTCGCCGGCGGTTTTTCCGCGCCGGATTCCCTGCCCGGCCGCACCTCCGGCGCGCTGTATACGGCCGCGCTGCGGATCCTGCTGCATCGTGCCCGGTACGGCGATGCCAGGCTCGGCTTGGAATCCGGTCTCGGATTGGCGGACCGGTTGATCCATGAGGCGGTCCGGCGCGGCTTGGTTTTTTATGAATTGGAATTGCATCTGCTTCGCGCCCAGCTGCATGCCGCGAATAAGGATGATCTATCCGCCCGGAAGGATCTGCAGGCTGCGCTGGCGCTTGGCGAAGGGGAAGGGTATATCACCATTTTTATCGAGGAGGGCGCGGGAGCGGGTGACGCTCTGAGTGGAATGTTGAGGGAGAACGCGCTCGGCGGAGTCTCCCCGGATTATGTCAGGAGGATCCTGGCCGGGATCTCCCGGGCGCCGGAATCCGGGTCGGCCGAAATCGCCAGGATGGTTGCGCAGCTGACCGCCCGGGAACTCGAAGTGCTGCGGCTGATGGCGCAGGGCTTGCGCTACGAGGAGGTGGCCGGGAGGCTGGTCATCTCCTTGAACACGGTCCGCTCTCACGTGAAAACGATCTACGGGAAGCTGGGCGTCGATAACCGCACCCGGGCGATCGAACTTGCCCAGCGCATGAACGTGCTGTAGATATTTTTCGCGGAGATGAATCCTCGCGCTGGGATACAAAGCCCATTAAGGGCTGAGTTGGGAAAGCCATCCTCAATGGTTTTGGATGAGAAATATTTTTTAATTTCTCCGTGGAATCCGAATTTTTCGGCGTAATCCGTGTACGAATAGCCCGAATCGCTGCAAATAACAAAATCACATCCGTTTTTGATGCGGATCACATCTTCATGTGATGCGCGCCTTTTGGCGTCCGGGTAGGATGACAGTCGGCGGAAGATTTCCGCCGCGGGAGACCACCGGCATGGACGGCCTGAACGGATACCTGATCGAGGTCAAGGGGCGGATGGATGAGTATGGCCTGAACGAAGCGGGACCGCTGCAGGTTCGCCGGGTGCAGGGGGACGCGCGTTCGACCGTTTTCGAAGCGCGGACGGATCAATCCGGCCTGATCGGCTTGCTGCGGCACCTGCACGGGCGGGGGGCGGTTTTACTTTCGGTCCGGTGCTGCGGTGACCCCTCCCATCCCTCCCCAAATCAACGAGATCGAATTCCTGCTTAGGATGATGCTATGCGTTGATTTGGGGAGGGCTAGGGTGGGGTAGGAGGATTTTTATGGCAAAGAAAATTTCACGGCGCGGATTTCTAAAAATGGGATGCCTTACCGCGGCCGCGGCGGGAACGGCGGTGTGCGGCGTCGGAGCGGTTTGGCCGGCTTCGCGGGAACCGGTGACGGAACTCCCATCCTACAGCTATGGAGGTGATGAAATGGAAACACGGATTTTAGTCGCGTATGCCAGCCGGGCCGGCTCGACCGCGGGCGTAGCCGATGCGATCGGCCACGCCCTGGCGGAGAAAGGCGTGCGGGTGGACGTTCGCCCGATGCGGGAGATCACGGACGTGAAGCCGTATGCCGCGGTGATCGCGGGCAGCGCCATCCAGGGCGGGTGGCTGCCGGAGGCGATCGAGTTTGTGCGCGTGCACCGTGAGGATCTGGCGAGCAAACCATTCGCGGCGTTCCTGGTGTGCATCACGCTCGCGATGCGCGGCGGCGAGTCGTACCGTGGCGGGTTGGGCAAACACATGGAGCCGGTGCGCGCGCTCGTCCAGCCGGTCGGGGAAGGTTTTTTCGCGGGCCGGCTCGATCTGGGCAGGCTTCCGGCTCCCGACCGCTTGAAAATGAGCATCCCGGTCGCGTTGGGGATTTTCCCGCAGGGGGACCATCGGGATTGGCAAAAGATCCAAACCTGGGCGGAGGAAATGCGCCCGCAGTTGGTCGCTTAGGCGGAGTCATAAGCTGGTCGAGCCCGCCCCGGCAGCCCACCGGGCGGGCCGGGGTAGG
>JBAVFZ010000007.1:0-8370 GCA_049684495.1 Anaerolineales bacterium | reverse complement strand
GGCAAAACGTACACCATTACCGTGTCGCCTTCGGTGATAAGTGCCGACGGCAGAAACCTTCTGGTCGATCCGATAGTCTATTCTTTCCACACCAGGGAGTATTACGATTGGTCCCTCTCGCCGTCGTTTGGAATCGGGTCCGACGTTCAGGTGGTGGATGCGGCGGGCTTGCGCAAGGTCCAGTTTGGAATGCCCCCGCAGGCAACCGTGCAGTTCGAGCTGTACCCCTGCCGCACCGATCCTTTCCTGCGGTTGTATACCGGCAAATATGGGGACAATGGATTGCGGTTCTCGACGGACCTTCTCCCCGTCCCCGAACCGGATGTTTCGCCGTCGGCAACCTGGTCTTTTACCGATTCCGGGAACGACGAAAATCCGGTCCATGAAACGGTCATTCCCGAAAGTGTAAAACCCGGATTGTACGTGATGAATTTGACATTCGATGGAAGGCTCTATGACCAGCTTTTGGTGGCGCTTTCCCGGAACGTGCTGGTCGTCAAACAATCCACCGGGGAATTATCGGTGTGGATGACGGATTTCCGCGGCAAAAGCGTTGCGTCGGCGGAGCTCCGGCTGTATTCCAATCGCGGCGAGCTCATCCGCCGTGCCACAACGGACCGCAACGGCATGGGCCGCATCGCCGTGCCGGCCGGCGTCATTCCGATGCTGGTCACCGCGCAGGCCGCCGGGACGGCGGAGGGTGACGTGACGATCGCCGGCCTGGATTGGCAGTACCGGACGGCCGACCCGAATTCCTGGACCCTGCCGGTGAAAACCGCCCGGCGTTACCAGGCCTACATTTATACGGAACGCCCCATCTACCGCCCCGGCCAGACCGTGTATTTCAAAGCCGTCATCCGCAAGGACAACGATGCGGCGTATGCTCTGCTCCCGGCCGGGACGCCGGTGGCGGTGACCGTGCGTGACGGGCGGGGCACGCCGATCCAGGGATTTGAATTGAAGACCAACGGCTTCGGCAGCATCGAGGGATCGTTCCCGCTCGGCGCGGATGCCGTCCTGGGAAATTACACGATTGAAACGGTGGTGGACGGTGAAAGCGAGACCCTCGCCTTCGCGGTGGAGGATTACCGCAAGCCGGATTTCGGGGTGACCCTCGCTCCGCTCGACCCGGCGCAGGCCAACAACGTCGTCTCGGGCGATACTTTCATGCTGGAGGGGACTGCCGAATATTTCTTCGGCGAGCCGGTGGCGAATGCCACGGTCAGCGCGGAGGTTTATTACCTTCAACCGTCCTACCGCTGGTCGGATTCGGAAGCATTCTGGTCAACCGCCTTCGTATGGTACGACGCCCGTTCGATCCGCCCGGCGTTCGATCCCCGAACGGATTCGGAGGGAAAAATCCGCATCACGCTCGATATCGGTGAAATTGCCGAAGAGGAGGGGTGGGGGAATTGGCGGAACAGCAGCATCCGCGCCACGTATGCGCTGCAGGTGACGGTGGATGACGGCAGCCATCAATCGATATCCGCGACGTATATCCTGAACGCCTATTCCGCGTCCGAGGTGATCGATATTGAGAACGGGGGATACGTCCGGCGCCCCGGGCAAACCTTCTCGGTCCGGGCCGGCGCGCGGACCATCGCCGGCGAACCGGTTTCCGGCCGGGAACTCACCCTGGCCCTCAACCGGTGGGATTGGGATGGATGGGAGTACCGCTCCGCCGGCGCTTTCCCGCTCGCAACCGACGCGCAAGGCAATGCCGATCAGGCGTTGACGCTCTCCTCGGGCTATTACCAGTTGGTCTTGGAGGGCGAAGACGGGCAAGGCCGCGCCATGACCGACAAGACCTGGATCTGCGTGTTCAGTTCCACCGACGATTGGTTCACCCGGTCCGAAGCAGCGGTGCAGATCGCCGCCGACCGGGATTCGTATCAACCCGACCAGACGGCGCAATTCATGATCGAATCCTCCTTCAGCGGGCCGGCGCTGCTCACCTTCGAACGCGGGCATGTCCTCCGCAGCCTGCCGATCCAATTGACGGCGCCGCTCACGATCGTCGAGGCAAAACTCCGCCCGGAGGATGCGCCGAATGTCTTCGTTACCGTGAACGCCTGGCAGCCGGATGAAGACATTCAGTATGACGAGTACGACTTTGAGTACTGGGGGTCCAACCGGCCCGAAAGCCACTTGCGGCTGGCCACGATGGAGTTGCGGGTGGATGCCGGAGCCAGCGCGCTGCGGGTGGGGATCTCCACCGACCGTGAGTCATACGCGCCCGGGGATTCCATGAAGGTGACCATCGGCGTCACCGACGCCGGGGGAAATCCGGTTCTCGCGGAAGTATCGCTGGCCGCGGTGGATGAATCGATATTCACCTTGCAGGCGGAGCAATCACCGGATATCTTCTCCGCCTTTTACGGGGTGCGCAGCCGCTCCGTGCGCACGTACGACTCGATGTCGCCCGACCGGATTATCATCTCCCCGGGCGGGCGGGGCGGCGGAGGCGGCGGCGGTCCCTCGACCGCTTTCGGCTTGCGGAGTGATTTCCAGGATACCGCTGCCTGGTTTCCATCCTTGAAAACCGGGACGAACGGCCGCGTCACCGTCGAGGTGAAGCTCCCGGACAACCTGACCTCCTGGCGGTTGACCGCGAAAGCCGTCACCAGGAATTCCCTGGTGGGACAGGCGCAGAAAAATATCACGGTCAAAAAAGAATTGCTTGTCCGGGCGGTGCCGCCGCGCATTCTGACCACGGGTGATCAGGCCGAGATCACCGCATTCGTCCATAACTACGGGGATTCTCAACGCGAGGTGGACGTGACACTCGAGGCGGAAGGCCTGCGGCTGCTGGGGAGCGCCTCCCAATCCATATCGCTTGATCCCGGAGAAGCTTCACCGGTCCGGTGGCAGGTGGAGGTTGTCGGGGTAAACGGGGGCGCGATCGTCGTCAGCGCGGAAAGCCGCGACGGCCTGGCGGATGGGGTCCGCCTGCCGCTTTCCATCCAGCCCGCGGCTTCCACCAGCGTGTTCACACAATCCGGAGAATTCCAGGGAAGCGCGCGGATCGTCGTGCCGCTGCCGCCGATCATTCCGGGGACGGGCCGGGCGACTCTGCAGCTGAGCCGCACGATGAGCGGCAGCATCCTCGGGGGATTGGAATACCTCACGGGCTATCCTTACGGATGCATCGAGCAGACCATGAGCCGGGCGTTGCCGAATGCCGTGGTCGGGCGGGCCGGCGCGCTACTCGGGCTGGACCCCGGGATGTCGGCGCGGCTGGATCCGTTGATCCGGGCCAGCATCCAGCGCCTTGTGAATTTCCAGCACCGTGACGGAGGCTGGGGCTGGTGGTACGACGACGCCAGCACCGATTACCAGACGGCGTGGGTGCTCTTTGGCCTGGCGCAACTGGAGGCTGCCGGGTATCCGGCCGGCGACAGCGTCATGGAAGACGCGGTGCGCTACCTCAAGGATGATATGCAAAAAATGGATATTCGCACGCGGGCGTTTGCGCTGTACAGCATGGCGCTGACCGGACGCGGTGATCCGGAGGCGGCGCGCAGCCTGGCGGATTCGCATGTAAATGAACTCGATCCCTTCAGCCAGGCGGCACTGGCGCTCGGCCTGCAGGCGATGGGGGATGGGGAACGCGCGCGGGAGGTCCTGGCGGCGGTCGAGTCACACGGGATCCGCAATCAGGCGGTCGTGTATTGGCCGCAGGGAACCAGCGACGGGGAATACACGCGCAAGACGATGGCTTCGACTCTCCGCACCACCGCCCTGGTGCTCGACGCATTCGTCACCATCGACCCGGGAAGCGAGATGATCCCCGGCGCGGTGAAATATCTTCTTTCCAGGCGCCAGGGCCGGTACGGGTGGGGGACGACGAACGAGACCGCCTTCTCCATCCTCGCCCTGACGGACTATCTCGTGCTGGAGGGGAAGAAAGCCGGGGAGAGTGCATACAAGGTAAATCTCAACGGCCAATTAATGGCCAGCGGAGCGCTGCGCATGGGCAGCAATGCGACGACCGTCGTGATCCCATTGGACAGCTTCCAACCCGGCATAAATATTCTGACCATCACGTCGACCGGGAGCGCCGCGCTGTATTACGATCTCGCCGCCGAATACAGCCTGCAGGAAATCCCTTCCGCTCCGTCCGGCCCGATCCATGTTTCCCGGCGCTACCTGGATCCCGGAACCGGAAAACCGCTGACGGATATCCGCGCCGGCCAATTGGTCAATGTGGAATTAACGGTGGAAACGGACGAGGACGCAGCCTACATCCTGGTCGAGGACCATCTGCCCGGCGGGCTGGAGGCGTTGAATGAAAATCTAAACTCCACTCCATACTACACCGGAGATGAGGCTCTGGATTATTACGCCGGACCGGGCCGCTGGGAGGATCTCGGGTACAACTTCAAGGAAATTCGAAACGACCGGGTCGCCTTCTTTATCACGGATCTGCGGCACGGGAAGCACACCATCACCTACCTGGCGCGGGCGATGACCGCCGGGGAGTTCCTGGCGCTCCCGGTGCAGGTGTGCGCGATGTACGATCTCGACCTGTGGGGCCGGTCGGCGGCCGATCGCTTGATCATTCTGCGGGGAGGATTTCCCCTGGCATGAATAAAAAGGCGGTCGCATGATGCAGAAGATATGCGGCCGCCTTTTTTCCGTGGACGGATAATCCTTCTATGGCGGGGAGGCTCCCTGCGGATCAAGCGTCATCTCCAATTCGATTTCATCCCGTATGGGAATTCCATCTTCCCCCAAGAGCGGGACGGGTTTGTACTTCCGGGTTTCGGTTATCGCGTTTGGGCGCAGGGCGGAGAGGAAAAAACCCCTGCGCTGGTAGAAACGCAACGCATGCAGGTTGTCGTTGGTCGTCACCACGAAGAAACGCCGGCACCCCTCCGGCTGGACGGCTTGTTTTACGGCTTCAATCAATGCCCCGCCGATCCCCCGGGCGGGAAACAGGCTCACCAGAGCCATGATTTCGCAGCCCTCGCCGTATACGCGGTGGATGATTAATCCGGCTTTGGCCGGTCCGATCTCGGCGACGAATCCCGGCAACTCGGCCGGATAGTAGATCTCGCCGCGCACGACGATGAAATCCGCCGCCCATTGTTCGCGCATGAGCTGTTGGATCCAGGCCGTGTCTTCGGCGCCTTTTGGGCGGATGGTGAATTCAGTCATCGCGTCATCCCTATTGTCATGACAAGCAATAATACTACCGTCCTCCCCGAGCCTGCCCTCGCGGAGTGCGCATGTTCGGGTTGTTGTTTGAACCTGCGCGTTCACAAAGCGAGGGTGATCGTAGCGGGAATCCGGGAGTTCCTCTTCACGAGTGAGGCCGCGAAAAAGTTTGTTGTGGATTCCGGCCAAGATCACCCTCGCTACGCATTCATCCCGGCTCATAAACCAAAATCGAGCCAGGATGCTCTGCGAGGGCAGGCGCCGGAATGACGATCACTTTTACGAATGGCCTTAAAATCCTGCGGGAATGACGAACTAAAAACCCTTTGCGTCCACCAGCCCGGCCACCGAGGGCGGGCTCTGCGATGAGAATTAAGAATTATCCATCGCCGCCAGCGCGAGGATCTTCCGCCCGGCTCCGGCTGCGTCGGAAGGCTCGCCCTCCAGCGCGACCACGACCACGATTGGATCCTCGCCCGCGGTTTGAAATCCGGCATACCATGAGATCCCGCCGGCGCTCACCCCGCGTCCGCCGCAGCCCACCCACTCGGCCGTACCCTTACCGCTGCGCAGGATCTCCCGCAGGCGCGCGGCCGTCGCCGCGGGAATCATCGCCACCGGATGGCTCGCGGTCGCGGGCGTTATCCAGCCGGCTTCCGTTTCCAGGCGGTACACCAGGCGCGGGGCGGGCGCCATGCCGCCGGCGGCGATCGAGGAGAAGGCGAGCGCCAATTGCACCGGGCTCACCAGAACGCGTCCCCGCCCGTCCCATTCGCGGAGGATGGATGCTTCATCCGCGGGAAAAGCAAGATCCCGGACGTTCGCCGTCGGAAGGTCCATCGCCGGATCCTGGTCGAAACGGAATCGGGAGAGGACTTGCTGCGCGAATTCCGGGCTTCCTAAAATCCATTCCATGTAAGGCGCCGCGCAAAGATCGGATCCGGCCTCCGGAATGTTCCGATCGATTGCTTCCGCGGTGAAGAACGGAAACAGCATCCGGCCAGGTCCGTACAGCCCCTGGGTGGCGCGGTTAAGCAGCGGCGATGCGGGATTGCGGGAGAGCTGATCGTATTCCGTTTGCAGCGTCGCCGGATCGAACGTCGGTTGGGAGATGAGCGCCAGGATTTCCCCGCTCCCGGCCCTCAATACCACGGCCGCGCCCGCAAGACCCTCCAGTCCGGCGCTGCCCTGGTCCTGCAGGGTGCGGTCGATCGTCAGCCAGGCATCCTTTCCTTCCAGCGGGATTCCGAGCACCGTTTCCGACCACCACAGGTCGAAGGAATCCCGGCCGGCTTCGCCGCGCAACCAGGGATCCAGCGCGGCTTCCATACCGCCCTGTCCGTAGAACGCCGTGGTGAATCCGATCACCGGCGCGGACGCGGGATCGGGATACTCGCGCGTGTAGGCGCCCGCAACGCCCGTGGTGACGGCCAGCGGCCGGCCGTTGCGGTCGAACAGGTCCCCGCGCCGGGCTTGGCGGTCGTGCAGGATGCGCCGGAAGTTATCGGTGCGGATGCGCAATACGGGTGCGCGGTAAATTCCCCACCAACCCACACTGACCCCCGCCGCGGCAAAGGCGAGCAGGAATACCGCGGAAAGGACCCGCGCCGGATGATCCGGTCTCCTTCTCGCAACCGCCGCCGGCGCCTTGTCGGAAAGAATCAGCAGGAAGCCGAGCATGATCATGCTTGCCAAAAGCGACGAGCCGCCGTAACTCATCCAGGGCAGGGTGACCCCGGTAAGGGGAAGCAGTCGCAATCCGCCTCCGATGATCAGGATCGATTGACATCCCAGCAGCGCGCTGAGGCACGCGGCGATCAGGCGGGATGCGGGATCCGCGGACCGGACCGCGATTCGCAGTCCGCGCAAAACCAGAACGGCAATCAGGGTCAGGCAGCCGACGGCGCCAATAACTCCGTATTCCTCGCTGAGCGCGGAAAAAATAAAATCCGAATACGCCACCGGCACAAGCCCCGGAGTGCCCAGGCCGGGTCCGCGTCCGATCAAACCGCCGGCCGCCACGGAAATCAGCGATTGCACCACCTGGAAGGAGGTGTTGCTCGGATCCAGCCACGGGTTCCAGAAGGTAACAATGCGGTCGTGGATCGTTCCGCTCAGCGCATACCCGATGCCCGCTATGCCGAGCACGGCGAGAATGCCGAGCAGAAGGATTGCGGTTTTTCGATAGGCAAGGTACAGGACCAGCACGATGGCGGCGATGAGCAGAACCGCGGCGCCGAGATCCTGCTGGAGGATATGCAGCAGGACGCCCGCCGCCCCGAAGAGCAGCACGGGAAGCGAATCCTTGGCGTCGGGAACGCTGCCGGCAGTCCGGCGTTGGACGAGGGTGAAGGCGGCGAACACCGGGAAGATCCAGCGCAGGAATTCGGAGGGCTGAAAAAAAATGCCGTCCAGGCCGAGCCACAAGCGCGCGGAATCCGGCGCTGCGCCGACTCCGAAAAAAAGCGTGGCGGCCACCGCCAGCAGCGCCGCTCCCAGCCAGAGGTAGCGGTATTTGCGGAGCCATTCCAGATCGTGCGGCAGCTGAATAATAAACGCCAACAACCCGCCCACGAGGAAAAGCCACAAGGTCTGGCGCATGGCGGTTTCGGGCGAGAGCCGGACCAGGATCTGCAATCCCCATCCGCAAAGGAACATGGCCGCCGGCAACAGCAGCGGATCGCGGTTGGGCAGGGCGCGGTCGAGGCTGCGGTGGAGAACCAAGGCGGTCAGCCCCCACACTACAATCGGAACGAAGACGGACCAATACGGGGGATGGACGGCCCATCCTCCGGCCTGCACCGAGGGCGAGAGCAGGAGCGCCGCCGCGCTGAACAATTGGAAGCAAAACGCCAGTCCGAGCAGCGCCGCTTCCCGCCGGGAGGGATGGGTCATGCCGGCGGGTCCGTTGCGCGAGGTTCTTCTTCCGATGAGGGTTGGGGGGATTCTTCGAGCCGGAATTCCAGCAGAACGCGTCCGGCGCGGATCCGGTCGCCCGCGCACAGGACCGCCTTTTTCGAAACCGGGATCTGGTTAAGCTGGGTTCCGTTTCGGGAATCCAGATCTTCCAGCCACCAGCGGCCGTTTTCCTTCCACAATCGCGCATGCACGACGGAGACGGTTTCATCGGCCAGGGATACTTCGACGCTCGGAGAACGGCCGATGAAGCAGGAATCCTTTTGCAGCGGATAGACGTGTTCCGGCGTGCCG
>JBAVFZ010000006.1:0-1854 GCA_049684495.1 Anaerolineales bacterium | reverse complement strand
CGATAGCTGTCGTGGCCGCCTTGGTGCTCATCACGGGATTATGGATTATACGCGGAACCTCTTCCACGGATGTATTGCCCTTCATCTACGGCTCGTTCTAATCCCGCCGCCTACCGGGAAATCAAATTCTCAAAATCACAGTCGATCGAGGCCGTGACCGCGCGGCCGCCGCGGAAGTACTTCCACCCCTCCGTCGCTTCCTCCGTTTCGTATGCCGCCAGATACCAGCCGCTCATGGTAAACGGGACCGGCCCGCCGGCCGGCATCCATTCGCCGTTGTATTTGCGCGCCATATGCACGTGAATCCCCGAGCAAAATCCGCCTTCGCACGACGCATATCCGATTTTCTGCCCCTGGCGGATCCTGCTGTTTTTACGGACCCGGCCTTCTTCGGCCAGATGGTAGTAGAAGAGATTCCATCCGGTTTGTTCCGATCCGTCGCAATCCAAATCCAGGACGACCGTGTTCTTTTCCGAACGCACGACGCACCCCGGCGCGGAAGCCAGAATCATCCGGGTCAGCGGGCCGCTGTATTCGTCCTGCGGGGGCGCAAAATCGAGCGCGGCCGGCGGGCCCTTGGAATCCCACGCCCCATGCGGCCCGTACGAAAAGCACCACGATGGACCGAGGCGGAACGGCAGGATCAGATAGGGTTGATACAGTTCCCCCGGGAACAGCGGCTCCATGGCGAGGGAGCGCGGGTCGCCGAACAGCTCCGCATGAAGGTTGAAAAATTTTTCAACAGCCGCACTCCACGCGGCGGGGGTGCCGGTCATTTTGCTGAAGTAGTACATCACCGCAACCGTCCCCGCGTTCAGGTCCGGAGCCAGCCGGATGTTTGTACCGTCGTTGAAATACAGGCACAGGATTTTCGCCTCGCGCCAGCCGTAATACCCGCGCTCCAGGTAATCGACGGCCAGCATCATCTGGCTGTACAGACCCTTGTGGTAAATATCGTAATAATTCATGGGGTAGTCGAGGGTATTGGGGGAAGGATCGGCCTTCATCACCCATCCGCTGGTAAATTCCAGCAGCGAAAGCAAGATCCTCGGATTGATGGAATTGTCCTCGGCCAGTTTGGTAATGATGTCGGCCCCCGTTAATCCGTCCTTATCCCGGTAATGCAGCAAAAAACCCCGCTTCCCCAGTATGAAATTCTCCACGCTGAATTTCTCGGATGATTTCGAGTAGACGATTTCCCCATCCGGAAACAAATGCGCCGCGTCCGTAACGGCGCCAAGCCTGCGGGGGATGGACAGGACCAATCCGGGCGGAAGGAAGCCCCTTTCGGAAAGCTGCAATCCGCTGGTATCCCGGATCTCGTTTTTAGCCACGCCAAAACGGACGGCAATCGTCTTTAAGGAATCGCCCGATTGCGTCTGATAGGCATAGGCTTCCGCGGGAGGCTGCGGATCGCCAAATCCTACGGAAGAATCATGTGCGCCAAACGCCAATCCCGAAAGGGACAGCAGGGCCAGCAGGAGGACTCGCAAAAGCCGCGTGGATTGAATCCATGCCGGGGATATTGGATGGACGCAGGAGATCATTCCGGGGCCGAAGTCCGGGAATACCGTACACGCGCAGGAGGTCATTCCGAGGCCGAAGGCCGGGGATATCGTACGAAGGGAGGTCATTCCGAGGCCGAAGGCCGGGAGTATTCGATGCGCGCGGGAAGTCATTCCGAAGCCGAAGGCCGAGGAATCGGTATCGTATGGAATAATCGCCGGGATATTTCTTCCCGATATCACCGGACCGTCAACCTCCTGTCACCGCAACGATTGTACAGGGTAAAGTGAACTTTTTGCCTCCGTAACCAAATCGTAACAACCCGTTGTTTCCGTTATCGATTTGTAA
>JBAVFZ010000005.1:0-1865 GCA_049684495.1 Anaerolineales bacterium | reverse complement strand
GGAAAGGGGGATGAGGGGTGAAGCGGGGCGGCTGATGCTGCACGCCTGGCGGTTGAAGATCGCGCTGCCCAATGAGACGGCGCCCTGCGAGTTCGAGGCGCCGCTGCCGGGGGATTTTCAATCGGCGTTGAAATCTCTGAGAACACCCTCGTCGTAATTCCCCGTCACCCCAATCCCGCCCCCGGCTTATCGTCCGCGGGGAAGGGCTGAGCGTAGGGCATGGGATGAGTGCGGAAAATCGCCGCCAACTTCCCGAATGAGTCAAAGACAGCCACAATCAGCACAACGATCAACAACGCTGTAAGCAAGCTGGAGCCGATGGATCCGAGGAGGGATTTCAGGGATTCGTCGGCCACGCCCTTGACGTTGATCAGCGTCGGGCCGGAGAGCATTGCGGCAATCAGGACAATTCCGAATATTCCCAGCAGGAAATCCAACACGCGGGTGACGCGCTGCCATCGCCCACGACGCAATAGAAAGAGATTCAGGAGGATCGACAACAGGAAATTCACGTTCCAAAACGGCAGGAAGTTTTTAAAGAATGCATCGGAGAGCAGGGGGATGGAGTACCAGCGCGAAGGCTCTCCGTTGACGGAAGCGGGAAAATTCAAGCCGACCCACTGCGGGAAAAGGTTGAACACCGCCAGCGCGGCGATGATGCAGACGGATTCGAAAAGGATCCCGCGGGCATCGATCCGCGTCCAATCGTTTACCTCGGGCAGGGTGCGCGGATCCCAGGCTTCCTCTTTTTCCTCCGCGGCGGCATCCTCCGGAAGCAGGCGCCCGACGACCGCAAACACCAGCGTGATCGAACCGAACGCCATAAGCAGCCATTGGAACAACAGTCCGAGTAAATCCCCAAGCGTCGGGAGAAATCCGCCGGAAAAGGCGTTTCCTCCCAATAGCGTAAGCCCGACCAGCAGCAGGACGACTGTGGCGACGCCGATGCCGGCGGCAAAGAGAACGATGGTGTAGAAGTCGTACACGTTCGGACCGATGAGGTGGCGTTGCGGAGGAGCGTAGCGGGCAGCCGCCTTTTGGGGCGGGCCGAGCGCCTCGAGGACCGCGATCTGTTCGGCTTCCAGCGCCGCCGCATCCAACGGCTCCTTTCCGGCGGCGCGGTCGCGGAGCGAATCGGTCAGCAGCGAACGGAGTTCCGCTTCGACGTCACCGCGCGTTTTGCGTGGCAGGCGCCGCCCGACTTCCTTGACGTAACGATCGATAAGGCTGGTTTTCATCTTATGAATCCTTTCTGGTCAAACGGTTAATGGCGGCGCTGAGGGTGTGCCATTCCTCACGAAGGACGCGCAGCGCCTCGCGTCCTTCCCGGCTGAGCTTATAGTAGCGGCGCGGCTGGGAACCTTCCACCGACCAGCGGCTTTCCAGAAAGCCCTGCTTTTCCAGACGCCGCAGAAGCGGGTAGAGCGTACCCTGGTCCACGTCCATCCCCTTTTCGGCCAGCTGCTGGCTGAGCGCGTAGCCGTATTGCTCATCTTCCAGGCGGCCGAGCACAACCAGGACGAAGGTGCCTCCGCGCAGTTCCGAAACCAGGTTGGGAATAGGATCGCCCATACATCCTCCAGTAAAGTATAATATATAATACTATATATAATACAGTATGTCAAGATGAGACCGGACCATACGGTCGTTGGCCCGAATGCCCGCGCGAAGAGGGGTTTTCCGGCCATCCCATCTTCTCGGCAATACATAGACGTAAAATGACAGGTTAATGAAATCCTCCCCCTTCACGTTATACGGGGAGGGGGAGGGAGAAGCATCTTCTCTTACGTTTGAAAACCGCCAGGATAAAAAAGCGGTTGCGGCGAATCCCCGGATTACGGAGAAGCCACCTCCAAGAGATAAAT
>JBAVFZ010000004.1:0-6293 GCA_049684495.1 Anaerolineales bacterium | reverse complement strand
GTATTTACCCAGCATGATTTCTCTTTCTTGTACACCGAAACACCGAAAAGATCCGAAAACACCGAATTCTTTTTTTAAGAATCCGTGTAATCGGCTCTTCTCCGTGTAATCCGTGCGCGCTTTTCCCGGCCCAAGCAGATACAAGGAATTAATTAAATGTCCTTCCGGGGGATTTGGAATCGACAAGATGTTGATTTCGGGTTATCCTTCCGTTTTCATAAAGTCATTTCTCATTTTTATTACCTTGTTTCCCTGGAGGTATTCCCGTGAGCGTAATCGAAACGAAAGGACTCTGCAAATCCTTTCGAAGCCCCTTGAAAAAGCCGGGCGTGCTCGGAGCCATCCGGCATCTCTTCCGACCGGAGCACAAGGAGATCATGGCGGTGACGGGCGTCGACCTTTCCATTGAGGCCGGCGAATCCGTCGCCTATGTGGGCCCGAACGGGGCGGGAAAATCCACGACGATTAAGATGCTCACCGGGATTCTTTTGCCCTCCGGCGGCGAAGTCCGCGTCAACGGCCTTCACCCGTATAAGGAAAGGATGCGGAACTCGAAAAACATCGGCGTCGTCTTCGGCCAGCGAACCCAGCTCTGGTGGGACATACCGGTCATCGAGTCCTTCACGCTCCTGCGGGATATCTACGAGGTGCCCGCGAAAACGTACGCGGACAACCTCGCATACTTTACCGAGATGCTCGGTCTGGAAGAGTTCCTCAACCAGTCGGCGCGCAGGCTTTCCCTCGGCCAGAGGATGCGCTGCGATCTGGCCGTAGCCCTGATGCACAATCCGACCGTCATCTTCCTCGACGAACCCACCATCGGTCTCGACGTCGCGGTGAAGGAACGCATCCGCGAATTCCTCAAGACGGTGAACCGTGAGCGGGGCGTCACCCTCATGCTCACGTCGCACGACCTGGACGATATCGAGGATGTGTGCCGGAGGCTGATTATCATCGACACCGGCAGGATCATTTACGATGGATCCATCCAGGGCCTGCTCGACAAGTACGTGAAGCAACGGAGCATACGGATCATCGCGGGGGCGAAAATCGACCGGGCGGGCGCGGCCGGGGCGATGCCTGCGGGGGTCGAGATTGCCCAATCGAACGAACGGGAGATGACGGTTGTGTTCGATCGGTTCCATTACACAGCGAAGGATGTGCTGGAAATCATCATGAAAACCGTCGACGTCGAGGATTTTCAACTCGAGGAGCCGGATATCGAGCGGGTCGTGAAGAATGTTTACGAGGGCCGGCTCGAACTGGCGGGCGGAGCCTGAGGCGGTGCGCATGCTCACGCTGAAAAAATATGTCCGGCACATCTTCTGCGCGATTCAGGAAACGACGGCCTACCGCGCTTCGTACTTCATCAACATCGTCTCGCAGTTCGTCTCGTACATCGCCATCTTCTTCCTCTGGCGGGCGGTCTACGCGACGGGCGCCGTGATCGGCGGCATGGATTGGAGCGACATGCAGGGTTACCTGCTCATCTCGCTTTTTACCTCCGCACTTATTTCGGGCTCCTCCGAGTTTCGCGTCTCGCGCTCCATCTGGACCGGCAACATTGCGGTGGAACTCGTGCGGCCGGTGGATTATCAGAAGGCGAATTTTGCGATCACCGTCGGGAACGGAATCGCCGAGGGCGTCCTCGTGGCGGCGATCGGCCTCGTCTTTGCCGTCCTGATCAGATTCACCGTTCCTCCGGACCGGGCCGTGACCTGGCTCTACTTCCTCCTGGCGGTGGCCTTCTCGTTCACCACCAAGTTCCTTATCGTCTACATCTTCGGGCTGTTTACGTTCTGGACCATGGGGGGGATGGGCCTCAGCTGGTTCCGGAGGGGCCTTACGGATTTTTTCTCGGGCGCGATCATTCCCCTGAGTTTCTTCCCCGGCTGGCTCCAGGCGGTATCCGCCGTGCTGCCCTTCCGCGGGATCGTCAGCGTTCCCGCGACGATCTTCATCGAGAAGATGCCCGAGTCCCAAATCCTCGCGTCCTTCGCGGTCGAGGCCGCCTGGATCGTGGGTCTCTGGTACTTCGCGAAACTGGTCTGGCATTTCGCCATGCGCAAAGTCACTATCCACGGAGGCTGACGATGAGACTCGGCCGGACTCTCTTTCTCTTCTCGCGGTTCCTCGCGCAGAACATCAAGATCAAACTGGAATACAAGGCGGATTTCGTAATGATGTTGTTCACCGGCTCCGTCCTCCAGCTTCTCGGACTGATGTTTCTCGGCGTGCTCTATTCCAGGATCCCGCCGATACAGGGCTGGACGATGTGGGAGATCGTCCTCATCCTTGCCTCGATCTTCTTCACCGAAGGGGTGGTTTCCTTCGCGTTTGAGGGAATGTGGAGAACCGTGAGGCTCATCAACCTGGGGGATCTGGACCGGTTCCTCCTTCGTCCGGTCTCGCCCATCCTCCAGATCCTCACCTACGACCTCGGAGTCCACGGGATCGGCAACATGATCACCGGTGCCGTCCTTTTTGGTCTTGCCTTGGGCCAAACCCATCTCGTTTGGACGGCGGACAGGATCCTCTTTCTGCCCGTGCTCATCGTCAGCGCCGCCGCGATCCGCACCGCGATCTCCTTCGCGGCGAACTGCTCGGGATTCTGGCTGACGTCGTTCTACAACGCCTTTCCCCTGATGGTGCACCAGATGGCGGACTTCGCGAAATATCCGTCCACTCTTTTTACGGAACCGATCCAGTTCCTCATCACCGTCGTTCTCCCCTACGCGTTCATCGGCTACCTTCCCGCCGTCTACCTTTTCAACAAGGCGGCGTGGGGGGCATGGGCCTGGCTTGTGCCCGCCGTCGCGGTCTGGTGCGTCCTTATCGCCCGGTTTGTGTTCTACCGCGGACTCAGGCGGTATGATTCGCCGGGAAATTAGGAGAAAAAGATTAATTTCCGCAGAGTCGGATAACCCTTCGCGCCAAGGGCATCGATGTTCGGAGTGGATCCCCGCAAAGCTCTCCCTCGTATCGTAACCGGCCCCGCTCAAGGATCAATCCCGAGAGGATCCGCTGCGCGAGGCCGGGCGCTCACATCGCAGCCCACGTCGCCATCCGAATCCGATGGCAACATGGACCCCTCCGTCGCGAATTCGTCGCACCGGTGATTCGCCGGCGTTCATCGCTCCCGTGCCGCGCAGCCATTCCCGCTGATAAATCCAATTCAAGCAGGGCGGCTCTGCGGGCGCAGGCGCGAGGGTGCCGCGGGGCAGGTTTTGGCTTTGGGCATAGGGTCCGGTGTGATTTCTCCTTCGTTTTCGTTTCGATTAAAATGATCCACATGATGCGCGACCGGTCCAGCGGCGGATGCAAAGGCCGTCGGGCGGGGAAAAGGAGACAGCGATGACTCTAAAAAGATTGGTTGGAAGCGGAGATAAAATCGGGTTACTGGCATCGCCTTTCATAATCATCGGGCTTGGTTTGAATATATGGAAGCCGAATTGGTTTAGTGTGGGAGGGCCTTCGGATATATTGAAAATCATCTCAATAATAATCCTTATACCCGGAATCATTAGTTGGGCATGGTCCGTTTATCTCATTCTTACGAAGGTGTCGGAAAAGAAATTGATTACCACCGGTCCATATGCTCTGGTCAAGCATCCTTTATATACCGGCGTGGCATTTCTTGTATTGCCGTGGTTTGGTTTCTTATGCAACTCATGGTTGGGAATAATCGTTGGGGGAACCTTCTATGCCGGGCGGATAATTTTTGGACCGGATGAAGAAAGAAAATTATCCGCGGAATTTGGTGTTGAATGGGATAAGTACGTAAAGAAGGTAATCATCCCTTGGTTGTAAGCTAGCGTGAAAAATAGTATAAATATAAAGAAAAAGGCTTGGCCGGCCGGGCTGCTTTACCGCAGGCCGCCGGGCGCATGGAATTAAGTCTCAGATTACCCGCTGAACGTAAGCCGGAGATAACCGCATCATGACTGATCCGCGCATAGAGAATCTCGCTAAAATCCTGGTGCATTACTCTACCCGGGTGAAAGAAAACGACAAGGTAATGATCCGCGGGTATCCGCTTGACCCGGAGGCCACGCCTTTGATTGCGGAAGTCTTTCGCGAGGTGCTCAAAGCCGGCGGGCATCCGCATATCGCGGCCGATATCGAAAACATCCGATACATCTTCCTCACGGAAGCGTCTGAAAATCAACTGCTGCAGCCGGATATCATCTCAAAGATGGTGGCGGAAGAATATGATGTGGATATCAGAATTGGCTGTGATACGAATACCCGCAGTTTGACAGGCGTGAAACCGGAGGTGTGGAAAACAAGATCCCGGGCCTATACGGAAATCAATGAATTATGGTCCCGCAGAACCGCTTCCGGGGAATTGCGATGGGTGGTAACCCGGTATCCGACTCATGCTTATGCTCAAGATGCCGGCATGAGCGTGATTGAGTTCAGCGATATTTTCTATAACAGTGCCTTTGCCGATTCGGAAGACCCCCTTTCGCAATGGAAGAAAATGCAGGCGGATCAAGAAAGGCTGGTTAAGGCGCTTGATGGAAAGCGGCATGTGCGAATAGCGGGAGAGGGCATCGATCTCGAAATGTCGATCGCGGACAGGAAGTTTATCAGTTGTCATGGACGCGCAAACATCCCGGATGGAGAAATATTCACCGGCCCCGTTGAAGATTCCGTGGATGGCACGGTACGATTTTCATATCCCTGCATTTGGGCCGGTACGGAAGTCGGTGGAGTGGAGCTTGTTTTTAAAAAGGGCAAGGTCGTCAAAGCCGGCGCCGAGAAGAACGAGGGTTTCCTGCAGGAGATGTTAAAAACGGATGATGGCGCACAAAGCCTGGGCGAATTTGGCATAGGCACCAACAATCAGATAAAGCGATTCACCGGGAATATGCTCTTTGACGAAAAGATCGGCGGCACGATCCATCTGGCTTTAGGAAACGGTTATCCCGAGAGCGGCTCGAAAAATAAGAGCGCCATTCACTGGGATATGCTTTGCGATATGCGGAAGGGCGGCCAAATATTCATTGATGAAACATTAGTGTACGACTCGGGTGTGTTTACGATATAACCAACCTGATCGTAAAATATCCATTCAACCCTGCGATTGGAACGGATGGGTCCATCGCTCCGCCTCCCGATGGTTTCTCCTGCGTGGTCGTTTCGATTAAAATGATCCAAGTGCTGCGCGGCCGGCCAAATGTCCGGGCGGCAGGCCGTTGGGCCGCGGATCCAAATCCGAATTTCACTATTCAAGATGAGGAGTGAATTACCTTGAAACTCATGGATATCGTTCATCGGCAGCGGGTCCCAAAACCGTGGGCCGAGGGGGAAAAGATTCCGTGGAATGACCCCGAATTCAGCAAGCGCATGCTTAACGAGCATTTGTCTCAGGCGCACGATGCCGCCAGCCGCCGGTTCGAGACCATCGATAAGCACGTCGACTGGATTCACCGTCAGGTTCTGAAGGGGAATCCGGCGCGGATTCTTGACCTCGGCTGCGGACCCGGTTTGTACATGAATCGGCTGGCGAGGCTCGGCCACCATTGTGCGGGGATCGATTTCTCGCCGGCATCCATCGCCTATGCCCGGGAGCAGGCCGGAGCAGCCGGTCTCGACTGCACATACGTCCATCAGGATATCCGCAAAGCGGACTTTGGCGACGGGTATGGGCTTGTGATGTCGATCTTCGGCGAGTTCAACGTTTTCCGGCCGGGGGATGCGAAAGGTATTCTGGCGAAAGCATGGCGCGCGCTGGCACCCGAAGGTTTTCTGCTCATCGAGCCGCATTCGTTTAAGAAAGTGGTCGAGATAGGCGGGGAGCCTCCTTCGTGGTATTCAACGGCGGAAGGATTGTTTTCGAATGAGCCGCACTTGTTCCTTCAGGAAAATTTTTGGAATGCGGAGGACCAGGTGGCCATTCAACGTTATTATGTCATCGATGCCGCAACCGGCGAAGTGACATTCCATTCATCCAGCATGCAGGCTTACACGAACGATGCCTATCGATCGCTGTTGGCGGAATGCGGGTTTACCGACGCGGTGTTTTTCCCGTATTTGGGCGGGAGCGCGGGCAGCCCGGAGGGTGATTTACTCGCCATTCTCTCACGGAAGAACCCGGCCTGATGCATGCTGCATCCGGACGCGTTCAGCCGCGGCGTAGAGAATGGCGCCGGTTGAACGCGTCCGGCGTCGTCGCGCTGGAGATCTCCTGTGATTATTCAACCGGTTCCCGAAATGGATTGGATTAATGATAGCAAGAGTTTTAATAATGTTGCGGAGTTGTATGATTTGTTCCGGCCGTCCTATCC
>JBAVFZ010000003.1:0-11927 GCA_049684495.1 Anaerolineales bacterium | reverse complement strand
AGCTCGACCATATCCGGCATGGCTCCGGCCTTGGCGAGAGTCCGCAGGACGTTCGCGGTGTAATCGTACACCGCCGTATTCAGCGCTTCGCCGTGCAGATCCGCCCAGGCCTTCGGTTTGTTCTGCTTGCCGGGATCCGCCCACCAATCGCTGTAATGGAAATCGAGGAAAAACTTCAATCCGAGCGCTTTGGCGCGCTTGGCGATGGCGACCGTTTTCGCCAGGTCGTTGTTCCCGCCGCCGAGCGGCAGCCCGTTCACATCGGTCGGGTCGTTCCAGATCCGCAATCGGATCCAATTGATTCCCTGGTCCTTCAGAATGGACAGGCAATCCCTCGGTTTTCCGTTCACATAGAACAGCGCCCCGCTGGCCTCCATCTGCGCGAGCATCGAGACGTCGGCCCCCATGATGAAATCCGGATTGAGGTTTTCAACGGGGTTGACGCGGATGCCGGAGGCATCGACGAGTTCCGGAGCCGGCGCCAAGAGGTCCGGCAGGACAAATCGGACAACTCCGATCACCGCCAGCAGCGCCACGAGTACGGCCGCGGCGAGAAGATAGAGGGTTCGTTTATTTTTCATTGACACATCTCCTTGTTTCGACCTCACACCTATTCCCTGTAGGGGCGACCCACCGGGTCGCCCGGTGGGCATGCGGGTCGCCCGGTGGGCATGACCAATGCCATTGTTCTGGGCGACCCAGTCGATACGATTGTTCTGGGCGACCCAGTGGGTCGCCCCTACGCCCTGAACTCCTTCAGCGCCGGGAGCGCCTTCCCCTCGAAATCGAAAAGCGCCTGGTTCTCCCACTGGTCGCCGGAATCCGGGTTGGCCGGATCCCAGCCGTTGCCCTTCACCGCCGTCCAGGTCGGCTCCCAATAAAACACGCCGGCGGCGCCGGCGCGGCGGGCGGTTTTGATTACCGCGCGCAGATTGGCCGCCTGGCCGGCGGGCGTGGCCGGAAAATCCGGCGCAAGCTGATCCGGCTCATGGATGGAATTGACTTCCGAATCGTTTTCCGCAAGAGTGAATGGATACGCCGTCTCGACGATGATCACCGGTTTCCCATAGCGCGCCTTCAAGTCGGCCACGTTGCCCGCCATCGCTTCAAGCGGTCCGTGCCAGTACGAATAATAAGAAAGGCCGGTGACGTCCCACTCGACGGCGCGCGCGGCGGCGGCGGCGAACCAGGCGCGCGACGCGGGATTATCTCCACCCCGGTCGATGTGAAGCATGACGAGGGTGGACCGGTTGGCTTCCTTCACTGCCGCGTATCCCTCTTTCAGCAAGGCCGCGAGGTTATCCCAACGATCCGTGCCGCCGTCCGGCAGCAGCATACCCGGCGTGATTTCGTTTCCGATTTGAACCATGTCGGGTGCCGAACCCGCGGCCGCAAGCGCATGGCACAGATGATAGGTATGGTTAAACAGTTTTCCCTGCAACTGCCGGAAATCCAACCCTTCCCACGCGGCGGGTTTTATCTGATGCGCCGGATCGGCCCAGGTGTCGGAGTAGTGAAAATCGATCAGCAATCGAAAGCCGCGTTCTTTGATTCGCGGGGCGAATTCGAGGATCCGGGCCGGGGAGTTTTGGCCGTGGGCCGGGTTGACCCACACGCGCAGACGGATATAGTTCACTCCGTGGGAATGGAGCAATTGCAGCGGATCCGCGGGGAAACCGTCCTCGTCAAAATATTTTGCGCCGGCGGCGAGGGAACGCTGCAACGAAGAGACGTCGGCACCGATCACGGCCGATCCGCCCGCCGCTGGATCCGGCAACGGATTAATATGCCACCTCCGAATAGTCTAGCAAAAATCGGGAACAATTCCATTCTACGCGCCAAAGGGCCCGGATTTTTGGACAAAAGCGAGGATTTTTAGCCGCACGGGAATCCCGGAAATCTGCAAGAACACCCCGCTGTACAACAAGTTAATTCCGGGGCCTCCTCCTACAATGAAAATACTCGCCCCGGGCACTGCCCCGGGGATTTCCCCTCACGCAGAAAAGGAGAAGAATATGAAAAGAAAAGTTGCACTGATGATCCTGATTGCAGCTGTGCTTTTAGCCGCATGCTCACCGGCTGCAACCACCGTGGCGCCGGCGACCAAAGCGCCCGACCAGGGACCGGCCGCGACGACCGCACCCGCCGACACGGCGGCACCCGCGGAAAAGGTCACCTTGAATTTCTGGTCGTGGGTTCCGAGCATCCAGGAAGTGGTGGATGAATGGAACAAGCTCCATCCGGAGATCTTCGTGAATTACCAGAACGCCGGCGCCGGGAACGCGGAATACACGGTGCTCAACACGGCGCTGCAGGCCAACAGCGAAATTCCGGACGTGGTCCAGATCGAATGGCAGCATCTGCCGAAGTACATCTCGCAGGGCGTTCTGCTCGACCTGACCCAATACGGGGCCAACGACATCAAGGACAAGTTTATCCCCTGGACGTGGGCCCAGGCTTCCCAGGGCGACGCGGTCTATGCCTATCCGCAGGACGCGGGCCCGATGGTAATGTTCTGCAACGACGCGGTCCTGGACAAGAACGGCGTCTCCGTCCCGACCACCTGGGATGAATTCACCGCCGCCACCGCCGCCCTGCACAAGTCGGACGCCGGCGCCTATCTCTCCAACTTCACCGCCGACCAGGGTTGGTTCTTCGGCATGCTGTGGGAATCGGGCGCGCATCCGTTCACCGTCAACGGGTCGGACATCAAAATCGACTTCACCTCGAACGAGGCGATGCGCGTCGCCAAGCTGTGGGGCGACCTGATGAAATCCGGCAACCTGAGCCCGATCGACACCTACACCAACGACTGGAACGCCGCCCTCGGCGCCGGCACCATCGCCTGCTGGCAGGCCGGGGCGTGGGGCACCTACATCTCCACGAACGCGCCGGATTACGCCGGCAAGTGGAAGGTCTACCTGATGCCGCAATGGACCGCGGGCGGCAAGGTCAACGGCAACTACGGCGGATCGGCCGTGTCCGTGATGAAGGCCACCAAACATCCGGCGGAAGCCGCGCTGTTCAACGCTTGGCTGAACTCGGACCCGGCGGCGACGCTGACCCTCACCAATCCCGACAAGGCCGGTCTCTTCCCGACCACGCTCGCCACCCTGGCCGACCCGAAATGGGCGGACGTCACCTATGACTACTGGAGTGGTCAGGCCATCCATCAGGTCATGGCGGAAGCCGCCAAGCAGATCGATCCGAGCTTCGGCTGGAGCCCGTTCACGGACTTCGTGTACCAGACCTATACCGATGATCTGGTCAAGGTCCGCGACGGCAGCATGACCTTCGAGGAATTGATGCAGGACCTTCAGACGAAATGCGTCCAGTACGCCAAGGACCAAGGGTTTAACGTAGTTTCGTAAGCTGTCGGATACTTATCGGACAGCCCGGTCCCTGATGAGAACGCCGGTATCGAAAAATCCTCGATGCCGGCGCACGCGGGGAAAGAAAGTACCGGGGCGATACCTCTCCTTTCTCCCGCCCCGGTACTTTCTTCAAAAAGACAATCGCGCTCGCCATGAAAGCGCTTTTTTGAAACCGGTGAAGGCGTCTCGTTGAGCGAATGGTCCGGAGATGCAAAAGCAGATGCTTCGCTTCGCTCAGCATGACAGAGATAATCGCTCGTGCAAGGAGGTCGGAATGGGAATCGCGAAGACACCGGATACGGGGATCAGCAATGCGTATATGCCGCCCGCGAAAAGGCGGCTGACCTGGAATATTTTCACCAGGAAACTGGTCCCCTATATTTTCCTCGCGCCGTTCGCGATCGGGTACCTGCTTTTTACGGTGTATCCGCTGATCTATTCTTTCTGGATGAGTTTGTTCGTCAAGAAAATCATCGGCGGAACGGTGTTTTCCGGTTTCGCCAATTACATTAAGGTCTTCAAGGACGGCAACTTCTGGGAAGGGATCCGCAACGTGCTCCTCTTCGGATCCTTCCAAATTCCGGTCATGCTCGGCATGGCGCTCATCTTCGCGCTGATCCTCGACAGCGTCAACCTCCGCCGGCCGACGATCTTCCGGCTGGGTTTTTTCCTTCCCTTCGCCGTTCCCAGTGTCGTCGCGGCGCTGATGTGGGGTTATTGGTACGGCCAGGCCTTCGGCCCGATCGCCCAGATCTTCACCGCCCTCGGGCTCGAGCCGCCGGTCTTCCTCACCAGCAAAACCATCCTGCCCGCCATGGCCAACATCAGCATCTGGCAATACACGGGCTACAACATGCTGATCCTGTTCGCCGCGCTTAAAGCCATCCCGCCCGAACTGTATGAGGCCGCGATCGTGGACGGCGCCAACGCCTGGCAGATGGCCTGGTGGATCCGCATCCCGCTGATCCGCCCGGCGATCATCCTGACGATCCTATTCTCGATCATCGGCACCCTCCAGTTGTTCAACGAACCGAACGTCCTGACGGTCGTCGCTCCCTCGATCATCAATCTGCATTACACGCCGAACATCTACCTGTACAACCTGGCGTTCCGAAGCACACAATTCGAATACTCGGCGGCGATGGCATTCACCCTGGCGCTGGTTTCCGGCATCCTGGCTTCCCTGGTCCTTCTCATATCCCGCCGCAATCAAGGAGAGTCCCGATGACTGCTCAAATCCGGAAACCCTCGAACTACAAACTGCGCCGCGGGATCAATACGGCACTGGTGTACGCATTCCTGTTCGCGTTTTTTCTCTACTTCATCATCCCGCTCGTCTGGCTGCTTCTGGCTTCCACTAAAACCAACGCCGGATTGTTTTCGACCTTCGGGCTTTGGTTCGGAAAGGAATTCAACCTGCTGAAGAACCTGCAGGATCTGTTCGCCTACGACGGGGGAAAATTCGCCCTATGGATCCGCAATACCGCCGTGTATGCCGCAAGCGCGGCCCTAGGATCTTCGATCATCTCCACGCTGGCGGGATACGCATTCGCGAAGTACCGGTTTAGCGGGCGAAACGTCATGTTCGGGCTCGTGGTGGCGTCGACGTTCATCCCCGCCACGGTTTTCGCGGTTCCGCTCTTTTTAATCATGAGCAAATCCGGACTTTCCAACACGTTGTGGGCGGTCATCCTGCCGGGGCTGGTCAATCCCTTCGGCGTGTATCTGATGCGCGTGTACGCCACGGAAGCGATCCCGGATGACCTGGTCGACGCCGCGCGGGTCGACGGCGCCAACGATTTTATGATCTTCTTCACGATCGCCATGCGCCTCTTGGCCCCCGGATTTGTGACGGTCCTGCTGTTCGCGTTCGTCGGCGCATGGAACAACTACTTCCTGCCCCTGCTCCTCCTCACCGACCGGAATGTGTACCTCCTGACCACGGGGCTGGCTTATTGGAACAGCTTGGCGGCCCAGCCGGGCGTCAACCAAGTCCTATACGTCCTGGTCATCACCGGGTCGGTGGTCGCGGTCCTGCCGATCATGATCCTGTTCCTGTTCCTGCAGCGCTACTGGCAGAGCGGACTGACCCTGGGAAGCGTGACGGGATAGCGGTGACCAACATTCCTCCTTCTTCACCGGAAATTCTGGTGATCGGCCAGGACCGGCCGCTCATCTACCTGCTCGGGCGCTTCGCGGAGAAGGGCGGCTACCGCATCATCCACCTGCCCTCCGCGCCGGAGAGCGGAACGATCCGCGCCCTGCATCCGTACGCAATCGTATTCGCGGCCCTCGAGGACCTGGAGAAGGCGCAGGCCCAGGTCGTCGATCTGAGCAGCGGAGAGATTCCCATTCTGGTGTGTTCCTCCGGAACCGATCTGCCGGAAGCCCGCGACCTGGGCGCCGATCATTACCTGCTGCATCCGCTTTCCTATGAAGCGTTCCAGGCCGCCCTCGCGCCGAATCCGGAACGAAATTCATCGCGCCCGGACGCCCCGGCCGTTCCGCCGCGGGCCGCATAAGGAAGAATCCCTTTCGGCGAAGCCGATCCGCATGGACGCATTTTATATAACAATCATCCACCGGCCGGAAATGATTCCGGAATATATCCAAAAGGAAGCCGAACGGGGCAAGAAGGAAGACCTCACCCGCAACGGCATCCTCCAGGAATCCCTGGACATCTTCCGCACCCAGCAGAGGATCGCCCACGAGAACGGGCTGCGGACCACGATCCAGATGACCTACGCCAGCCTGTTCAATCCGGAGGCGGTGGCGCTGGCCAAGGAACACCACCGCGTGTTCGGCGACGAGATCGGATCGACCTTCCTCGGTCTCCAATGCAAGGAATTCCGCGAACGATTCCACTCCCGGGAGCTCGCCATCTGGCTGTTCTCACTCGACGATAAAAAGAGAATCGTCGACGAGTATATGAACAAATTCGCCGACGCCTTCGGCTTCTTCCCAACCTCGACCGGCTCCTATTACATGGATGCCGAGCTGGTGAATTACATCAAAGAGCGCTACCCGATGGTGAAGACCGCCGTCGCCACCTGTTGGGAGGAGGGACCGAAGGCCTACCACAACGCGAACAACTCCTGGTACACCCTGATGGACGGCGGTCCGTGGAACCCCTGGATCCCCTCCCGGCGCAACATCCACTGCCCGGCCTCCGACGAACAGGACGACATCGGGATCGTGGCCGTCCCCCATCTCTCCCGGGATTTGCTGGCGGTGTTCGACGGACCCGGCTCGTATTACGGCACCCACCCGCAGAACATCCTGCGCGGGATGGTGACCGAGAACCGGGAGATCCCGTATTTCTACAACATCGTGGACCAGTACCGCGCCATGGCGAAATACAACCGGGGGTATTCGTTCAACATGATGTTCGTCGGCCCCGGCTGGATGAGCAAAGCCGGCCGCTGGGAAGCGGATTATCCGCTGCTCCTCAAAAGTTATCGGGACGGCATGGCGTATTACGGACAACTTAAAAAAGAAGGGAAAGCGCGGGACGTCACGCTTTCCGAATTTGCGGATCACTACCGGAAGGACCGGCCCTATACGCGCCCGGAATGCACTCTCTGGAAAGACATCCTCTACGGTTCCAAGCGCCAGCAGTTCTGGTACGCCGACCCGTGGATGCGCTTCTGCCTGGACATGAACCAGGGCGGCGCGATGATCGACCTGCGCCCCTACGCCGCCAAGCTCATCCGCCCCTGCGGCGCGGGAACTCCGCACGTGCAGGACGCCTCCTACCCGTTCCTGGTGCAGTCGCTTTACCGGGCCGGGTACTTCACCCATTACGCCGGCGAGGGCGCCGTGAAATCGTGCAAGTTCGGCAACGGGAGCGAGGAAGTGGACCTGTGCGCATGCCGGACCAAGGCTTCCTTCTCGGAAGAAGCCGGCACCCGGATCGTGACCCTTGATCCCGTCACGATCGAGTTCGCCTCTTTTTCCATCCGGGTGCAGTCGATCTTCCGCCTCATAGAGGGAACGGGTGAAATCGAGATCGTCAGAAAAATTCTGGATGTGAGCGATCCGCAGGCGGAGCTCTCGATCGACGAGTACATCACCGGGTGTTACGGGACCACGGAATATCCGGAGGATCTGACGGGAGTCCGGCTGACCTTGAAAAGCCCGACGGCCGAGGAAAGCATCGAATATGGCTACCGATGCCGCGAGGGACATATGGCCGCGATCCAGCGGGCGGAAGCCGTCATCCCGCAGGTCGACACGCGATTAATTCTGCGCGCGGACGACCGGGAAGCCGGAGGATATTTCCGCGAGGGGTTCGCCTTTTCGCCCATGTTCACCCTGGGCGTGAAAAAGAAAATCACGGGTCCGGGGGAACTGCGCACCTGGTTGAAACTCGAAAAAGCGTCCTGACGGCATAAGGAGACGGCGGATATGGCGCAAGGCCGCAAAGGCAAAATGAATTACCGGTGTCCGCGCTGTCTGATGCGCGAGATCGATATGGACATGCTCTATGACCGGGAGGCGGACGAATACTACTGCCTGCGCTGCTCGTTCACCGGGAGCGAACCGGAAATCTTGCGCTTGAACGCGCAATTCCGGGAAAAATACGCGGATCGGGCGAAACGCATCACGGATTACACGGATTGAGAGACACGGATTGCACGGATTGAGGATTTTTTTAATAATCCGTGTAATCCGTGGTACCGGCCCGGTGACGCTATAGTATACTTTTCGATAGATCGGTGATTTCAACCGGGCACGATACCGCTGCATCGTCCCCCGCATCATGCAGATGAACACTTTGGCTCCCAAACGGACGACCATTGGTTTTCTATCGACGTGGTCCGTGTATGAAGGCACCACGATCGACGATTACACCCACGCATTCATCCAGGGAGTGTGCGCCGCCGCGGGCGAAAAAGACTGCAATCTGCTGATCGGGTGCGGGATCTCCCTGCCGGGCAGCCCGCTTACCAGCCGGACGGCCTGGTCGGTCTCGGAGCCGAACGCGGATTTCATCCCGATCGGCCCCTGGAACACCGATGCGCTGATCATCATCCCCGACGATCTTTCCGATTCGCAATTCGCGTATGTGCAGGATCTGATCCGCTCCGGATTCCCCGTCATCATGACCACGTCCGAAAAGCCGGGGCCGATGGTCGCGGTGGACAACGCCGGGGGCATCCGGCAGGCGTTCGATCACCTCCATCAGCACGGGCACCGCCGGATCGCGTTGATCGCCGGGAAAAAAGGGCGCGGGGGCGACAGCGCGGAGCGCCTGGCGGCATACCGGGCGGCGCTGCGCGGCGCCGGGCTCGCGGAAGACGCGCGCCTGATCGCCTTCGGGGAGCATCGCCGCGAGGACGGGCGCCTGGCCATGCGGCGGATTCTCGATACGGGCGCACCCTTCACCGCGCTGCTGGCCAGCAACGATCTCTCCGGATTGGGCGCGATCGAAGTGCTGCGCGCCGCCGGCAAGCGCATCCCGGAAGACGTGGCGGTCGTCGGCTTCGACGACATCCTCGAGGCGCGTTCGCAGAATCCGCCCCTCACCACCGTGCGCCATCCGACCTTCACCCTCGGGTACCAGGCGGTCTGCTCCCTGCTGGAACAGGTCCACGCCGGGAAAAGCGGCGAGGTTTCGCTTCGGGTGGCGACCCAGTTGATCGTCCGCCAATCCTGCGGATGCCGGATGGAAAACACGCCGGCCCCATCGGTCGAGATCCCGCACCCCGCGGATCTGGAAGCGATGGAAACCACCCTCTCCCGTTTGATGGCGGACGAGGTATTCCTCGAGGCGCGCCGCAGCCGGCCGGATGAGATCGACCGCCTGTGCCGGGACATCGCGCATGCGTTTATCGTGAGCCTGCTGAAGCGCGATCCGGAAACACTCGACCTCGAACTGCGGGATTGGCTGGAAACGTACGGCGCGGATGCCGGCGCCTGGGACGCGCCCTTCGCGGCCCTCCGCCGCGCGCTGCCCCGGCTCCTGCCAATGATCCCGGATGCGGACGCGCGTCTGGCGGAGACGATGCTCAACCGGGTCCGCCTCTCGATTGCGGAACTTTCCCACCGGCAGGCAATCGATGCGCTGGTAAAACACAAACTCACCGCCAACCGCGTGGGCCTGATGACGTCGCAATTACAGACGGCATTGAACGTAAGCGAGATCGGAAGGATCCTGGCGGAGCATTTGCCGAAGCTGGGGATCGGGCGCGCGCTGGCCGTCCAATTCCTGCCGCGCGAAGACGACCCGGTTTCGGGGGGAAGAATTCTCCTGGATGCCGGGGGGAAAACCAACGAGACCGGGAAGGAATTCCCAACCCGCTCCTTTCCTCCACCCGGCCTCTACCCGTCTTCCTCCCCGTACCAACTGGCGGTTTTTCCCCTGGTGATCGACGAGCGTACGACCGGGTTCGCGGCGCTCAGCGCATCGAACCTCGAGCCGAGCGCGGCGATCATCCACAACCTGGCCTCGGCGCTGCGCACCAGCCGCCTGTATCAGGACGCATTGAGCGGCCAGCGGATGGCCGAAGAAGCCAACCGCTTGAAGAGCCGTTTCCTCTCGATGGTCAGCCACGAACTCCGGACTCCCCTCAGCCTGATCGTCGGATTGAGCGAAATGGTGCTGCGCGAAAACCCGGAACCGCCCGAGGCCACCCGCCGGGACATCGAACAAATCAACCTGAGCGCGCAGCATCTGGCGCGGTTGATCGGCGATGTCCTGGACCTGGCCAGCACGGAAACCGGACAATTGCGGATCCTGCGCGAACCGCTCGACCTGACCGACGTATTGAAGGTCGCCGCGAACATCGGAGCCGGGCTGGCGCGGGAAAAAGGGCTGGAATGGCAGGACCGGCTTCCATCCGGCGGATTGATGGTCACCGGCGACCGCACCCGCTTGTGCCAGGTAACATTGAACTTGATCAACAACGCGGTCAAATTCACCTCCACCGGAAAAGTCGTGCTCGAGGCCGCCGTGAACGGTGGGGAGATCCGCGTATCCGTAAGCGACACCGGCATTGGCGTCTCTCCCGGGGAACAGGAATCCATCTTCCACGATTTCTACCGGTCGGAAGAAACTGTGCTGGCGGGATTCGGCGGACTCGGTTTGGGGCTGGCGATCTCCAGGAATTTAATCGAGCAGCACGGCGGCGGAATCGGCGTCCGTTCGCCCGGCGAATTGGGCAGCGGCTCGACCTTCTTCTACACCCTGCCGGTGGAAACGGAAACACCCGCCCCGGCCGGAATCGTCCCGGGCCTGGCCGATAACGCCAACCCTGTGGCGATCCTGACTGTCCGCGGCGAATCCGCCGGACCGCTCTCCCAATTTCTGCGGCAACGGGGCTTTACCCCGCAGAACTTTTGCGTCGAGGATGAGAAGGATTGGCTTGCGAAGCTGGCCGCCGAGCTCCCGGCCGCGATTATTCTGGGAGACCACCTTGCCGCGAACGAAGGGTGGACGCTGATCGGGATGATCCGGCGCCAACAGGGCCTCGAGCACATTCCTGTCATGGTCTACTCGCTGGATGTCGGGAAGGACCGGGGGGAATGGCTCGAGCTGAACTATCTGCAGAAACCGCTGCATCCCGAACAGCTCGCGAAGGAACTGGCCCGTTACTGCGATCCGGCCGGCGGTCCCCACCGCGTGCTGGTCGTCGATGACGATCCGGGCACGCTGGATCTGCACAGCCGGCTGGTGGAGCAGATCGGCTGCCGTCCGGTCACCGCCCGCAATGGACGCGAGGCGTTGGAAGTCATCGCCCAAAACATTCCGGACCTGATCCTGCTGGACCTGATGATGCCGGAGATGGACGGTTTTGCCGTGCTCGAAGCCCTGCAATCCCGCGCGGAAACGCGGTCTGTCCCGGTCGTCATCATCACGGCGCGCGTGCTTTCCGAATCCGACCTGGAGCGTTTTCACCACGGGGTGGCGGCGATCCTGGGCAAGGGCATGTTCAGCGCGGCCGAAACGCTCGAGCACATCGGCGCGGCGCTCGAGCGCCAGCAAACGCTGGGCCGGGCCACCCAGCAACTCGTCCGCCAGGCCACGGCCTGCATCCACGTCCGGTACGCCGAAGCGCTTACCCGGGATGACATCGCCCGGCAGGTCGGCATCAGCGCGGATTATCTGACGGACTGCTTCCACCAGGAACTGGGCATCACCCCGATGACGTATCTCCGCCGCTACCGCATCCTGCGCGCGCGCGCGCTGCTCGAGACAACCGATCTGCCGATCATCCAGGTCGCGATGCAGACGGGTTTTTCCGACGGCACGTATTTCACTCGGACCTTCCAGCGCGAAGCCGGGATGAGCCCGCGGGCCTACCGCCGCAGCCGCCGGGGATGAACGGATTGCCGCCGGTCGCGGTCCGGCTTCTCGATGGACGATTTTTCACCCACCATAATAAAATTACCACCGCCAAAGGCGGCGGCTTTAGAATGCCGCACATGGAAGGTGCGCTCCTGCCGATTCTGATCAAACAACCGCATTGCGCGTCCGCAAGATCCCCTTTTTCACCTTTTTCATATAGGCGATCCGGTACCTGCCATGCTCCGCTAGATCTTCCTTCCATG
>JBAVFZ010000002.1:0-8880 GCA_049684495.1 Anaerolineales bacterium | reverse complement strand
GTCTAAAAGAATCGCTTTGACGTGATAATAAAAAAACCGGCAGAAGGAAAATTATTTCCTCCTGCCGGCAGTGAAGGTTTCTTAATTCGGCCGCGGGGTTAATCCCCGCCGATCGAAAGCAGCCCGTAGCCGATCTTCGGCGGACGCGCCTTCTCCTCGTCCTTCCCGAACTTCACGGTGTCGCCGGTATCGGTTATCGCTTCAACCGACAAGCCGAGCGACTGCAGTTCCTTGACCAGGACCCGGAACGAGGCCGGGATGCCCGGTTCCTCGATCTTTTCACCCTTGACGATCGCTTCATAAGCCTTGACCCGGCCCTGGACATCGTCCGATTTTACGGTGAGCATTTCCTGCAGGGTGTAGGCCGCGCCGTAGGCTTCCAGCGCCCACACTTCCATTTCGCCGAAGCGCTGCCCGCCGAACTGCGCCTTGCCTCCCAGCGGCTGCTGGGTGACGAGCGAGTATGGGCCGGTGGAGCGGGCGTGGACCTTGTCCTCGACCAGATGGTGCAGCTTGAGCATGTACATCACGCCCACGGTCACCGGTTGGTCGAAAGACTCGCCGGTCTTCCCGTCGAACAGCGCCTGTTTCCCGAGGATCGGACTGGGAGTCCCCAGGTCCTGGGTGACTTCCTCGGATTTCTGGCGCAAGGCTTCGCTCGACATGCCGGAAGTGGAGACATTCATTTCCTTCAGCCACAGCGCCAGCCCGGCGTCGATCGCCGCCTGATCCAGCGTGCGCCGGTCCGCCAGGGAAAGCGGCGTGTTGTCGTCGAACCGGAAGAAGAGCTGCGGATTGAAACCCTTCTCCTTGAGCCATTCGGCCGTCGCGGCCCGCTGGGCGTAGGTGGTGTCGGTGGTGACCAGGTCTTTCTTATACTGCCTCGGCAGCATGTTTTCCAGGTAGAGCCGGCGCAACTCGTCGTCGTCGAGGATTGTCTCCTCGTTCAGCCCCTGCTGATGCGCCCATTTCCAGGCCTTCTGGGTCACTTCCGCCCAGGTTCTCTGGATCATCCAGGCGCGGGCCAGCTCGGCTTCGATCTCGAATTCGTCCGCCCCGTCGAACACCGGAGAGATGGCGCGGAACCCAAGCTGCGAGACCGCCCACCCCAGGTGGGTTTCCAGAATCTGGCCGATGTTCATGCGTCCCGGGACCCCGAGCGGATTGAGGATGATGTCCACCGGCGTGCCGTCCGCCAGGAACGGCATATCTTCCACCGGGACGACGCGCGAGACGACGCCCTTGTTGCCGTGCCGCCCGGCCATCTTGTCGCCTTCGGTGATCTTGCGCCGCTGCGCCACCGAAACGCGGACGGTTTTCTCGACGCCCGCCGGCAGGTCGTGGTGCTCGTCGCGGGTGAAGATCTTGACGTCCACCACCTTCCCGCGTTCGCCGTGCGGGAGCCGCAGCGAAGTGTCTTTGACGTCGCGCGATTTCTCGCCGAAGATGGCGCGCAGCAGTTTTTCCTCGGGTGAGAGTTCTTTCTCGCCCTTGGGTGTGATCTTCCCGACCAGGATGTCGTTCGGCCCGACTTCGGCGCCGATCCGTACGATCCCGTGTTCGTCGAGGTCTTTGAGCGCTTCCTCGCCGACGTTGGGGATGTCGCAGGTGATTTCCTCGGGTCCCAGCTTCGTATCCCGGCTTTCCACTTCGTGTTTTTCGATGTGAATCGAGGTGAATTTGTCTTCCTGGACCAGGAGTTCGGAGATCAGCACCGCGTCTTCGTAATTGCCGCCTTCCCAGGAAAGGAACGCGACCACCACGTTCTGCCCCAGCGCCAGTTCCCCGTATTCGGTCGAGGAGGAATCGGCGATCACGTCGCCGGGTTTGATCTTGGCGCCCTTGATCACGGCCGGGCGCTGGTCGATGCAGGTGCTCTGGTTGGAGCGCGTGTATTTGCGGAGTTTGAAGATCTTCTTGCCTTTGCCGGTTTGGACCACGACCTGGTCGCTGGTGACCGAGACGACCTGGCCTTCGACGTCGGAAAGGATCACCTGCCCGGAATCGAGGGCCGCCTGCGATTCGATCCCGGTCGAGACCACCGGCACTTCGGGCCGGATCAGCGGAACGGCCTGGGCCTGCATGTTGGAGCCCATCAACGCGCGGTTGGCGTCGTCGTGTTCGAGGAAGGGGATGAGCCCGGCCGAGATCCCGACGATCTGCCGCGGGGCCACGTCCATATAATCGATCTGGGGCGGGGCGGCGAACATGAACCGCGAGTGATGGCGGCAGGACGCGCGCGGGCGCACGAACTCGCCGAACTCGTTGAGCGGCGCATTGGCCTGCGCGATGATGAATTTATCCTCCGTATCCGCCGAGACGTACAGCGTCTCGGCCGAAACGTAGGGAATGATCGTGATTTCTCCGCCGACTTGAGCCAGCTTGGAGGCGATATCCTTGTTGATCAGGTCGCCCTTGCGCGCCAGCAGGTCCTTGCCCCCCGATTTGAGCGTGTCTTCGGCCAGGTGCCGGCCGATCAACCGCGCATCCCCGGCCGGGTAGGACCGGTATACCTTGCGGTAGGGGGTTTCGATGAAGCCGAAGGGATTGACCTTGGCGTAGGAGGCCAGGCGGCCGATCAGGCCGATGTTCGGACCTTCGGGTGTTTCGATCGGGCAGATCCGCCCGTAATGGGATTGGTGGACGTCGCGCACGTCGAAGCCCGCGCGTTCGCGGCGCAGCCCGCCGGGGCCGAGCGCGGAAAGGGTGCGTTTATGGCGCAGTTCCGCGAGCGGATTGGTCTGGTCCATGAACTGCGAGAGCTGGCTCGAACCGAAGAACTCCCGCACCGCGGCGACGATCGGCCGGATGTTGATCAGGTTCATCGGCGAGAAGGATTCCTGGTCGCGGATCGACATGCGTTCGCGCACGACGCGCTCCGTCCGCCGCAGGCCGATGCGCATCTTGTTCTGGATCAGCTCGCCGACGGTCTTGACCCGGCGGTTGCCGAGGTGGTCGATGTCGTCCGGGCTTTCCAGGCCGTTGTTGATCAGGATCAACCGCTCGATGAGCTTGATAATGTCCCAAGGGGTGATCGTGCGGTGGCTCAAGGGGATGAGCGAATGCAGGTCCAGCTTCTGGTTGAGTTTGTAGCGGCCGACCCGTTCCAGGTCGTACCGGCGCTGGTCGAAGAGCTGCTCCAGCAGGTACTGGCGGGCGTTATCGAGCGTCGAGGGATCGCCCGGGCGCATGCGTTTGTAGAATTCGATCAGCGCTTCCTGGGCCAGGGTCCGCTTTTCGCGGTGCTCCCAGGCGGGTTCCTGCTTGATGGTGTTGGCGATGAAGGTCCGCGCCGGGTTGGTATCCGATTCCTGGAACAGCGCGAGGATCTCCGCATCGGTGCCTTCCTTGAGCGGCGACTCGGGCTTGTCGGCGCTGACCGCCGCCAGGGCCTTGAGCAGCATCGTTACCGGCACCGTGCGTTTGCGGTTGAAGCGGATGATCAGGTAATCGCTCTTGCGGGTTTCGAACTCCATCCACGCCCCGCGGTCGGGAATGAGCTTGGCCGAAGCCAGGAGCCGGCCCGTGGCGCGGTCCTCCTCGGCTTCGAAGTACACGCCCGGCGAGCGGATCAGCTGGGAAACCACGACCCGCTCGCTGCCGTTAATGATGAAGGTGCCCTTTTCGGTCATCAGTGGCAGGTCGCCGAGGAAGATATCCTGCTTGATCGGTTCCGGCACTTCGGTTCCGATCAGCAGCACCGAAACGTAAAGCGGAGCGGCAAAGGTGATATCCCGCTCCAGGCATTCCTCGATGGAATATTTCGGTTCTTCGAACCAGTATTTGAGGTTCCACTGTTTGGCTTCCGGGCTGTCGCCGGGGAAATAAAGCCGCATGCCTTTGTTGAAGGATTCTATAGGGGAGATTTCGTCAAACAGTTCCGCGAGCCCTTCCTTCTTGAACCACTCGAAGGAGTCGAGTTGTACTTCGATCAGGTTCGGAAGGCTGAGGGCGTCGGGGATTCGTGCGTAGGATTTGCGTCCGTTAAGGATCATACGTAATCTCCTGGTACCCGGTCGAACAAGTGGCTTGCCTCACGGCGAGGCAAGCGGTGTAAGCTGCTCCAGGTCTTTCGAGGATAAGCAGAGGTTTTTGGGCGAAAAGGTATTATAGGTCCGAAGAGAGCCCGAGTCAAGAGGGGGTTGGAAAGGACGCCCATTATTCCCAAAAAACAGCCTAATCCATTTCTCATACTTCTGGAGGGGAAACGGAGGGATTCCATCGGATGCGACAGAATCGCTTGACTCGGGTTTTTTCGCATGGTAGAATTGCGGCCCGTTGCCCTTGGATAACCCGGGCGGGGTGGAAAATCCGTCCACCGGCCCGAATCGCATAAACACCAGCGTGGGGCGAGGCCATCGCATGTGTCGGATGGCCTCCCCTAATGACAGGGCATGGTGATCGCATCCGGTTTCGAACCGGGTCCGCAATCTGGGAGGTACGTCGTGCCGACAATCAATCAATTGGTCCGCAAAGGCCGGACCTGGAAGAAGGGGAAGAGCAAGGCGCCGGCGCTGCTCTACACGCTGAACGCCCGCAAGCAGCGCCGGATCCGCCAACCGCGCGGCGCGCCGCAGAAGCGCGGCGTCTGCACGGTCGTCCGGACGATGACCCCGAAGAAACCGAACTCGGCGCTGCGCAAGATCGCCCGCGTCCGGCTCACCAACGGTATCGAAGTCACCGCCTATATTCCCGGCGAGGGGCACGCGCTGCAGGAGCACTCCGTGGTGCTGGTCCGCGGCGGGCGCGTCAAGGATCTCCCGGGCGTTCGTTATCACATTGTTCGCGGCACGCTGGATACCACCGGCGTGGAAGCCCGCCGCCAGGGCCGTTCCAAATACGGCAACAAGCGGCCCAAGGAAGCCAAGAAGGAGTAAGCCGCCCTTTGCGGAGCCGTTTCTCCGCACGGGACGGTGGGAGTAATCAAGATGTCGAGACGAGCGCGCAAGGAACCCCGCGTGGTTCCCCCGGATGTCCGCTACAACAGCGTAAAAGTCAACCGCTTCATCCGCATGGTGATGCATAAAGGCAAGATGAGCACGGCGATCCACGTGGTCTACGGCGCCTTTGAACTGATGAAGGAACGCAGCCAGAAGGAGCCGCTTGAGGTCTTCGAGGCGGCGCTTCAAAACGTCGGCCCGCAGATCGAAGTCAAACCGCGGCGGGTCGGCGGCGCCACGTATCAGGTGCCGGTGGAAGTCGAAGCCGACCGGCGGGATTCGCTCGCGGTGCGCTGGATTCTTACCGCCAGCCGGGCCCGTTCCGGAAAATCAATGATCGAGCGGCTGGCCGGAGAACTGCTGGACGCCGCGAACAACACCGGCACGGCCGTCAAGAAGCGTGAAGAAGTGCACAAGATGGCCGAAGCCAACCGCGCATACGCCCACTACCGGTGGTAGTTCCGGCTGAGGTCACGCCGGAATGACAGCGGTCGCTGCAAACCGAGGATAGGTTCTTGGCGGGAAGCCTGGTGTTTGGCCTGGCCCCGTAAGGCCAGGTCGAAAATCGGAAATTGGTTTGGATCAACACCAGGATGATATAAAAGGAAGCCATCATGGAACGCCAAGTCCCGCTCGAGAAAGTCCGCAATATTGGCATCATTGCGCATATTGATGCCGGTAAAACCACAACCACCGAACGGGTCCTGTTCTACACCGGGAAAACGCACCGGTTGGGTTCGGTCGATGACGGCACAACCGTCACCGACTGGATGGACCAGGAGCGCGAGCGCGGGATCACCATCGTCTCCGCCGCCGTCAGCGCCGAGTGGAAGGGCTACACCTTTAACATCATCGATACCCCCGGGCACATCGACTTCACCGCCGAAGTGCAGCGGTCGTTGCGGGTGCTCGACGGCGGCGTGGTGGTTTTCGACGCCGTTCAGGGCGTGGAACCCCAAAGCGAAACCGTCTGGCGCCAGGCCGACCGGTACGGCGTGCCCCGGATGTGCTTCATTAATAAGATGGACCGGATCGGCGCATCCTTCGACCGCAGCGTGGAAAGCATTCGCGCGCGGCTGGGCGCCAACCCGATCCCGCTCCAATTCCCGATCGGCGAGGAATCCAACTTTCGGGGCGTGATCGACCTTCTGGAAAGCCGGGCGGTGCTGTGGACCGACCTAACCGGGGAGACCGCGGAAGTCGTGGAAATTCCCCCCGAGTTCAAGGCCGAGGCCGAAACCCGGCGGGCCCGCATGGTCGAACAGATCGCCGAGCTCGACGAAGCGCTGACCCTCAAGTACCTGGAAGGACAGAAGATCTCGGTCGAGGAACTTAAGGCGGCATTGCGCCGCGAGACGATCAAGGGCAAGGCCGCACCGGTGCTGTGCGGTTCGGCTTTGAAGAACAAGGGCGTGCAGCTCGTGCTCGATGCGGTGGTGGACTACCTGCCTTCGCCGCTCGATATCCCGGCGATCCACGGAACCCTTACCGGCACGGGCGAGGATCAAGTCCGGCCTGCGGATGAGAACGCGCCGCTCAGCGCGTTGGTCTTTAAAATCGTTTCCGACCCGTACGTCGGGCGGCTCGCGTATTTCCGGGTTTATTCCGGAAAACTGAAGCAGGGCTCGACCGTGATGAATTCCGGGCGCGGGAAGCGGGAACGGGTCGGCCGGCTGATCCGCATGTACGCCGACCGGCGCGAAGAGCTCGACGAAGTATTGGCGGGCGACATTGCCGCCGTGCTGGGCATGAAAGACACCTTCACCGGTGACACGCTCAGCGACATTAACAATCCGATCCTGCTGGAAAACATCACCTTCCCGGAACCGGTCGTTTCGGTCGCGATCGAGCCGAAAAGCATGACCGATCAGGACAAGCTTTCCCAGGCGCTGCACAAGCTCTCCGAGGAGGATCCCACCTTCCGGGTCCGCAGCGACGAGAATACCGGGCAGACGATCATTTCGGGGATGGGCGAATTGCACCTCGAAGTGCTGGTCGAACGGATGCGGCGCGAGTTTAACGTGCATGCCACCGTCGGCCGGCCGCGGGTCGCCTACCGGGAATCGATCACCCGGACCGTCCCGAAGCAGGAGTACCGGTATATAAAACAATCCGGCGGACACGGACAGTACGGTCATGTGGTATTTGCGCTGGAACCCGGAGCGCCGGGTTCGGGCGTGGTGTTCGAAAATAAAATCGTGGGCGGATCGATCCCCAAGGAGTTCCACTCGGCCGTGGAGAAGGGGGTCAAGGAATCCGCGGAAGCCGGAGTGCTGGCCGGGTATCCGGTGGTCGACATAAAAGTCACCCTGATCGACGGGTCCTACCACGAAGTGGACTCGAACGAGATGGCCTTCAAGATGGCGGCGACCTTCGGTTTCCGCGAAGGCGTGCAAAAGGGCGGGCCGGTGCTGCTCGAACCGGTGATGAAGGTGGAAGTGGTTTCGCCGGAGGAATATCTCGGCGACGTGATGGGGAACCTGGCCAGCCGGCGCGCGAACATTACGGGCGTCGAAGCCCGGCCGGGAAATGTCCAGGCGGTGCATGCGATGGTGCCCCTGGCCGAAATGTTCGGATACACCACCGAATTGCGGTCCTCCACCCAGGGCCGGGGCGTATCCACGATGGAATTCGATCATTATCAGGCGCTGGCCGAGGCGGAAGCCCAGGCGGCGATCGGAAAAGGGTGAGCGGGAGTGGTCCCGCTCCGTTGGCGGTTTTCTAACGCAAGGGAGATGGAACATGGCCAAGGAAAAATTCAATCGCAACAAGCCGCACCTGAACGTGGGGACGATGGGACATATTGACCACGGGAAGACGACGCTGACGGCGGCGATCACCAAGGTGTGCCAGATGCAGGGCCGGGCGCAGTTCCGGGCGTACGACTCGATCGACAACGCGCCGGAAGAGAAGGAACGCGGGATCACGATCAACATCGCCCACGTGGAATACGAGACGGAGAAGCGCCACTACGCGCACGTGGACATGCCGGGTCACCGCGACTACATCAAGAACATGATCACGGGCGCGGCGCAGGTGGACGGGGCCATTTTGGTGGTGGCGGCCCCGGACGGGCCGATGCCGCAGACGCGGGAGCACGTGCTCCTGGCGCGGCAGGTGGAAGTGCCGTCGATCGTGGTGTTTTTGAACAAAGTGGATATGATGGACGACCCGGAGCTCCTGGAGCTGGTGGAAATCGAGCTGCGGGAACTGTTGACGGAGCAGAAATTCCCGGGGGACAAGACCCCGATCGTGCGCGGCTCGGCGCTGAAGGCGCTGGAGAGCACGAGCAAGGATCCGAACGCGCCGGAATACAAGTGCATCCTGGAGATTCTGAAGGCGGTGGACGAGTTCATCCCGGAACCGGTGCGGCACACGGAAATGCCGTTCATGATGTCGATCGAGGACGTGTTCTCGATCAAGGGACGCGGGACGGTGGTGACGGGGCGGGTGGACCGCGGAATCGTGAAGGTGGGGGATCCGCTCGAGATCGTGGGTCTGCACGAGACGAAGACGACGGTGTGCACGGGGGTGGAGATGTTCCACAAGCTTTTGGACCAGGGGCAGGCGGGGGACAACCTGGGGGTGCTCTTGCGGGGGATCGAGCGCGAGCAGGTGGAGCGGGGCCAGGTGCTGGCCAAGCCGGGGTCGATCACGCCGCACAAGAAGTTCAAGAGCGAAGTGTATGTGCTGAAGAAGGAGGAAGGCGGACGGCACAAGGCGTTCTTCACGGGGTACCGGCCGCAGTTCTTCATCCGGACGATGGACGTGACGGGGAACCTGACGCTGCCGGAAGGGGTGGAGATGGTGATGCCGGGCGACAACGTGAACCTGAACGTGGAGCTGATCGTGCCGGTGGCGCTCGAGAAGGGTTCCAAATTCGCGATCCGCGAGGGCGGCCTGACCGTGGGCGCCGGCGTGATCACTGAAATCATCGAAT
>JBAVFZ010000001.1:0-13100 GCA_049684495.1 Anaerolineales bacterium | reverse complement strand
GGATGAGGGGGGTTTAAAAGAAAAACCCGTCCGGCTCAGGGACGGGAGGAAATTCCCGCGGTGCCACCCTGAATGCCCCGAACGAAGTGAGGGGCCAGCTCGGACCGGCGCCCCGAGCAGAGCGAGGGGGACCGGTGTCCCGGATAACGGAGGGATTCCGCTTCGACCTAAATGCCCCGCCAAGTTTCCGTCGCGCGGGGTTTCAATCGAAGGGCTCGGGAGGGAACTTCGGCGGTCTATTCCGGGAACGGATTCCAGTCTGCGTCCGTTCTTCCCTATCGGGGGCAAGCCGCTTACTTTCCTCCGTCACAGCCTGTGTGATGAGGTGGAATTATCTCCCAACATCGGCTCCTGTCAAGTGAGTTGGGGTAATAACCGGATGGAATGAAGGGGAACGGGGTTAAAAAAACACCCTAAGGGTGCATATCGGAACCCTAAGGGTATGGAACCCTCACCCTAAGGGTACAGATTGGAACCCTTAGGGTGTCAAAACGCACCCTTAGGGTTCCCGGAACCGGCGGCCGGACGGATTAGGGAAACCGGATATTCACGTAATGGCTGATGAGATCCACCGCCCCGTCCACTCCGGTCCGAGACGTATTAAGACACATGTCGTACAAACGCGCATCCAGCCAATCCTGTCCGGTAAATGCACGGATATACGCCGCCCGATCCCGGTCGTCCTTTTCCATGAACTTTCCGACTTCCGCCTCGCCGAGGTGAAACAACATTCTTATCCGCGCGATGCGGGTTGCCGGATCGGCGTACAAAAGCAAATGGATGTGGCGGGGATGGCCGCGCAGGATGTGACGCCCGCAGCGGCCGATGAAGACGGCGCCGCTTTTTTCCGCGATCCGGATAATGGTTTCCGATTCCAATTGGAACAATTCCTTGTCGGTGGGGATGTACCGGTCCGCCGTCAGGCTGAGAGTCGGATCCATCAGTTCGGCTGTCCGCGAATAGGTCTGCCAAAAGGAGCGCAGGCGCTCCTCGCGGTGCTCCAAATCGGCCTCCGCCATATGCAGGCGGTCTGAGACCCGCTTAAGGATCTCGCGATCGAAGAACGGGATGTTCAACCGTTCCGACAGCTTTTTCCCGATGGGTGCGCTGCTGCTGCCGATCTGGTGGCTGATGGTGATCGCGAACAATTCCTGGCCCATAATTCCTCCATCGCCGGACCCGAAAGGTCCTCAAGACTCAAACGATCGTCATACCCGCGCCCGCCCTCGCGAAGCGGGGGTGTACTTAGCGGGCATCCACTCCTGTAAACCCTGGATTCCCGCTAAGATCACGCGGGAATGACGGACGAATAGAACCCTCATGGGTCCCGGATTATTTCGCTTCAACTCTTTCAAACTGACTGTTGTACAGCTCGGCGTAGAACCCGCCGCGCGAAAGCAATTCCTCGTGTTTGCCCTGCTCGACGATGTCGCCGTTGTTCATCACCAGGATCCGGTCGGCGTTGCGGATGGTCGAGAGGCGGTGGGCGATGACGAAGCTGGTGCGGCCTTTCATCAGCGCGTCCATGGCGTTCTGGATCAGCACCTCGGTGTGGGTATCCACCGAGCTGGTGGCTTCGTCCAGAATCAGGATCGACGGATCGGCGAGTATCGCGCGCGCGATCGTCATCAGCTGCATCTGGCCCTGGGAGATGTTGGTGGTCTCTTCGTTGAGGACCATGTTGTAACCGTCCGGCTGGGTGCGGATGAAGTGGTCCGCGTGCGCGGCCCGCGCGGCGGCGATCACTTCGTCGTCGCTCGCCCCGGACCGGCCGTAACGGATGTTTTCCATCAGCGAGCCGTTGTAAAGCCAGGTATCCTGGAGCACCATCCCGAACAGGCAGCGCAGGCTGTCGCGCGAAAAGTCGCGGATGTCGTGGCCGTCCAGCAGGATGGCGCCGCTGTTCACGTCATAGAAGCGCATCAGGAGTTTCACCATGGTGGTCTTGCCGGCGCCGGTCGGGCCGACGATCGCGATCTTCTGGCCGGGCTCGACCACCGCGCAGAAGTCGTTGATGATAATTTTATCCGGCGAGTATCCGAAGTGGACGTCCTTGAACTCCACGCGGCCGAGGACTTTTTCCAGCCGGATCGGCTGGGCGGCTTCGGGCGTTTCCTCCGCCTCGGCCAGGAACTGGAACACGCGCTCGGCCGACGCGGCGGTCTGCTGGAAGACGTTGGAGATATTGGCGATTTGCGTGATCGGCTGGGTGAAGTTGCGGACGTACTGGATGAAAGCCTGGATGTCGCCGACGGTGATCAGGTTGCGCACCGCGAGGTAGCCGCCCAGGATGCAGATCGCCACGTATCCCAGGTTGCCGACGAAGTTCATGATCGGGAACATCAAGCCCGAAAGGAATTGGGATTTCCAGGCCGAGTCGAAGAGGGTGTTGTTGACCCCGTCGAACTGCTCGACGCTTTTTTCCTCGCCGTTGAAGGCCTTCATCACCACATGGCCGCCGTACATCTCTTCCACGTGTCCGTTGAGGTGGCCGAGGTAGTCCTGCTGGCGTTTAAAGAAGACCTGCGAGGTGCTGACGATCAGGCCGATGATCACCAGTGAAATCGGGATGATGGCCAGCGCCACCAGGGTCATCTGCCAGCTGATGGAAAACATCATCACCAAAACGCCGATCACGGTCGTCAAGGAGGTGATGATCTGGGTCAGGCTCTGGTTGAGGGTCTGGCTGACCGTGTCCACGTCGTTGGTCACCCGCGAGAGGATCTCGCCGTGATTGGTGCCGTCGAAGTAGCGCAGCGGCATGCGGTTGATCTTCTGCGAGATGTCCCTGCGGAAGCGGTAGGTGATGTTCATCGAGACGCCCGACATGATCCAGCCCTGGATATAGGCGAAGAGGGTTGAAATCAGATACAGGCCAAGCGTCAGTAGGATGATGTTGCCGATGTAGGTGAAATCGATCGAGCCGGTTCCGGCGATCTGGGCCAGGACGCCTTCGAACAGCTTGGTCGTGGCTTTGCCCAGGATCTTGGGCCCGACGATCGAGAAGATCGTGGAGGCAATCGCGAATATGATCACGACGAGAATCGGGATCCGGTACTGGCCAAGGTATTGGATCAGCTTGACCATCGTCCCGCGGAAATCCCGCGGTTTTTCGCCTTTCATCATCGCCATCGGACCGCCGCCCATCGGTCCGCGGCCGCGGCCGCCGCCCATCGGTCCGCCGGGCGTGGAACCCCGGGAAGCGGCAGGGGGTGCTCCATGCATCATCATGACAGTTCCTCCTTGCTGAGCTGCGCGGCGGCAATGCCCCGGTAGACTTCGCAGCTTTTCATCAGTTCGGCATGCGTTCCCTTGCCGACGATCTTGCCCTCATCGAGCACGATAATCTGTTCGGATTGCATGATTGTGGAAATACGCTGGGTGACGATCAGCAGGGTGCTCGCGCCGGTTTCCGCTTTGAGCGCCTTGCGCAGGGCGGAGTCGGTCTTGAAATCGAGCGCCGAGAAACTGTCGTCAAAGATATAGATGGGAGCCTTCTTCACCAGGGCGCGGGCGATCGACAGGCGCTGCTTCTGCCCGCCGGAAACGTTCGTTCCGCCCTGGGCGACCTCCATTGCCATCCCCTCGGGCGTGGCGTTGATGAACTCCGACGCCTGGGCGATGTCGGCCGCGCGCATCAGCTCTTCCGGGGTCGCGTTCGGATCGGCATACTGCAGGTTGCTTTCGATCGTTCCGGAGAAGAGAATGCTCTTTTGCGGGACGTAGCCGATCTTATCGCGCAGGTCGTGCTGGGTCACCTCGCGGATATCTATGCCGTCGACGGCGATCGCGCCGTCGCTCACCTCGTAAAAGCGCGGGATCAGGCTGACGATCGTCGATTTTCCGGAGCCGGTCGTGCCGATAAAGGCGGTGGTCTGCCCCGGCCGGGCGGTGAAGGTGATGTTGTGGAGGACGTCCTCCTCGGCGCCCGGGTAGCGGAAGCACACGTCGCGGAACTCCACCGCGCCCCGGAACGGCTCGGGAAAACGCTTTGGGCTTTGGGGATCGCGGATCGACGGATTGGTGTCGAGGACATCGGCCACCCGGTCGGCCGAGACGGCCGCCCGCGGCAGGATGATGAACATGATCGACATCATCAGGAAGGCGAACACGATCTGCATCGCGTACTGCATGAAGGCCAGCATGTCGCCGACCTGCATCTTCGATTCGGCCACCTGGTGCGCGCCAACCCAGATGATCAGCAGCATCACGCCGTTCATGACCATCATCATCACCGGCATCATCACCACCATGACCCGGTTGATGAACAGCATCGTGCCGGTCAGGTCCTGGTTGGCCTTGTCGAAACGTTTTTCCTCGAACGGCTGCATGTTAAAGGCGCGGATGACCATCATGCCCGAAAGATTCTCGCGGGTCACCAGGTTCAGCCGGTCGATGAGTTTCTGAATGCTTTGGAATTTGGGCAGGGCGATCACGAAGACGGTCAGGATCAGGCCGAGCAGCACGATCACCGCCAGGGCGATGATCCACCACATGTTGGCGCTTTTCCCGATCGCGCGGATCACGCCGCCGACACCGATAATCGGGGCGTAGATGACCATCCGCATGACCATGATCACCACCATCTGGATCTGGGTGATGTCGTTGGTCGAGCGGGTGATGAGCGAGGCGGTGGAAAATTTATCGAACTCAGTGCTCGAGAAGCTTTCCACGCGCTGGAAAACCGACCGGCGCAGGTCGCGCGCCACGCCGGCCGCCGTACGGGCCGAAAGATAGCCGACCACGATGGTGCACGCGCCCGAAAGCAGGGTCAGCAGCAGCATGAGGACCCCGACGCGGATGATGTAATCCGTCTGAAGCTTTTCGGTGTTCATCCCCAGCGCGGTGTACTCGGCTTTGACCGTCGCCACCGCCATCTGGTTGATCATGCTTTCCCCGAGGGTGGAGAATTTGGCGTCGATCGCGGCGGTCATTTTAGAAAGTTGTTCCGCGGGCATTTTGGCCAGTACGGCGAACAAATCCATGCCGGGCGGCAGCTTGGAAAGATCAAATCCGAAAGCCTGGGCCGTGGCGGCGGCTTTGGCCGGGTCGGCCAGGATCTGGTCGATGGCGGCCACCACCAGGAATCCCTTGCCCATGACCGGATTCAGTTCCGCGGTTTCCGCGGCGTCGATGGTTTTCAAAACGTAGATCGGTCCGTCCGCCAGGGCGGGGTACTCTTGGAGGTACTTGTTGTAGTCGGAAGAGGATTTGTCCACCAGGGTGTAATCGCCGAGCACGAGCGCCTTGTCTTCGGCGCTCAGAAAGATGACCAGCTTGTCCATCTCGCTCTGGCGGATCGCCTGGGGTACCGCGTTTTCCACGCCGCCCTGCTGGATGCCGTTGTTGACGATCTTGGACATGTAATCCGGCAGCGCCAGGTCGGCGTTGGCCTGCACAAAAAGCAAGCCGACGGCGATCAGGATTAATAAGAGGTACGGCTTCAGGTATTTGAGTATCCGGATCATGATTCATTCACTCCTTGTGGATCGTTCTTTCGCGGTGATCGGCGCTTCCGGTTATGTTTCCGTTTTTCTTTTCCAGCTGGTTGGATTTCTCCACGAGGATTTTCAGCGCCGATGTGATTTGCGCCTGTTCCTGCGGAGTCAGATGCTGCACCAGATGATGCATCCACCCCTGCCGGGCGTGGATGCCGTCCAGGAGCAGTTTGCGCCCCTTGTCGGTGAGCACAAGTTGTTTGGCGCGGCGGTCGTTCGGATCCTCGGACCGGTGGATGAAATCCTGCTGGACCAGGCTTTCCAACATCTGGCTCGCGGCGGCATTGGTGACGTTCAGTTCGCCGCTGATATCCGATACGCTGCAATCGCCCCTGCGGATGCGAAACAGCGCCCCGATCTGCGGCATCGATACCCCCTTTTCCTTGGAGAAAAGCAGGATATTGCTCATCGAGTTCCGCATGAAGACGCCGGCCCATTCATGCATCGCGGCAAGGAATTGTTCGCTTGCGGCCATAGGTTAACCTCTCTAAATAGTTAAGCGAACTAAATAATAAGGCCGGCTTTTGGAAAAGTCAAGAGGATTTTAGGCGGGAAATATGGAGAAATTGTGGCGGTTGCATAAGAATCCACGAAGGACACGAAGAAAGACCTGAAGAACACGAAGTTTTTGTAAATATTAACCCTTCGTGCACTTCCGGTTTTCCTTCGTGCTCCCCGGCCCACCCCAACCGGGGCGGGCTTCGTGGAGGGATTATCGGAAGGCGTTGACGGCGTCGACCACCTGCTGCAGTTCGTCCTCGCGCATCCCGGGAAAGAGGGGCAGAGTGAGGACCTCCCGGGAGGCCGCTTCGGTTTCCGGCAGGTTTCCGGAAAAGCCGGCCAGGCTGGAAAATCCCGGGTGAAGGTGGACCGGCAGGGGGAAGTGGATCGAGGTTCTTATTCCGCGCGCGGCGAGATACGCTCGCAGCGCATCGCGCCGCGGATGGCGGATGACATAGGTGTGATACACGTGCATCGAATCCGGAGCGGCGTACGGAATGGTCAGGTCTTTGCCCGCCAAGCGGCTGTCGTACATGGCCGCCAGCGCGCGGCGTTCGGCGTTCCAGCCGTCCAACCGGCCCAGTTTGACATTCAGTATGGCGGCCTGGATTTCATCCAGGCGGCTGTTTATTCCCTTGCGCCGGCTGACGCGGGCCGAATCCCATCCATACTGCCGGATCTGGCGCGCCCGCTCGGCCAGTTGCGGGTCGCCGGTGAGCACGGCTCCGCCGTCGCCGTACGCGCCGAGGTTTTTGGTGGGATAAAAACTGAACGTGGCGATCCGCCCCCACGCCCCGGCCCGCTTTTCCCGGTAGCGCGCCCCGTGCGCCTGCGAGCAATCCTCGATCACCGGCAGGCCGTGCCGGGCGGCGAATTCCAGGATCGGTTCGAGGTCGGCGGGCTGGCCGTACAGGTGGACGGGGAGCAGCGCGCGCGTGCGGGGGGTGAACGCGGCGGCGATCCGGCGTGGGTCCATCGTGAACCGGCGCGGATCGATGTCGACCGGAACCGCGGAGGCCCCGGCCAGTTCCACCGCGGCGATGGTGGCCGGGGAGGTATGCGAGACCGTGATCACCTCGTCCCCCGGACCGATCCCGCATGCCAGCAGCGCGACCTGCAGCGCATCCGTCCCGGAACCGACTCCGACCGCATGCGCCACGCCGCAATACGACGCGAACGCGCGCTCGAAGGCTTCCCCCTCGGCGCCCAGGATGAATTGCGCCCGATCCATCACGCGGGCGATCGCCGCATCGATTTCCGGGCGGAGGCTTTTATCCTGCCGGGCAATATCCAAAACGGGGATCATCGCGGCATCACCAATAATGTTCGCCGTGCCGGCGGTAGTATTCGAGGGTCGCCCGCAGGCCGTCCCGGAAAGGGGTGATGGGTTCCCACCCGAGTTCCATCCGGATTTTGGAAATATCGGATACGTAGGAACCGATGTCGATCTTCTTCCGGCCGGCCGGGAAGGGGATCCGACGGAAGCTTCCGCCGCCGTGAATTTCGATCATCCGTTTCGCCAGTTCCAGCAGCGAGAGGGGTTCGGCGCCCCCCAGGTTGAAGATTTGCCCGTCGGCTCCGGGATGCAGCGCCGCCAGAAGAAGCGCATCCACCGCGTCCTCGACGAACAGCAGATCCCGCAGCTGACTGCCGTCCCCGTAGACGGTGATCTCCTCGCCCTGCAACAGTTGCCGGATCCACAGCCCGAAAAAATTTTTCAGTCCGTCCTTAACCCGCATCCGCGGCCCGTAAATGTTGGTCATCCGCAGAACGACCGACCGCAGGCCGTAGACGTGCTGGTAAAGGGTGTGGTAACGCTCGGCGGCCAGTTTATGGATCGCGTTGACGTCCACCGGATTGAGCGGATGGGCTTCATCCACCGGCAGGTAGCGCGGCGGTCCGTATACCTGGCGCGTGCCGGCGAAGAGGATTTTGACGCCGGGGTTTTCCCGGCGGCAGATTTCAAGGAAGGAAAGCTGGCCGTGGACGTTGATCTCCAGATCGGAAAGCGGATCCTCCATGCTTTGGACATGGCCGACCTGGCCCGCGAGATTGAAAATAAATTCCTGACCGCGGACCGCGTCCGCCGTTTCGTTGGCGTCCCGCAGGTCGGCCGCCCGCACCCGCAGCCGGGATTCGTATCCGGAAATGTTATAGGGGTTGCCTCCCAATCGTCCCGGCCGCGAATCCAGCAGCGCCACCTCCGCGCCGAGATCCGCCAGCCGGCGGGCGAGGTTGCTGCCGATGAACCCCAAGCCGCCGGTGATGAGGATGCGCCTGCCGGAAAAATCTTTTTCGATCGACGGTTTGTTCATGAACGGCCTTTGCGGAGCACGAGTTGGATCCACAGCGCGGCGAGGTTCTTCGCCATCCGGAACAGCCGGCGGGGATGGAAAAACTGCGAATCGCCGTAGCGGCGGTAATAATGGCTGACCGGCACTTCCGCGAACCGGAAGCCGGCGTCCTGGAAGCGTTTGACGATCTCCAGGCCGATCGTTCCGGTTGTGCTGGAGAGCGGCGCGGTCGCGAGGATGGCGCGGCGGAACAACCGGAAATCGCAATCCACGTCCCGCAGGCGGAAGCCGAACAGGATTCGGACGGTGTGATGATACAACCGGCCGAGGACCGTGCGGTACCACGGGTCCATGCGCGCGGTTTTATATCCGTTCACCACGTCCACGCCCTCCGCCGCGGCGTCCACCAGCAGGCCGAGCTCGAGCGGATTGTATTGGGCATCGCCGTCGGTGTAGAAAATCCAATCTTTGGCGGCCATGGAAAAACCGGCGCGCAGCGCGCCCCCGTACCCCAGCGCCTGGTCGCGGGTGATCACGCGCAATTCGGGCATCGCGCCGGCTAATTCCGCGAGGACCGCGGCGGTGTAATCCCGGCTGCCGTTGTTGACGACGATGATCTCATAATCCGCCGTCGCCCGGCGCAGCGCCGCGCGCGCCGTCCAGATCATGCTTGCGATCGTTCCGCCGTCGTTCATGGCCGGGAACACCGCGCTGATGCTGGACAACCCGGGAGAACTGGTGGAAGCCTGCGCGCTCACGGCTTGACCCCCGCGCCGATCACGCTCAGCCCGAACGGCATTCCGAAGCGCGTCACCCACGGTGCTTCACCGGCGAGGATCCATGTCAGGACTCCGTTGAAGAACCCCATGCGCAGGGCGAGGTCGGATTGCGGGATGGCCGGGGGGAATAGCCGCTCACCGATTTTTTTCAGGATCGCGGCGGGCAGGAGCGCGGCGTTGGCATAGGATACGTGCTCGACCCGGAATCCGCTTTCGCGCAGGAGGGTTTCCACCTCCCCGCGCGTATACCGGTGGCGGGTCTGCACGACGGTGTCGTGCGATCGGCGCATCCAGGCGTAGGCCGGCAGGCGAAGCAGCAAGCGGCCGCCCCGCGCGAGCACGCGCCGCAATTCCCGGAGCGATTCCAAGTCGGAAGGAACCGCCTGTTCATACAGGACGTCGAAGGAAGTCGCCAGGTCGAATGCGCCATCGGGAAACGGAAGGCGCGACACCGTCGCCCGCGCCAGGCGCGCGGCGCCCCGCCGCCGGCATAACTCCAGGGCTTCCGCGGCGATATCCATCCCCCAAACTGTTCCGTACCGGGCGAGGGTGGTTGTCATGGCCGCCCCCGTCCCGCAGCCGGCGTCCAGAATGCGAATCGGTCTGTTTTTTTCATACCAGCGGTCCAGGAATGCGCAGGTGATGGCCGCCATCCCGCGGTACCACCAATGGCTGTCTTCCACGGCGTACATCAACGCGTATTCGCGCGGGTCCATTCCGTACCGCCTGCCTATGGCACGTGGTAAGCGAGCAGGAAAAGGGTTTGACAATCGTAAAACGTATCCAGTTTGCCTCCCGGATGTTCGTGGATCCAGGCCAGCAATTCCGGGATTCGATCCGGGCTGGCGATCAGGATTTCGCCGGAGACCGGCTCTGCGGAATCGATCGGATCCGGCAGATTGGTGACGGGCCTGCCGCCGCTGAGAAAATTGGTGGAAGGATGCGTGCCAAAACGGAATACGTCGTCGCTGAGGAGGTACACCGTTTCCGCGGGCGGCAGGGTTACCAGGTAACTTCCCAGGTAGGAAGCAAACCGGGTTTGCCGGTCGCCGCCGTACCGGCATTTACCGGCGAAATCGACGAAGTAGGTCCATTGGTTGAATGCGAAGAGAAATATCAGGAGGAAGGCGGCCACCCCGGCGTAGGTCGCCCTGTTCCGGCCCCAATCCGCCCCGATGGAGTTCAGAGCCGTGTCCAAGCCGATTGCGGCCAGGAGGATCGCGGCCGGCAGGATCATCAACACGCGGTAGGAATCGGCCGATGCGGGAATGGAGAATAATCCGATGGCGAGCGGCCCGACCCAGAAATATCCGTTCAGGAGAAGATGATTAATCGAGCGCGTCCTCCACAGCGAGATCCCCAGCCCGATCAGGAAAAACACCCCGGTGAAGAGGCTGAGCACCGGGATTAACGAGCCGTAGTAATCAATCGCCGGGTAGTAGATGAGCGAAAGGAACGCGTGCGTCACCCGATCCAACAGGATCTCGACGGTGGTTTGCCCGGTCGCCTGCATCTGCTTCACCAGCCACCCGGACTGGAGGGTGCCTTCCAGGTTCAGGCGTTCGAAGAAATCGGCGGGATGAGTCGCGGCGAATACCGCTTCCGGAAGCAGCATAAGCGCCAAACCGCCCCAGAAGACGGCGAAGGTGCGGCCGGCCTGCGGGAGTGAGCGCCGGAAGAACAACAGCACCAGGATGCAGAAAACCGCCAGCATGCCGGTGAAAATCTGCGGGGTCAGGTAGATGGTGAAATGCATCCCCAGCAGGAGGCCGCCGGCCGCCGCCCGCAGGCGGCTTTGTTTCTGCAGGGCGGTCAGGAGCAGATACAACTCCAGCGGCACCAGCCACGTGTCCTGGATGTACCCGACGCCCACCGTGCGGCTGAAATTCATGTGCGTGTGCGACATGGCCAGCAGAATGGCGGCGAGGATCGCGATCCGCTTCCCGGAAATCTGACGCGCGAACAGATACAGCGCGGGAATGGCGAGCGTTCCGGCGATGGCCGGCATCAACCGCAGGGAAAGCGGGCTGGCGCCCAGGACCATCATCCCCAGGTTGATCGCCTGGAGATACATCCCGCCGAAATTCTGCCACAGCGCGAAGGGATTGGCGTAGGGCGAATGGATGGCGGATTGGGCGATGCTGCCGAGCCAGCCTTCGTCGCCGTTGACGGTGTGGGGAATTTCTCCGAGTTTATAAAACCGGAGCACGGCCGCCAGGATCGTAATCCCGCCCACCACCAGGCATTCCTTCCAGTGCGTGCGCCACCAGGCGGCCCACTCCGCCCGCGCGGGCAGCGCGCCGGCAAAGGCGGTCAGGTAGCAGGCCGCGGCGCCGAACCACATCGACATCACGGGGATGTAATTCTGGCGGTCGAATTGCAGAAACACCAGCATCATCACGGTGGCCAGGATGCCGAGCAGGACCGCGGCCGCAATCCAAATTTCGCGGCGGGGAAGCCGGAGATCGGCCGCCGGACGGCTCTCCGCCGCGGAGGGTTTGATCAGCAGCGTGAGGAGAAAAAGGACGATGCCCACCACGATGAATCCCATTGCCAGGGGGATGTTCTTTTCGGGTTCATTCGGATAGGAATAGAGGAACAGGAATGCGGTCAACACCAGGAGAACGGCGGCGGCCGCAATGATCCTGCGCAATAAGGATGGATTGTGGTTATGAGGGGAAGGTGGTTCTATCCGCGATGCGGGCGGCATGGGTGTTTGGGGCGCTGGAGACTCGGCTGGCGGGGGAGGCGGTGCGGGTGTTTGGGGGAAAGGCGGCTCTGTCATGTATCCATCCTCGGGGAATAGATTGCGTTGCGCATCTGCAACGTTGGGCGTACAGGGTTTGCCGGTGCCGGAATCCCGGTGGGTGACCGCCGGGCATCCGCCGTTCCGCAACCCCTCCTCCGGCGGTTGGGGCTTTTTGCATTGATGTGCCGTGAAGGCTGGGCACGCAGCGGGGTTCCGTTGTGGTGGCGAAGCCGGTAATCCTATTCTATAAACACATGCAAAAAAAGAAAAGGTGAACCCGGAAGCGGGAGGCTTGTTTTTTTGGCAATACGAAAAAAACGGGTCGGGTTTTATGCGGCCTTTACGCGGGATCCGATAAAAAGCGGGCCGACGGCATGGAATTTGACTCCGGGGTTGTCTGAGAGTACACTCCAGATAATCCCTTATCCCGGAGGAGAAAATGCCCGAGCGATATCGTCTGGTGATGAATGTAGGCCCCAACCCCGGCAAGGTTTTCGAGCTGACGATGGATTCGATGAGCATCGGCCGCGAGGCCAGCAATGACATCGTCATCCAGGATTCCGAACTATCCCGCAACCATGCGCGCATTTCCCGTCGCGGCGGAGGGTATGTGCTGGAGGATCTCGGGTCGACCAACGGTACGTTTGTCAACCGCCAACGGCTCACCGCGCCGCGCAATCTTGCCCCCGGCGATGAAGTCGGCTTTGGGGAAAATGTGTTGATGACGTTCCAGGGCGAGGGAGCCGCCGCTACGGTGGCCGCCTCCGGCCGGCAGGCCGCGGCCGCAACTCGCCAGCCGCCTCCTCCGCAGCCGCAATATGCGCCTCCGCCGCAGCAACAATATGCGCCTCCGCCCGCCAAGGCGGGGAAGAGCAATAAGGGTCTGATCGTAGGCTGCCTGGTGATCGCCGGTTTGTGCATCCTGGCTCTGATCGTGGCGGTCGTCTTTGACTCGATGAATTTGTACTGCGTCTCGCCCTTCAACATGCTCTTCGGGCTGATCACCACCTGCGGATAAAACCGGATCATCGGTACTCTGCCAAGAACAGGACGAGCGGATCGATAGGGCCGCTCGTCTTTTTATTTCCCGTGCCCCATCCCATCCTCCCCGGCCTGCGCCTCCCCCTCCCTCCCGTATCACGGGAGGGAGGGGGAATTCATTATTGCCGGAAAGAGAAAAATCCGAAGGGGAGGGGGTGGTCGGAAGGCAGCCGGTGGGGGAGGTTCGAGGAGAGGACTTTTGGATTCGATCCTTCCGCGACTCGATGGCGGGTTTCAG